>NZ_JADMOD010000012.1:0-108746 GCF_015558525.1 Anaeromassilibacillus sp. D41t1_190614_C2 | reverse complement strand
GCGATGATATTTTTCAGTACCCTTTCCAGGGGTCAGCAAGTACTGACCCCTCTGGGGTCTGAGCAAACCACTAGTTTACTAGTGGTTGTGATTCGTGGATAGCAAAAACACTCCGTTTGTCTTAGCCAGAGCCTTGCCCCAATTTTTCACGTGGGATCAGATGAAACCGATTAAAAGTTAAAGGAGGTTATCAAATGCAACATAAAGTCAAATTGACCGTCATTGATAAAAAGTTGTACCCTGAATTACAAGCACAATACTGTGCAGATCCCCATGCGGGTGCATGTCCTTTGCTATAATGTCGGGGATGAATTCATCTTTGAACGCTATGGGATTGCCGACGATATATCACGTTCCGCAAAGAAGCTTTCAGTATAGTAACCGACTTTCAGGTAGTCCTGTCCCATGCGGGACATATCTTTTGATAACGCCTCCTCCCATCACGGCGGCGTCACTGGGGTGTAAAATTGTCTCTCATTATTTTCTGACTTATGTGGAAATTTCAGTGGGGCTATGATAGAATAGGGCCATCAAGCTATGGGAGGAGCGCGGAGGGAATGGGACTTTTCAAGAAGAAAATCACCGACCAGCTTTACGCCGGGTCGCAGTTTTTCCAGAACGGCCGGGTGGCCGGTAAACCCAAGGACCGCCGGGACTTTTATGCGAAGGCCATTGAGGCAGCTCGGAAAAGCGACAATACAGCCGTCAGGAATGCGGACATAGAAAATTATATCTGCTTCCTGCTCACGGATACGGGCCCCAAGGCGGATCTCGGCCTTGTGCGGCGTCTCATCGCCCAGCAGGAACCAGAGGAGTTCCGGAGGGACATTTCCGCTTGGGTGGATGAGATGGAGCGCTTGGGCATAGGCAAGGTGGGCGACAGCCGCCAGGAGATGCAGGACTTCCTGCTGAAGGCCGCGGGAAATGGCAGTTTCGTTGCGGCGGACATAGGCTGGCGGGTCTACGGCACGAACAGGTACTCCCTGGGCACAAGGGGCGGCGAGTTTGAAAAGGCATTTATCGAGGCGGCCTTCTCGGGGTACGGCCCAGCCGCTGCCGTCTTCTTGGCCCGGGAAAAACAACGGGCGCAGAACGGCGACACGCCACACCAGCTTAAATTCTGGGATGAGTTCGTAAACGTCACCCTGGCGGGTTCCCGGCCCTTGCCTCCGCTGCCGGAGAGCCTTGGAAAACTGGATGAGGCACGGCGCCTGGACGAGAGCGTGGTGCAGGCTACCAAGGTAGCTCTAACAGAGGAGTGGGACCAGATGCGCCGCCGCCGGGACCAATTGCTCTCACGGATATCGGAGCTGGAGGCATGCGCCCTCCGGGACGAGGGCCCCACCATGGACGAGGTCTTGGAGGAGATAAGCTGCTTTTGCGACTGGATACTGGTGCGGGAGGAGATGTACAGCTTTTCCCGGGAGAACAGGGGGATCACGCTGGAGGGCTCCGATGAGGAGAAGTTCAGCCACTTTGAGGGCATGGCCTGCCGGGCACCTCTGGAACCCTGGTCCCGACCGGATTATGGCCGGGAGGCGGAGACTCTTTTCCGCCGGGGCCGCTCCCTGGAACACCAGGCCCGCAGGTTCCCGGAGATAGTGCGGCTATACCGCCAGGCTGCGGAGTTGGGCCACGGAGAGGCCATGTACAGGCTGCACTCCATGGGATCCTTCTGGCCCGGCGCCACAAATGGTTGGGACAGCATCAAATACGACCCCGCCAAGTTCGGCTGGCCCATGGCCGGCAGTTGGCGGCACCCCATATGGAAGAGCGACGATATGGCCTGCGTGTTCCAACTGGCCCGGCAGGGAGATGTCGAGGGAATACGCCACATCTCCGAGATGCTCATCGACCTGCGGCAGAAGTATCGGGGCGATACCACCGGGATATACAAGGCCGTGGACTGGGAGTGCGAGACGATAATGGACCTGCAGATGGAGTACACCGGGTTACTGTCAGACATGGGTGACACGGAGGCCGCCTTCCACTTGGTGTGGCTGCATTTCTTATACGATTCCGAAAAGCTCCAACGCCGGTTCTGGGGCACCGCCCGGAACCGCTGCCAGAAGGAACTCTTCCGCCGGGGCGGCGGCTTGGGCTGTTACTTGGCCCCCTGCTACAACGATGTGTTCGGCATAGCCTCGGAGGACAGCCTGGCCGTGGCACGGAAGGCCGAGGAGATGGGCCTCACCGGCGCCGTGGAGGCGCTGCGGCTCCATTTCGAGTCCATAGAGCAGGCCGCCCGGGCAAACGAGGCCCAGCGCCAGGCCTACCAGCGCATGGCCATGGTGGAGGCCCGCAGAGAGGCTGTGGCCCAAGGTATGGACGAGTACAGAAGCAAGCTGGACTGGGCCGAGCGTGCCCACTCCTACGGCACCGGCGGCTCCGGCGTCACCCGCGAGGAGGCGCACATCTTAGGGGAGGTCTCCACAGAGCAGTACACTCGGGAACGCTTAATACGCAGTGAGCTTGAGGACAGCCAGCGAAGGAAATTGGAGGATGCGTTTGACTCCTCCCACGGCTTCAAGGATGACTAAGGGGCGCACTCATAATGATTAGATTAAAGCCGTCTCGACACCGGCTGTATTATGGAGGTAAACTATGGGACTTTTCAGAAGAAAGAAACCCACGAAAGAGGACGAAGGCTGGAAGTACTACAAAATGGCTTTGGATGAGAAAGGCCGCAACACAAGGCTGGAGCTGGAGTATACCCAAAAGGCCATAGAGCTGGGGGAAAGGCACGCTATGTGCCATCTGGCCTCCTACTATCTTGACCACTGCTCCACTGACAAGGAGAAGGTCCGGGAGGCAACCCAACTCATGGAGCAGGCCGAGTCCATGGGTGCGCTGCTCGAATGCCGGCGCATTGGCTACGCCTACGCCTTGCAGGGGCTTTACGATAAGGCATTCCCCCGCTATCTCAAAGGGGCCGAGGAGGGCGACTCCTTCTGCCAGTTCTGCACCGGCCTCTATTACAAAAACGGCCAGGGCGTGGAACAGGACTACGCCAAGGCCATCTACTGGTATGAGAAGGCCGTGGAGAATAAGGAGGTACTCGCTTTCAATAACCTGGGGCTGATGTACAAGGACGGCCTGGGTGTGGAGAAGGACAATGCCAAAGCCCTGGAGCTTTTGAAGATGGGTTCGGAGCTGGGGAATCACACGCCCAGCGGTAACCTGGCCTTTGACTACTACAAGGGTGAGGATCCCTGCCCGCAGGACTACGAGAAGGCCCGCCACTACGCAGAGCTGGGACTATCCCAAAGCAAGGGGAAGAACAAGAACTGCCGCTATGTGCTGGCCATGCTGGAGTGCGACGGCCTGGCAGGCATCCCCTGCAACCCATGCAGCGCCTACGACAAGGTCCAACAGCTGGCCCGGGAGGAATATAAGCCCGCCTTGGATGGAGGCGTGGGATACTGTCTCATAAAGCGCAGCGACTGGGTGAAGGCCCGCCGCCAAGAGGCACGGAACATGATGGCGGATCGCCCGGAGGAGGCCATCGCCATACTCCAGGAGTTGCGGGACTTGGGTTTCTGGCAGGTGGAGAAGGACATAGAGGCCTACGAGAACATGAAGGCCCGGGAACGGGCTCTGGAGCAGGACGATATGTACAAAAAGGCTCTGGAGGCAAACGATGTCAACGCCATACGCCAGGCCGCGGAGCATGGCTCCCCACTGGCCTGCGCTGATATGCTGGACCGTTACATGAAGGACCTGGAGCAGTCCGGCGGGAAGCCCGGCTGGGAGAGGGAGATAGGCCGGTACTTCCGCTACTGCAACACCTGCACAGAGATCCTTGGCGAGCAGCGTTTCACGGACATACGTGAGCGGCTCTCCCAGCGGGTGCTGGAGCACTGCCAGGAACTCTTGGACATGGAGGACGCCTGGAGCGCCTACATGCTGCTGAGCCAGCTGGACCAGCACAGCAGCGCCGACCTGATGCGCCTGCGTGTCAAGGCCGCGAGAGCACTGGACGATCCTGAACTGCTGATGCGCAGCCTGAAGGCCCTCTCCCTGTGCCAGGACGCCGGCGAGGATGAGCGGCGGGAAGCCGACAGCGAGCTCACGACGCTGAAGATGAAAAACGGGTAATCCTTGGAAACACCGCGTCATCGCGGCGGCATAAAGTCCCCGGCCGGAGGGAGGGTCCTCCGGCCGGGGAGTCTTATTAGCATCTCTGTTTGTCAGTCGTTAAGTTAGTCAGTTTTTCATACTTCCTTATCGGCATTAACAAGATGAAGAGCGCCTTGTTGTTGCTTTATTACAGGAAGATGCTGCAACCATGTATTTAGCGATCTAGGTGTAGGAAAAATTTGTTTTATAAATCAATGGCACCCAGGTTCAGGGTTCGCTGATGAATGCGGCGCTGGCGTGCCGTCTCCTGGGAGAGGCATTCCGCCTCCAAATCGTTCAGGGATTTTATGTGAATACCGGCCTCCTGCTGCTTAGAAGAAGAGAGCAGGCGGATTTCTTCTAATGGGATTCCGGAGAGATATTGAGAAATTTCATATTTCAAGCTTTCGAAACGGAAGGTCACAACGGCTTCTGTAATGCGAAAGGTTTCCGCCAATTCCCCTTTGAAATGCACAAAGTCTTGCCAGGTTTGCAATTGCGAGAATCGCTCTTTGATGCGGGGCAAAAGGAAGCGCGCGGGGAGCAGAAGCTCGGCAGCCCCTTCGTTCGCCTGCCATTCCAGGAAGCGATCTTGGTTTGGACGGGCGCGCTCAAAACAGTTAAAGGACTTTGCCGGACCGTCGCGGTGGAGCGTGACATGGATCAGCTCATGGCCGCAGGTGAAATTGTTCTCGCGCCAGGAAAGGTTCCCGTTGAGCAGGATAATATCCGGCCCGCCATCTGTGGAGAGGCAGGAAATCCCCTTTAGCCCGGGTGTTTTGAAGGGAGGAAACCCAAGGGCGAGGTTTGGAAGATTTTCGCACAAGGAGATGAGGTCCAAAGGCCCGTTTTTCTCAGAAATATTGCATTGATGGCGTAAAATGCGGATAGATTGGTAAAGTTCCGCTTTTGTACAATGCCGGTTCATTTTTTTGAATGTTTCCTTTTTAGTTTCCGGATCATATCGATGGCAATGCGGATGTCGTCCGGATCGATGTTGTTTTCCTGCGCTTCGCGGGCAAAATTGAAATAAACGTTGTTGAGCTGCCCTTCCTGGGGAGGAATCTCCCAACCCATCAAATAATCCGGTGTTACCTGGAGGACGTTCGCCAAGCAAGCCACCTTGTCCGCATTCAGGCTGGAGATCTCCCCGCGCTCCCAGCGGGAGATGGTTGCAGCGCTGACACCAACCGCCTGCGCAACCTTTTCCAGCGTGAGTCCTAAATCTAGCCTTCGGCTCTTTATACGATCCTTCCATTCCATACCCATGCCCCTCCTTTGAGAAAACGCCCTTGCACATTCTGTGTGAAATGGCGCCCCAAATACGTACGTTTGTTTTCTTAATTATGGCACAGCTTTTACGGATTTGCAATGATTATTCTAAATTTTATCGGTTTTGTCTTGCTTTCTTTGCCAATTTATGTAATAATAAGAACCGTTGGTAAAAGGCAAGGCTACCTATTCGTGTTCAGAGTGGAGTTTTTTGAGAGTTTGTTCGGAAAGACTTGACAGAGCCGAAAAGTGTATGTATAATAACTTTTATGTAATTGAGTTACTATTAACCCCTGCCTTTCGGCGGATGGGAGGGAAAATAAATGGCTGAAATCAGAATTAAGGACAATGAGTCCCTGGAAAGCGCGCTCAGAAGATTCAAGAAGCAGTGTGCAAGAGCGGGTGTCATTGCTGAAGTTCGCAAGAGAGAAGCTTATGAAAAGCCTTCTGTCAGGCGGAAGAAGAAGTCCGAAGCGGCCCGTAAGCGTAAGTACAGATAAGCGTTTACTGGAATGAATTTCACAAAAAGCGGGCTGTAAGCCCGCTTTTTTAACGTCCAAGGAAGTGTCTGCCCGATGCTTCTTTCCCAAGCGGAGGTGCCCGATGGCTTTGCTTTTGCCCACAGTTGCAGTAGAAACGCTTTTGGATGTCACGCCGGAGCTGCTGGCCTCGATGGGGGTGGATACCGTCCTTTTGGATGTGGACAATACTCTGGCTTATCACGGCTCCCAGGAACCTTTCCCAGGGACGGTCGAATGGACGCATGAACTGCGCAGCAGAGGTTTTCGTGTGATGATTCTATCCAATAATTTTGCAAAGCGTGTGGCGCCGTTCGCTGAAAAGTATGATTTGCCGTTTCTGTCCTTTTCCATCAAGCCGCTCCCCATCGCCTATTTCCGGGCGATCCATAAACTTGGGGCGCGCAGGGAAAAGGCGGTTGTGATCGGCGACCAGGTTTTTACCGATGTGGTGGGAGCGAACCTTTCCCGGATGAAATCCATATTGCTCACACCGCGCGGGGAGGAAAAAGGGTTTTCCATTCGCGTTCGCCGGACGCTGGAGCGGCCGGTTCGCCGGCGGATTGCACGGCAGTCGGAGAAAAAGGGGGGAGACGTATGAAACGGGTTCTGGTGATTTTGGGTCCAAACCTCAATATGGTAGGCGTTCGGGAGAAGGGCGTCTATGGGGATGAGACAGCGGAAAGCATCAATCTACAGATCTTGGAGCACGCCCAAAAATTGGGCTATTCGTGCGAGATCTTCCAGTCCAACCATGAGGGGGACATCATTGATAAAATCCACGCATGCCGGGGAAACTATGACGGCGTGGTGCTGAACGCGGGCGCTCTGACCCATTACAGTTATGCCCTGCACGACGCAATTGCCTGTGTACGGATTCCGTTTGTGGAAACGCATATGTCCAATATCCACGCACGCGAGGAGTTCCGTCATAAATCGGTGATCGCGGATGTGTGCGCGGGGCAGATTTGCGGCTTCGGGAAGTTTAGCTATTTTTTGGCGCTGGATGCGCTTAAGAACCTGATGTAATCGGGGAAAGACGAAAAATATGTCTTGAAAAATAGCAGGAAATATTATACACTTAAAGATAGTAAATTAGTTATTGGAGGATATGGTCATGATATCTGCAGGAGATTTTCGAAATGGCGTGACGTTTGAGATGGATGGCAACGTAGTTTCCATCATCGAGTTTCAGCACGTGAAACCCGGCAAAGGCGCTGCTTTCGTCCGCACCAAGATTCGCAACGTCATCACAGGCGCCGTCACGGAAAAGACCTTCAACCCGAACGATAAATATCCAACCGCTTTTGTAGAGCGCAAGGACATGCAGTATCTGTATAGCGACGGAGACCTGTACTATTTCATGGATTCCGAGACCTTTGAGCAGATTCCGATCAACAAGAGCGTTTTGGGCGATAACTTCAAGTTTGTCAAGGAGAATATGGACTGCAAGGTTCTCTCCTATAAGGGCAACGTGTTTGGCGTAGAGCCGCCGAACTTTGTCGAGCTGGAAGTTGTCAAGACTGACCCGGGCTTCAAGGGCGACACCGCAACCAACGCGACAAAGCCGGCAACGCTGGAGACTGGCGCGGAGATCAAAGTCCCGCTCTTTATCAATGAGGGCGAGAAAATCCGCATCGACACCCGCACGGGTGAATATATGGAGCGCGCATAACGCACAATACATTGGGATTCTTTTCAAGGAAGTGTCGGTTTCGATGCTTCCTTGAATGCACTTTTTGCTTTTGGCCGCGAGAGCGGTGGGAAGAATTGATTTGATTGAAATTAAAGGAGGCACAAGTCATGACGAACACTGAGAAAGTTGCGTACATCCGCGGTTTGGCAGAGGGCCTGGAGCTCGACGACAGCAAGAAAGAGGTCAAAGTTCTCAACGCGATCATTGATTTACTGGACGATCTGGCGATGTCCCTGGCGGATCTGGAGGATGGCTATAGCGATATGGCAGACCAGCTCGACGCGGTTGACGAAGACTTGGGCTCGCTGGAAGATGATTTTTATGGAGACGATGAGGATGACGAGGACGATGAGGACACCTGTTATTATGAGGTAACGTGCCCGAATTGCCATGAAACGATCTGCCTCTCCGAGGACATCATCGAGGACGGTCAGATGGATTGCCCGAATTGTGGCGAGACGCTGGAGTTCGACATCGACGAGTGTGACGATGACGGATGCGATTGTGGCTGCGAGAGCTGCAACGAATAAAGCTTACATGTTGGAAAAGGGCACCGTACTTGTTTGAACAGGTACGGTGCTTTTTCAAATAGATTGTGGTTCTTGAAAAGTTTTCCACAAACGCGCAGGATTGCAGATGCTTTTGTGGGACAAAAGGAGGAATTTTTCATGAAATGGATCAAACGGATTGCCGCTATGGCGTTGACGCTTTGTATGCTGGGTACAACTTTGACCGGTTGCGCATCCCAGACAGAGGAGGCCGCCAGCCAGGCGCCGGAGAGCGCACAGGCTTCGTCTTCGGAGGCCTCTGAAGAGCCTTCCAGTACGCCGGCTGAAAAGATTACGATCAACATCGCCGCCCAGAAGGGCCCGACTGGACTCGGCATGGTCAAGCTGATGCAGGACAGCGAGGACGGCAGCACCGCCAATACGTATAATGTCACCATCGCTTCTTCCCCGGACGCCGCGGTCTCCATGATCTCCAGCGGGGAGGCGGATGTCGCAGCATTGCCGACCAATACGGCGGCGATCCTGTACAACAAGACCTCCGGAAACGTGCAGCTGGCGGCGCTCAATACCCTGGGCGTGCTCTATGTGGTGACAAACGGCGAGGAGGTCAACAGCATCGAAGACCTCCGGGGGAAAACGGTTTATTCGTCCGGGCAGGGCGCAACGCCGGAATATGCGGTGAATTACATCCTCTCGGAAAACGGGATGGAGCCTGGTACGGACGTCACGATCGAATATAAGGCGGATCACAGCGAGCTGGCGGCCAGCATCCTTTCGGGCGATGCCAAGATTGCCGTTTTGCCCGAGCCGTTCGTGACGCAAGTGACCACCAAGGACCCGAATGTCAAGGTCGCGCTCAACCTCACCGACGAGTGGGACAAGGTTGCTGGCGATAAGAGCGTTTTGACCATGGGATGCCTGGCGGTCCGTAAGGATTTTGTGGAGCAGAACAAGGAGGCTTTTGACGCCTTCCTGGAAGAGTATAAAGCGTCTGTTGATTTCACCAATAGCCATGTGGAAGAGGCGGCCGAGCTCTCGGAGAAATACGACATCATGCCCGCTGCTGTGGCAGCAAAGGCCATCCCGAACTGCAACATCGTCTATATGGATGGGGACGAGATGAAGCAAAAAATGCCGGACTTCTTAAATATCCTGTATACAGCCAACCCCAAGTCCGTCGGAGGAGAATTGCCGGGTGAAGATTTTTACTATACCAAATAAGAGCAATTCCCCGAAGAGGAGCCGGGCGGCAGAATGGGGACGGAAGTGCTTGGCGGCCCTGTTTTGGCTGGCACTCTGGCAGGTTTTATATTTGGCCGTTCAACAGGAGATACTGATTGTATCTCCTGTTCGCGCATTCGGACGACTCTTGGAGCTCGCAGGGGAAGCGGAGTTTTGGATTACGGCATTCTCATCCATGCTGCGCATTGTTTCCGGCTTCCTGCTGGGGGTGGTGGCCGGTACCCTTTTGGCTGCATTGACGTCGGTGTCGCGCCTCTTGTACGACGTATTCCACCCGATGATCAGCATTGTAAAGGCGACGCCGGTGGCGTCCTTCATTCTGTTGGCGTTGGTCTGGATTGAATCCCCCTATGTGCCGGTCTTTACCGCATTTTTGATGGTGCTGCCCGTCGTCTGGGGGAACGTGTCCAATGGGATCGCCAAAACAGACCGCAACCTGCTGCAAATGGCGGAGGTCTATCAATTTGGGATTGCAAAAACCATCCGCCGCATCTACCTGCCGTCCATTATGCCGTATTTCACCGCCGCCTGCACAACCGGCATGGGACTGGCCTGGAAAGCAGGCGTTGCCGCGGAGGTTCTTGCCAATACAAAGCACTCCATCGGCGGCAATATCTACAATGCAAAGATTTACATCGAGACGGCCGACCTCTTTGCGTGGACGGCCGTGGTGATCGTCATCAGCGTCCTCCTGGAAAAGCTGATGATGCGCCTGATGAAAACCGTTGGGAAAAAATACAACCTTTCGTGAGGAAAATGCATGAAATTAACCATTCAAGATGCCTGTAAGTCCTATGAGGGGCGCCCGGTCCTGGAACAGCTTTGCTTGGAGCTCCCGGAAAAGGGGACCGTCTGCCTGTTTGGGCCTTCGGGTTGTGGCAAGACCACGCTTTTCAATTGCATTGCCGGGCTGGAAAAGCTGGATTCCGGCGCGATTTTGGGGATGGAGGGACGCAGAGTCGCGTATATGTTCCAGGAGGACCGCCTGTTGCCCTGGATCAATGCACGCGAGAATGTGGAAGTGGTCCTGCGCCATGCGGATGAAAAACAGGCCCAAAAATGGTTGGAGGCGGTCGGCCTGGGGGAGGACGGCGACAAGCGCCCGTCGGAGTTGAGCGGCGGCATGCGGCAGCGCGTTGCGCTTGCCCGTGCGCTGGCGTTCGGCGGCGATGTGATCCTCTTGGACGAGCCCTTCCGCGCGCTAGACCCAAAGACGCGCCTGCGCATGGAGGCGTTGGTGCAGGAGCACAGCCGGGAGGCGCTCAAACTTTTGGTGACGCACGACCGGGAGGAGGCGCAGTTCCTGGCGGACCAGATCCTCTATTTAGAGGGGCCGCCCCTGCGGATTGTGCGAAGGGAATTTCCGTCTGACCGGCGGAACGACGCATGAGACCGGTTCCATTTTGTTGAGATTTGGAAGAAGATGTTCCTTTTATAGGAAAACTATGCTATAATCGAAAACAGACCCTTTTGAGAAGATGGGCCGGCAGCTGTCATCTGGCAAAGTACGGATTTAATAAAGATACGGCGCTACAACGCTGTGGATCACTCTATTGTGGGGGAATGGTAATGAGACAAAAGAGGGCCAATATTTGGTCAGCCCTGCCTCAGGTGCTTTTTGACATCGTTTGGGTGTATTTCAGCTATTGGATTGCTCTGATGCTTCGGTTTGATGGAAAGGTCCCGTGGTGGGAATTTGAGTATTTTCAAATACAGATCCCGTGGGCAACCTGTATCTGCCTGGTGGTCTTTTTTCTATGCCGGTTTTATACGACCATGTGGCAATTTGCCAGCCTCGATGAATTGATACAGATTTTCTTCGGGGTGTCCATCTCAAGCGTTTTGATTGCAGTGATGGGATTTACTATGGCGAGTCCCGTATTTCATACGAACCGCCTGCCGATCCCCGTATATTTGATGGGATGGGCGTTGATGTTCCTGTTTGTGGGCGGTTCGCGCTTCTCCATCCGCCTGTGGCACCGCCGCAAGCGCAGGCTCTCCCAGCAGGATAGCGAGGAGTTCCACCGCGTGATGGTGGTGGGCGCCGGGGAAATGGGCTCCATGGTTATCAAGGACATGAAAACCGCACCGGAGAGCAAAGGCATTCCCGTTGTGGCGATCGACGACGATAAGAGCAAGCGCGGGACGCGCATTCACGGCGTGAAAGTGGCGGGCGGCCGGGAGAGTATCCCCCGCATGGCCGGACGCTACAACGTAGACCAGATTGTTTTGGCGATTGCCTCTGCGAAAAAAGAGGACCGTCAGGACATTTTGAGCATCTGCGCAAAGACCGGCTGTAAGCTGAAAACCGTCCCGGCGCTTTATGAGATCTTGGAAGGCGATATGGAGCACCCAGCGGTGCGCGATGTGGATATTCTCGATCTTTTGGGCCGCGACGAAGTTGACCTCAATGTGGAGGAGATCAGCGGCTATTTGAAGAACAAGACGGTGCTGGTCACGGGCGGCGGCGGTTCCATCGGCTCTGAGCTTTGCCGCCAGATTGCGCATTTCCACCCAAAGCGCCTGATTATCTTTGACATCTATGAGAACAATGCCTATGACCTCCAGAACGAGCTTCTGATGAAATTCCCGAACTTAAATTTGGAGGTATTGATCGGTTCCGTGCGCGACCGTGCGCGTGTCGAGCATGTCTTTGAAGTGTGCCGGCCCGATGTGGTCTTCCACGCCGCTGCGCACAAGCATGTTCCCCTGATGGAACTCAGTCCGGGCGAGGCGGTCAAGAACAACGTGTTCGGGACGCTCAACGTGGCGCAGGCCTGCGATAAGTACGGCGTGAAGCGCATGGTGATGATCTCCACGGACAAGGCGGTCAACCCCACCAATATCATGGGGGCTACCAAGCGCATCTGTGAGCTGATTATCCAATATTGCAGCCGCCACAGCAAGAACACAGATTATATGGCGGTTCGCTTCGGCAATGTCTTGGGAAGCAACGGAAGCGTGATCCCGCTGTTTAAGCGCCAGATTGCGGCCGGGGGTCCGGTGACGGTCACGCATCCGGATATTATCCGCTATTTCATGACGATCCCGGAGGCGGCCCGCTTGGTGATTCAGGCCGGCGGCATGGCCCACGGCGGGGAGATCTTTATTCTCGATATGGGCGAGCCGGTCAAGATCGTGGATTTGGCGCGCAACTTGATCCGCCTTTCCGGGCTGGAGCCGGATGTGGACATTAAAATCAAATATACCGGCCTGCGTCCGGGCGAAAAGCTCTATGAAGAGCTTTTGCTGGATAGCGAGGGCGGTTGCCAGAAGACGTCGCACCAATTGATTTATATTGGAAAGCCCATTCCCTTTGATGAGGAGACTTTCTTGGCAGATCTGGAAAGCCTGCGCAAAGTTGCCGGGGTGGACAATGTAAAAATGGTCGAGCTGGTACACCGGCTGGTGCCCACCTATACCGGCCATGCCGAGCGGAGCGATGCGCTGGCAGCCGAATAAAATAATTTCTAACAAAATTGAAAGAATTTGGATGCCTCCCTTGTATTATGGATATACGGGGAGGCATTTTTTGTAAGGATTTCCTTTTTATAAATCCATGGATTTTCCTTGAATTCTATTCCATCATCGCCTATAATAGACATCATGGGAGAGAATTCTAAAGGTTATGCCTAAAATTTGCCCATATTTTGAGCTTTACATAGGAAATCGAGACAAATGTTTCCCAAGGACCGAGAAATCCATCAGAAAAGGAGCGTACGCACGTGAAAAAATGGAGAAAGATCGCGGCGGCTGTGCTTGCAGCAGCGATGTTATGCACGACCGCCGCTTGTTCCGGTTCCCCACAGCAGGTGGAGGATTCCGTTGTGACAAGCAGTTCTGTCAGCAGCGAGACGGCATCGGAGAGTAGTTCTTCTGCGCTGACAGAGCCAGAAAGCGCCCAGGAGCCGGAAAGCAGCCAAATCGCCCAGGCTACGGAGGAAGATTCCTCCGCGCAGGCCCCCGCAGCACCAGAGGATTCGCAGCCGCCCGTAGAGACAGAAAGCAGCGAATCTGCGCTGACGGAGGGGACGGTCAGCAGCCCTTCCTACAATGAACCGGCAGCGGCAACCCCGGTTGTTCAGGAAGAGGAAATGCGTGCGGTATGGGTTCCATTTCTCAGCCTGGATATGACCAAGGAAACGGATAAGAGCTATACGGCTTTCCAGAAGAAATTCAACGACATTATTGCCAAGGCGAAGGCCAGCGGCGCGAATACGTTGGTCGTGCATGTACGTTCCCATGGCGACGCCTATTATCCCTCCAGTTATTATCCGTGGACCCATTTCCTCAGTGGGACACAGGGGGTAGGCCCGGGTTATGACCCGTTGGCGTATATGGTTTCCGCCACCCATCAGGCGGGGTTGAAGTTCCACGCGTGGTTTAACCCGCTGCGCATCAAAGCGGGCAACTACCCACCGGTGGTCGCTTCCAATAGCCCGTACAATCTTTGGAAGAGCGACCCGACCAAGGCAAACTGGACCTTCACGCACAATGGCTCCATTTATATGAATCCCGGCTATTCTGGGGTGCGCGATTATATTGTAAACGGGATTAAGGAAGTCGTTCAAAAATACGATGTAGATGGCGTACAGTTTGACGATTATTTTTATCCGTTTAATGTGAATTCTACGGACGTCACGCTGGACCAAGCCGCCTATCAGCAGAGCGGTTCCACGCTGTCGATCGGTGCGTGGCGGACGCAGAACATCAATAGCCTGGTTTCCTCCGTCTATAAGATGATTAAGGAGACCAAACCCAATGTTGTCTTTGGGATCTCCCCGCAGGGGAATATCACCAACGATCTCAACGCGGGCGCAGATGTCTACACCTGGTGCAGCCAGCCCGGTTACATCGATTATATCTGCCCGCAGATTTATTGGACGTACGACCATCCGACCGCGCCGTTTGAGACGCTGGCCAAAAAGTGGAAGAGCCTCGTGACAGCGGACAATGTGAAAATGTACATAGGCTTGGCGCTGTATAAGGCGGGAACGGATTCCAATGGATGGGAAAAGGCAGATAATATTATCGCCCAGCAGATTCAGACCACGCGCAGCTTGGACTGCGATGGGTTTATGCTCTATTCGTGGGCATATCTGGACAATCCACAGACGGCAAAAGAGATGGCAAATGTGAAAAAACTCCTGAACGGTTAAAGCTCAGAGGTAGGGAAAACGGCCCGTCTACAGGAAACCCCTGTCGGCGGGCCTTATGAATTTATAAATCATTACAGTCTTTTTACAAATAGAGCAATTTGTGGAAGTATATGATATAATGGCCTCACAGTACGGCCCAAATGGAGAAATTCCGTGCTTTTTATCGAGCGGTTGGCCATTGCGGAAACTCCTGAAAAAGTAGGAAATATTCTGGCGGGACCGGCGGGAATCCGGCGGTTTCGCGCATGGGGAGAGATACATGAGCCTAATCAATGTAAAAGACATTCGTAAGGTTTACCGGGTGGACGAGGAAAAAATTGTCGCGCTCGGGCGGATCAATTTGCGGATTGAACAGGGCGAAATCTGTTGTATTTTGGGTACGTCCGGTTCGGGAAAATCCACGTTGTTGAATATCATGGCGGGATTGGAAAAGCCCACAAAGGGCAGCGTCTTTATTGCGGGCAAAAACGTCACCCAGTTTACAGAAAAGCAATGGGCACTGTTCCGCCAGCGAAACATCGGCTTTGTGTTCCAGTCTTACAATTTGATGCCCACGCAGACAGCGATTGAGAACGTCGCTATGCCGTTGATGTTTAAAGGCATCAACAAACGGACGAGGACCAAGGAAGCGGTCCATATGCTGAAAGCTGTGGGTTTGGGCAGCCGGATGATGCACCGCCCTACGCAGATGAGCGGCGGCCAACAGCAGCGCGTCGGCATTGCAAGGGCGTTCGTGGCAAAGCCAAAGATTGTTTTTGCCGACGAACCGACCGGGAATTTGGACAGCAAGACAAGCCGCGGCGTTATGGAAATTATGGTACGTATGGCGAAAATACATCATGAAACCTTGATTATCGTGACGCACGACGTCAATATTGCGAAATATGCCGACCGGATCATCAATTTGCACGATGGAAGCATCATCAGTGACGAGCCGAACCAATCTATTGTCTCCTTGGATGAGGAGAAAAAAGAACCGGCTTCTGCGGCCGTGAATGAATAAGGAGGAGCTTTATGAACAGGTTTGTAAAACAGGGGATTTCGCTGTTTACTATGCTAGTGCTGCTTTCCGCCATGCTGGCGTCCGCGGCGCCTGTTTTTGCAGCAGATGAAGAGTATGAACCCGATCCGGTGGTTTATAGCGATAAGCAGACGGTGAGCAAAAACACGCCCTTTGAGGCTACGTTCGTCTTTGACCACTCGAATTATTCTTCGTCGGCCAGGGTTGAAGAGATCGAAATCGACGTCAGTAGCGTCACCAGTGCCATTTCTTTGGGAAAAAAGAGCTACACAACGGATAAGAACGAAATCCTTTGGACAAACGACACCGACATTGAACTGCCGACTTCATCCGATGACGACGGCACAACAAGGGTGGATTTTGGCTATCAGTTGACAATCCCTGAGAAATATATGAAGCGTGTCAACGACAAGGCAGGTACGTTGCGCTTTAAAATTTCTTATTACGATAAAAATGGAAGTCGGATCAATTCCTTTACCGTTCAGAAGACGATTTTTGACCCGGTTGGCGACGGGACGAGTTCCGATGAGGAGGAAGAGGAGGATAAGCCCATCCTGACGGTGACGTCTTATTCCACCGACCCGGCCAGTGGGATTAAAGAGGGCGACGCCTTTAACCTCAAGGTCACAGTGAAAAACAACAGCAGTGTGGCTTGCAACAACATCGTAGCGGCGTTCGACAATGCGAATGCTCCGGAAATCACCATGCGCGGTGCGATGGACACGCTATATATCGATTCGTTGCCCGCACAAGCCACTGCAACATTGACCTATCCGCTGGTCTGTGAAGCCAAAATGGAGTCAAAGAGTTATCCCCTTTCCATTAAATTTACTTCCAGCGATCTTGCGGCAGATGCCAGCGTTGCTCCCCGCATGTTTATTCCGGTGACGGGGACAAAGGTCAGCACAGAGGAAGAAGCGAGCTCGAATTCCAGCGTCCCACAGATCATTATTGAGAGCTACGACTACGGCGGGATGGCAGTGACAGGCGGAACGGAATTCATGCTGACAATGAATTTCCGCAATACGAGCCCGGATATCGCCATCGAAAATCTGAAGATGACCGTCTCTTCCGCGCCGGATGGCGATGAGGGTGTCGTCGCGTTTACGCCATCCCGCTCTTCGAACACATTCTTCATCCAGAATGTGAAGGGTGGCGGCAGTTTCCAGGAACAGATCGCCCTCTATCCGAAGGTGGACGCAGCGCCAAAGTCTTACGGTGTGACGGTCGACTATACATATGAAGCAGTGGTGGACGGGGTCCGCAAAGCGGACTTAAAGGGGACGGAGACGATCTCCATCCCGTTGACACAGCCCGACCGTTTTGAGATCAACCAGGTGGATCTCTTTGGGCCGATCTATATGGGGGACCAGGGGCAGCTCAGCATCAGCTATGTCAACAAAGGGAAAAGTACGATTTTTAACTTGGCGGTCGATCTGGAGGGGAACTTCACTTCCGAGGATATGTCCACTTATATTGGCAATGTGAATTCCGGAACAGGCGATTCGTTTGAGGCTTCGCTCATGCCGATGGATGTGGGAACCATGGCCGGTACCGCGACCTTCACTTATGAAGACGCCAACGGCGAAACCAAGGAGATCAAAAAAGAATTCTCCTGCGACGTGATTCCACTGCCTGCCGATATGGGAGGGGTGGTTCCAGAAGGGGATATCCCAGTCGATGGGGACCCTTCGGCAACGGCGGGCCCTCCCACCTGGGCGATTGGCCTGACGGTTGGCGGCGGAGCGCTTCTTCTGATTGTCATCCTCGTCTTTATCCGCAAGAAGCTGAAGGCAAGGAAACTCCGGATGCTGGAAGCGGAGGACGACTACGACGATGATCCTTTGGATGGCAGTAAATGACCGTACAGCAACAGAATGCCTCACCATTGAGAAAGGAGGGGCCTCGCCTTGAAATGGAAAGATATGATCGGCATGAGCTTGAGCAATTTGTTCAAGCGTAAAGTGCGTACTTTGCTGACGGTTGCCGGCGTCATTATCGGCACATGCGCGATCGTTGTAATGGTTTCCTTTGGCATCGGTATCAATGAGAGCATGAATACCATGATGGAGGGGATGGGCGACCTGACAATCGTCCAGATCAACAACTATAACCAGACGCCGGAGTCTACCCCCCTCGACGATGACATGATTGCAAAAATTGAAGCGATTCCCCATGTGGTAGCTGTCACGCCGGTGTATACGCTGGATTGGAATGCAGTAACGATCAACAGCGGAAAGTATGCCTATCAGGGGCAGATCTATGGCGTCAATATGAAATCCCTCGCAGATTTTGGTTATACGGTACAGGAGGGTTCGCTGCCCGGCGATGACTTTGAAGAGAATATGATTTTGTTTGGGTGGTCGGCGCTATATAACTTCTACAATACGAAGAAGACCAGCAACAATATGATTTTTGCCCAGCCCGATGCGACCGGAACCATTCCAGACCCTTATGTGGATCCTATGAAGGACGAGTTGGAATTGGTCATCAACGAGATGCAGGGCAACCTGGATGAGGGGACGAGCACGACCACTGCGAGTAAAAAGCAGAAACCGATCGAACTCAAATGCATCGGTGTGATGGGCGACGACTGGAGCCGGAATCCACCGCCGGGATATGCGGTGTTTATGGATGTCAGCTTTGCGAAAAAGCTGCAGGAACAGTACAATAAGATTAATGATGTTGATACGACAAACACGAAATCCAGCTATGATAATGTAAGCGTAAAGGCTGAGAGTGTGGAGTATGTTGCAGAAGTTGAAGAGGCTATCCAGGCATTGGGTTTTGCAGATACCTATAGCATGGAAAGTATCCGCAAACCTTTGGAACAGCAAATGAGCACCATCCAGATGATTTTGGGTGGTTTGGGTGCCATCTCTCTGCTTGTAGCGGCATTAGGTATCACCAATACCATGATTATGTCTATCTATGAACGCACAAGAGAAATTGGCGTGATGAAGGTTCTGGGATGCGTGGTTGGGAATATCCGCACCATGTTCCTAGTGGAGGCCGGTACAATCGGCTTTATGGGGGGCATCCTGGGATTGGCGTTTAGCTATGGCATATCGTTTGCAATCAACTCCTTCGCGGCTGCGGGGAATAGTATTTCTTTGGGCGGGATCGTTGGCGTTGGGGTCACTGGTTCCAATGTATCCATTATCCCCGTTTGGTTAGCGTTTGGCGCGCTGGTGTTTGCCACGATGATCGGTTTGATCTCTGGATTTTACCCAGCCAACCGCGCTGTAAAAATCAGTGCGTTGACGGCGATTAAGCAGGAATAATTTCACAGCATGATTTACACGAAAAGCGGACGCAGTTTTGTTGACTGCGTCCGCTTTTTGCATGGTTTAGGAGATGTGGGAGGAGATTACCTTGTGTTGATGTTGCTTGCGTCCGCTGCGACTTCATAGCCGAGCGTATTGAGTTGATGTTCGATTGCGTCGTAAGACGTGCCGGAACTGTCGTAATCCACGGCCACCAGATTGTGGGAAGGATTCACGCTGACGGAAGTTACGCCGTGCAGCCGGTCCAACCCGCGCTTGATCTCTTTTAAATCGTGTTTTCCATTCACACGTTCTACAATCATATAAGCGCTTTCCCTTGGCATCTTCATCACCTCAAAAGTAGCTTTCCCGAATCGATTGTGGATATGACGCGGCAGGTTTTGGAAACAGAGATAGGAGAAAGGGCGTATCTAACTAACGGGAAGGTTTAAAGCACTCAGAGCGAATCAATCTGTTTTTGTATGGTTTCCAAGAGTCACAAATGGATGCTGTCCTGCATAAAATGGTTTGAATCCATTCAAAAGGGGGACAAGATGCATGAAAGGAATTGATATCAGCCACCATAACACGGTCGATTGGGAAGCAGCCAAACAGGCGGGCCTGAAATTTGCCATGCTGCGTTGCGGCTATGGAAGCGACTTGAAGGAGCAGGACGATCGAAATTTTGAGGCGAATGTAGAAGCTTGTGACCGCCTTGGAATCCCATGGGGCGCCTACTTGTATAGCTATGCGTTGAATACAGAAAACGCCAAGAGCGAGCTGGCACACCTTTTGCGCCTATTAAAAGGGAAGAAGCCGCTTTTTCCGGTCGCTATTGATATGGAGGACGGAGACGGCTATAAGGAGAAACACGGGATGCCTTCCCGTCAAACACTCACCGACATCATTCGCACAGTCTGTGCAGGTTTGCAGGAAGCCGGGTATTTGGCTGCCTATTATGTCAACAAAGACTGGTACAACCGGATGATTTATCCGGAACAGCTTTCAGAATATGTGTTTTGGTATGCGCGTCCCGGCGTCGAAAAGCCGGATGAAGCATGTGCGCTTTGGCAAAACGAGATTATGTCCACGGGAGGCGAATGGCCGGGCGTGGAAACCGATGGAAAAAACGGTTCGGATACCGATATCAGCTTTCAAGATTTTCCAACCCTTGTCAAAAACAAAGGGTTGAACGGATGGAAAATCGAAAACCCGGTTTCGATTGATACAACGATGGATGTGCACAAGGCGCGCGGGCAATGGTACGGTGTAAAATGTTCCGCCGCAGACCCATCTAAAATTGAACTCTACGCCGGTACGCCGGACATTGTTACGGTGATCCCGGTGCGGCGTACACAGACCGAGCAGTTTTTCCTGGTGGTCCCCATTGGGCAGCCGGGGCAATCCACTGGGATCTGGACCCGCTATGGCGGGGCGGAAGATACGGCGGCCCGCAGGTTTGTTTTCTGGATCTCTTAAATAGGAATAGGCCCTGTGCTTTCGGGCATAGGGCCTATTGCGTGATTGCCAAAAAAATTTGAAAATGCTGTGCAATTGGTGCAATTTCTCCAAATGCGTACAATCTGCTATTGAAGCGCTATTTTAGGTGGAAAAATCTATTTAGCCATATGCCTTTTCGAGAGGATGAATGGAATTTTATCATACAGATTACAAACAGCAAGCGCAGGGATTGTGATTAAAAACCAAAGGATGGAAAATGGGAGGCAGACTTGCCCCATAATATTCAATGGTAGATGGGAATAGTCCCAAACATCCTGTTTCCATGCAACATTGACAATTAAACCAATCGCGAATTCCACAGAAGTGATAATTCCAGAACCAGCACAGCATTTTACGGCCAGGCATTTTCCTTTCATAGAACGATTACAAATGCGGTCGATCAAGCAAAGGCAAATTCCACCGGCTACGGACATCGAAAGATCGGTATGCCCACGGCACAAAATTTCCAACATCGGGTAGACAGAGCCACCGGTTGCAAATAAGAGTGCGTTTTTCTTCATTTGTCTTTTGCGGCCTCCTATTCCGTTAGATCATCCATAGTTGTTTACAAAATGGACAAAATTATACAGTTCTCACGCTTGCGATTCTCTAAAAAAACGGTATAATGGATTTTAGAATATTTTATTCGGCCGGAGGCCAATAGGGAGGCCACCTGGCGGCCGTGAAAGGAAGGTTTGTATGATAATTTTCAGCGCGCCGGATTATAATGGAATGAGCCGGAAGGCGGCAAATCTCATCTCTGCACAAGTGATCTTAAAGCCGGATTCTGTGTTGGGCCTTGCCACAGGTTCTACGCCTTTGGGCGTGTATGCGCAGTTGATCGATTGGTATAATAAGGGAGACGTCGACTTCTCCAAAGTGCGCAGCGTAAACTTGGACGAGTATTGCGGCCTTGCACCGGACCACGAGCAAAGCTACCACTATTACATGAAGGAGAACTTCTTTAAGCACATCAATATCCATTTGGAAAATACCCATGTGCCGAACGGCTTGGCAGAAGATGTGGCGGAAGAAGGCCGCCGCTATGATGCGTTAATTGAGTCCCTGGGCGGCATCGATCTCCAGCTTTTGGGAATCGGCAATACGGGCCATATCGGCTTTAACGAGCCGAGCGAGAGCTATATCAAGGAGACCCACCGCGTCACGTTAAACCAGAAGACGATTGACGCCAACTCCCGGTTCTTTGCCAGCAAAGACGAAGTTCCGAGATACGCGGTTACAATGGGCATTGGTTCCATTATGAAGGCAAAGAAGGTCCTGCTGGTGGCGAACGGTGCTGGCAAAGCGGAGATCCTCTATCAGTCCCTGTTTGGGCCGATTACCCCGGAGGTGCCGGCGTCGATTTTGCAGGTCCATCCGGATGTTACCATTGTGGGCGATGAAGAAGCGATGTCGGTCATCCGCGAGAAGTGCCCGGAAATGATTTATTGAGAATTTCAGTCGCGTTGTTTATAAAGAAGCCCCTTTCACGGAAATTCCGGTTGAAAGGGGCTTCTTCATTGTATGGGAAAAGAAGGTTCCTGAAAGCGTCCGGTTTTAAAGCGAGCGGTTGCAAAATGTCAGTTGTTTCTTCAAATGGAAAAATTTCTGTTTTTGGCTGGCAGCAGAAAACGTTTGCCTTTATCCGCAGAAAATGATAAAATGATGTATATCTGATTTTAGCAAAGCAATGCGAAAAAGCAGCAGGAAGCGCGGAAAATGGGGGAATACGAAATGATCTCAGTCATCGACTATGGTGCCGGAAACATCCAGAGCGTGATAAAAGCGTTCCACCATATAGGTTGCGAGGTGCAAGTGACCGCAGACCGGGAAGTTATCAAAGCGTCCGATGCGGCAATTTTGCCCGGCGTGGGCGCTTTTGGCGATTCTATGAATTGCCTGAAGAATGCAGGGTTGGTCCAGCCGGTACTGGACTTTATTGAAAGCGGAAAGCCCTTTTTGGGCATTTGCTTGGGCTTGCAGCTCCTTTTTGAGGGAAGCGAGGAAAGCCCCGGCGTGCGCGGCTTGGGTGTTTTGGAAGGGAAGATCCTCCGCATCCCAGCGGACCGAGGGCTAAAGGTGCCGCATATCGGGTGGAATTCTTTGGAGCTTCGCAGCCAGAGCGGCCTTTTTGCCGGGCTGGAAGAGGATCCGTATGTATACTTTGTGCATTCCTACTATCTCCATGCGGACGATCCGAGCGTTGTCTCGTCGACGACGGAGTACGGCGTGCGGATTGACGCTTCAATTCAGCGGGGAAACCTATTTGCCACGCAGTTCCATCCGGAAAAAAGCGGGCGGACGGGCCTCAAGATGTTGCAGAATTTTGTCGCGCGGATCGACGCGGATTGAGGAGGAATGGCACATGTATGCAAAGAGAATCATCCCCTGCCTGGACGTCAACAACGGAAGAGTGGTGAAGGGCACCAACTTCGTCAACCTGCGGGATGCGGGGGACCCGGTAGAGGCGGCAAAGGCCTACGATGCACAGGGTGCGGACGAGCTGGTGTTCCTGGACATCACAGCCTCCGCACAGGCGCGCAATATCATCCTCGACATGGTCGCACAGGTGGCGGATAGCATCTTCATCCCCTTCACAGTCGGGGGCGGAATCCGCACCGTGGACGACTTCAACGCGCTGCTGCGTGCTGGAGCGGATAAGGTATCCGTCAATTCAGCGGCGATCCGGAACCCTTCCCTGATCCAGGAGGCGGCGGAAAAATTTGGAAGCCAGTGCGTGGTGTGCGCAATCGATGCAAAGCGCCGTCCGGAAGGCGGCTGGACGGTCTATTTAAACGGCGGCCGGGTCGATACGGGTCTGGATGCCGTCGAATGGGCGAAACAGGCAGTCGATCTGGGGGCGGGGGAGATTTTGCTCACCAGCATGGATTGCGACGGCGTCAAAAACGGCTACGATTTGGAACTGACGCGGGCGGTGTCCGATAGTGTCAATGTCCCGGTGATCGCTTCCGGCGGCGCCGGTGCAATGGAGCATTTCTATGACGCTTTCACGGCTGGACATGCAGATGCAGTTTTGGCGGCCTCTCTGTTCCACTTTGGAGAGATCACCATCCCGGATCTGAAAGCGTATCTTGCTGGGCGTGGGATCTCCGTGCGCCGGTGATATTTCCTGGTTTGATGGTTCCTGTGCGAAACGGCCTTTCAACCGCTGTCCCGCACAGGAACTTTTTGTTTTTTATCGGATGGAATTGCGATAATCCGGCAGACAACGGCATAAGAATTAGGGAAGACCGAACAAGTCCATTGGACGGTTTGGATTCCCGGGCGCCAAGGGCAATTGCCGCAGCCTCCGCTCCGGGAGCAGAACGAGGAGGGAGATTACAGATGAAAGGCAAACGAATTGCGGCGGGGCTGCTGGCCGTTCTGCTGATTGGAATGTCCGTGCCGATGCGCGCCGCATCCGCGCTTTCCGAAGAAGAAGTCAAAGCGCCTGCCGCTGTCCTGATGGAAGCACAGACCGGAAAGGTGTTGTATGAAAAGAATCCGCATGAGAAACGCGCCTGCGCCTCGATCACCAAGGTGATGACGCTGCTGCTTGTGATGGAAGCGTTGGACGCGGGCAAGATCGCTCTGACCGATACGGTTACAGCGAGCGCCCATGCCGCGTCGATGGGCGGGTCGGACATCTGGCTTAAAGAAGGGGAGGCCATGTCTGTGGACGACATGCTCAAGGCGACCGTCGTTGCCAGCGCCAATGACGCCGCGGTTGCTTTGGCCGAATATGTGGCGGGCAGCGAGGAGGAGTTCCTACGGCAAATGAACGAAAAAGCGCAGGCCCTCGGCATGGCGGACACCACCTTCAAAAACTGCAACGGATTGGATGAGGAAGGGCATCTGACCTCCGCCTATGACGTCGCGGTGATGTCGCGGGAGCTGATGAAGCATAAAAAAATCTTCGATTATACGAAGATCTGGATCGACTATGTGCGGGACGGCCAAACGCAGCTGGTCAATACGAACAAGCTCATCAAGTCGTATCAGGGGATCACCGGCCTGAAAACCGGTACAACCGGCCAGGCGGGAAGCTGCATCAGTGCAACCGCAGAGCGCGACGGCGTGCAGCTGATTGCGGTGGTGCTGGGCGCTGCGAACACAAAGGACCGGTTTTCCACCGCTTCCACCCTGTTGGACTACGGCTTTGCCAATTGGTCCGTCGCTACGCCACAGGTGCCCCCGGAGGCCCTTGCGCCTATTCCGGTGCTCAACGGAATGTCCGAACAGGTGGAGACAACCGTCACCGCCGACGGCGTGATGCTGATTCCCAAAGGAAAGGATGCAGAGATTCAATACCAGATTTCGGTGGGGGAAAACCTGACCGCTCCCGTTGAGGAAGGGCAGGTGTTGGGAAAGATCACCTGTATCCTGGACGGCGAGGTCCTCAAGGAATACAACATCCTCGCCAAGACTTCGATCCCCGAAATTACCTTTTCTTCTGTGTTCCAGCTTTTGTTCCGGCAGCTTGTGTCCATGTGACTTCGGTAGGGCCGTGCCCTTCTTCTAAGGGTACGGCTTTCTCTACCGCTTGCAGAAAATACACAAAATGCACAAGCGATTCGGGTTCATAAATTATTAAATTATAAAATGTGTGCCCTCCCTTGCAAATATGGACAAACTATTGTAAAATAACAACATACCCAAGAATGCAATATTTAGGAGGATTTCATATGTCTGTCAGAGTTGATACACAACATCTGTCCGGGTTTGTTGGTGAAAATGAATATAAGGCGCTCGCGCCGCAGGTAAAGCTTGCGCACGAAATGCTCCACAATGGCACTGGCCTCGGCAACGATTTTATCGGGTGGGTGGATCTCCCGACCAATTACGATAAAGAGGAATTTGCCCGCATCAAAGAGGCGGCAAAGCGGATTCAGGCGAATTCGCAGGTGTTTATTGTCATCGGCATCGGCGGTTCTTACCTTGGCGCCCGTGCAGCGATTGAGTTTTTGAAGTCGCCCAACTATAACAACATGAAGAAGGACACGCCTGACATCTACTTCACAGGCAACAGCATCAGCTCCACTGCATTGAGCGAGCTGCTGGCGATCTGCGAGGGCAAGGACGTTTCCATCAACATGATCTCCAAGTCCGGCACGACGACGGAGCCCGCAATTGCGTTCCGCGTCCTGCGCGAGTTCCTGGAGAAGAAGTACGGCAAGGAAGAGGCGAGAAAACGCATCTACTGCACCACCGATAAGGCGCGCGGCACCCTCAAACAGCTCGCTACCAAGGAAGGCTATGAGACCTTCGTTGTTCCGGATGATGTTGGCGGACGTTATTCCGTTCTGACAGCCGTTGGCCTGCTGCCGATCGCCGTCAGCGGCGCGGACATTGACGCGCTGATGGCTGGCGCTGCAAAGGCGCAGCAGGAATATAACAATGCCGATATGTTTACCAATCCGTGCTACCTTTACGCTGCACTGCGCAATATGCTCTACCGCAAGGGCAAGGAGATTGAAATCCTCGTCAGCTATGAGCCCTGCTATACGATGATGTGCGAGTGGTGGAAGCAGCTCTATGGCGAGAGCGAGGGCAAGGATAACAAGGGGCTGTTCCCGGCATCGGTGGTGTTCTCCACAGACCTGCATTCCATGGGTCAATACATCCAGCAGGGCCGCCGCTCCCTCTTTGAGACGGTTGTCCTGTTTGACAAGGCAAAGCAAGAGCTGTACATCGGCAACGATCCCGAAAATGTGGACGGCCTGAATTTCCTGGAAGGCAAGAGCATGTCCTATGTCAACGAGAAGGCCTTTGAGGGAACCGTATTGGCGCACACCGACGGCGGCGTGCCGAATATCGTCCTCCATGTTCCGGATTTCTCGGAGGAATCCCTGGGTGCACTGATCTATTTCTTCGAAAAGGCTTGCGCAATTTCCGGCTATCTGCTCGGTGTAAATCCGTTCGATCAGCCCGGCGTAGAAAGCTACAAGAAGAACATGTTTGCCCTGCTTGGGAAACCCGGCTATGAGGAGCAGAAGGAAGCTCTTGAGGCAAGACTCCACAAATAATTCCGGCGATTTTATCCGCAATGCGGAAATACTATCATACAGGGGGAGTTTCAATGGTTACTCTGATCGTAGGTAAAAAAGGTTCCGGCAAAACGAAAAAATTGATTGAGCGCGCAAACGAGGCGGTAAAGACTTCTGACGGAAATGTAGTTGTCATTGAAAAGGGCTTGAAGCTGACATACGACATCTCCCATCAGGCGCGGCTCGTGGACAGCGATAGCTACAGCATCAGCGGCTTGGATGCGTTGGCTGGCTTTATCAGTGGTATCTGCGCTGGCAATTATGATGTGACAGATATCTTCGTGGATTCCACGCTGAAGATCATCGGCCAGGATATGAAAGCATTGGAAGAGCTGATCGAGCGGATGAACAAGCTCTCCAAAGAGGCGAATGTCAACATTGTCCTGCTGGTTTCGGCGGATAAGAGCGAGCTCCCAGAGGGGATCGAAAGCCTCGCAACGCAGATTTAAGCATTCCATGTGGGCGATACCGCCGGCGCTCTTGCGGTGCCGGCGGCATCTTTGCGTATATTTTGTGTATCTTTGAAATTTTTACCGATAAATTGTATTGACAAAGCGAGCAGGAACCTATATAATAAGCTAATGTAGCGCCGAGGTGTGAAAAATGCTTCTGGAACTGGAAGATGTATTTTTACAGGAGGGCGCCAGCCGTTCGTTTCGCAGTTCGATGGATCTGTCGTCTGTCGATGTAAACGGTGTATATCCATTTGTCTCGCCGGTAGAGATCGCGGGCAGTGTGGAGAACCATGCTGGTTTGGTGCAGTTGCATGCACAGGCAGCGTTTCGGTTTTCAATCCCGTGCGACCGGTGTGCAACACAGGTGGAGCGGCGGTATGTCTATCCTTTTTCGCATGTGCTGGTGTTGTCCTTGGAAAAAGAAGAGGACAGCGGCGAATACATTCAGGTAGACGATTACAAGTTGGATTTGGACGAGTTGATCCGCACAGACATTTTGTTGGAGCTTCCGACAAAGTTCCTCTGTAAGGAAGACTGCAAGGGCCTGTGTCCGACGTGTGGGAAGAATCTGAACGAAGGCGCATGCAATTGTCAAACACATCAGATTGACCCCCGTTTGGAGGTCCTTAAACAACTGATAGATAGCTAAGCTTTGTATAAGGAGGTGCTGACCATGGCGGTACCAAAGCGGAAAGTATCCAGCGCAAGACAGAATAAGAGACGTTCCAATGTGTGGAAGCTCGACGCTCCTGCACTGATGAAATGCCCGAAGTGCGGGGAGTACAAGGCGCCTCACAGAGTGTGCGACAACTGCGGTTATTACAACGGCAGAGAAGTCATCAAGAAGGAAGCCTGATTTTTGATTTCTGAAGAGTAGAGAAGGAGCGATCCTTCTCTATTTTTTTGCTCTGAACAGGAGGACGAACATGCCTGTAAAAATTCTAGCGGTGGAGCCGGGGGGAGCTGCCAGCCATGCCGGGGTCCGACCTGGGGAAACCCTGCTCTCCATCAACGGCAATGAAATCTGCGATATTTTGGATTATCGCTTTTACGAGACGGACCGGCATCTCTCGATTGTTCTGCGCGACGACGCGGGCGCAGAACGCACGGTGCAGATTCGGAAAGGGCAATATGAATCCATCGGATTGGAATTTGAAACGTATCTGATGGATCAGCAGCACTCCTGCACCAATCGATGCATCTTTTGTTTTATTGACCAGCTTCCCAAGGGGTTGCGGAAAAGCCTCTATTTTAAGGATGACGATTCACGCCTTTCGTTTTTGTTTGGAAACTATGTGACCCTGACGAACCTGAAAGAGCGCGAGGTGGACCGCATCATCAAGATGCATATCAGCCCGATCAATATCTCCGTGCATACGACCAATCCCGAACTGCGGGTCAAGATGATGGGGAACCGCTTTGCGGGGAAATCGTTGGATATCCTCTACCGTTTTGCGAAGGCTGGCATTAAGCTGAACTGCCAGATTGTGCTGTGCCGGGACATCAACGACGGGGAGGAGCTGGACCGCACGTTGAAGGATCTGACCAGTTTGTGGCCCTCCGTGCAGAGCGTGGCCGTCGTCCCGCTTGGGCTGACCAAGTACCGGCAGGGGCTGTATCCGCTGACCGGATACGATTCGGAGACCGCACGGGCGGTGGTGCGTCAGTTGGAGCGCTGGGGGGACCGCTGTGAACAGAAATATGGTCAGCGCATCTGCTATGCAGCGGACGAGTTTTACTTAAAGGCACAGCTGCCGATTCCTCCCGCGCCCTTTTACGGCGATTTTGACCAGCTGGAAAACGGCGTGGGGCTGATGGCGAGCTTGAAGCAGGAATTTCTGGATGCGTTGGAGGATTTCGTCCCGCCGGCAAGTTCCCGCAAGGTCACGCTGGCCACCGGTGTAGCCGCGCACCCGTTCCTGGATACGCTGCTTGACGAACTGCGGCAAAGATGTCATAATTTAACATGCAATGTGGTCCCCATTGTCAATGACTTTTTCGGGGACACGATCACAGTGGCAGGCCTTGTGACAGGCGGAGACCTCCTCAAGCAGCTCCAAGGCCGGGAACTGGGCGACGCACTTTTGTTGCCCGATGTGATGCTCCGCAGGGAAGGGGATATCTTCCTCGACGACGTTTCTCTGGAAGAATTGTCGGAGGCATTGCAGATACAAATCATCACTGTGCCAAACAACGGCTATGCGCTGTTGGACGCAGTGGTAGGGAGGGAAGAACATGGCTAAGCCAGTTGTGGCGATTGTCGGCAGGCCAAATGTCGGCAAATCAACGTTGTTCAATAAGCTGATCGGACAGCGCCTGTCAATCGTAGACGATACGCCGGGCGTCACGCGCGACCGGATCTATGGAGACTGCGAGTGGGAAGGGCGCAAATTTTCTTTGGTGGATACCGGCGGTATTGAGCCGAGCGCCAGCGATGTGATCCTTTCGCAGATGCGTGCGCAGGCGCAGTTGGCCATCGATGCGGCCGATGTGATTGTATTGGTGACGGACATCCGCTCCGGCCTGGTGGCGACGGACGCCGACATTGCGGCGATGCTGCTCAAGAGCGGCCGTCCGGTCATTCTCTGCGTCAACAAGTGCGACTCGGTGGGCGAGCCGCCGGCGGATTTCTATGAGTTTTACAATCTGGGATTGGGCGACCCTGTCCAGGTTTCCTCCGTTCACGGCCACGGGACCGGTGATCTGCTGGACCGTGTGGTGGAGTATCTCCCCGCAGAGCCGGAAGGGGAAGAGGACGGGGAGCTGATCCGTGTGGCGATCATCGGCAAGCCGAATGTGGGCAAAAGTTCTCTGGTCAACCGGATTTCCGGGGAAAACCGCTGCATTGTCTCCGACATTGCGGGGACGACGCGCGATGCGATCGACACGGAGGTGGAAAATGCCTACGGCCGCTTTATTTTGATTGATACCGCCGGGTTGCGCCGCCGCAACAAAGTGGATGACTCCATTGAAAAGTACAGCGTCATCCGGGCGCAGATGGCGATTGAACGCGCAGATGTGTGCGTCATCATGATCGATGCAACCGTGGGCTTTACGGACCAGGACTCCAAGGTGGCCGGCTTGGCGCATGAAGCGGGGAAAGGCTGCGTGATTGCCGTCAACAAGTGGGATGCGGTCGAAAAAGACGGGAGCACGATGACGGCCTACCGCAAAAAGCTGGAGGAAGATTTCTCCTTTATGTCTTATGCACCATTTTTGTTTTTGTCGGCAAAGACCGGGCAGCGCATCGACCGCCTATTTGAGTTGATTAAACATGTGGCGAATTCGAATGCTATGCGCATCGCCACCGGTATGCTCAACGATGTGCTGGCGCAGGCCACCGCGCGCGTGCAGCCTCCTACAGACAAGGGCAAGCGGCTGAAAATTTATTACATGACGCAGGCTTCCACAAAGCCGCCAACGTTTGTCTGCTTTGTGAATTCGGCGGAACTGTTTCATTTCTCTTATCAGCGGTACTTGGAGAACCGTATCCGTGAGACATTTGGCTTGGAGGGGACTCCGGTGCGTTTTATTATCCGGGAGCGCGGGGATAAGTGATCCGCTGAAACGATTTAGGTAGGGGGAACGATCCATGGGTATTTTCATGAGCGCTGTCTTGCCGGCCGTCCTGACGATGGTCATTTCCTATTTGCTGGGAAGCATCAACTCTTCCATTATTTTTACGAAGTTGTTTAGCCACGAGGATATCCGCGAAATGGGAAGCGGCAATGCTGGAACAACGAATGTCCTCCGCTCCGTGGGAAAACGGGCGGCGGCCTGTACCTTTGCGTTTGACTTTATCAAAGGGGTGCTGGCGGTCTTCATCGGGAGGTTGCTGTTCCAATATTTTGCGGCCGCCTATCCGTTGGCGGGTGTCTCTTCGTGGGAGTTTGTCCAGTACGGCGCGTATTTGGCTGGTATCTTCTGTGTATTGGGGCATGACTTTCCGGTGTTCTTTGGTTTCCGGGGCGGAAAAGGGGTCTTGACCAGTTGGTCCATCATTCTGCTGATCGACTGGCGCAGTTTTGTTGTTGTGATTGTGGTGTTTATTGTGGTTGTCCTGCTGACGCGCATTGTATCGGCAGGGTCGATCAGCGCTGGGATTGCATTCCCAATTTGCACGTTCGTGTTTAACTATCTCGTTGATTACCGCATGTTCCAGATTGGAAGCCCGACGTATTGCGTCCTGACCATGATTGTGGCGCTTTTCCTGGGAGGGCTGCTGGTCGGAAAACATCATGCGAATATCGCGCGCTTGCGTGCGGGCACGGAAAAGAAACTCAGCGTGAAAAAGCATTGAGCGACTATAACGGAAAAAATCGAAAAAGGCTGTTGAACGCATCCGTCTCGATGTGTTCAACAGCCTTTTATCGCTTCTCTTATAAAATTATAACGAAAAAGGAGCCCTTTAGGACTCCTTTCAGCTTCTTTGTTCAGTTTAGACGGCACGGGTAACCTTGCCGGAACGCAAGCAACGGGTGCAGGCGTAAATACGCTTGGGGCTGCCATTTACAATCGCCTTCACGCGACGAATGTTGGGCTTCCAAGTTCTGTTCGCACGTCTGTGAGAATGAGAAACCTTGATACCGAAAGCAATATCCTTGCCACAAACATCACATTTTGCCATGAGTCTGCACCTCCTTTAACGGGCTTATCAAAATTACAACAGTAGTATTCTAGCAGATTCCTCTGGCAATTGCAAGCTTTTTCGCAAGAATATTTTGCAAAGCGGCAAACATTTCCACAAAATCGCGCGCTGGCCTCCCATATCTTGTATTTTGAAGCCAAACGTATTATAATAAAACGACAAAACGTGATGACCTATAAGAGGTGCGGCCGCTCATTTTATGCGATGGAAAAAGCGTTTGCTGCTATGGAAGCAAACAGGGGCTGTGCGGTTCCTTGGGAAAGCATAGTGTCCATCAACGGCCTAATCGGTTGGTTTTTCCGCCGGGTGGATGTATTATATTTAGAAGGAGCGTGTTTTTATGCTGTTTAGTGTCATTCGCTCGTTGTTCAGCGGTGGCTCGGTCGATTTTATGAGTATCCTGATGCAGATCGTGGCGGTGTTGTTCGTCATTTTCTGTATTTTGCCTTTGCACGAGTTTGCCCATGGGTGGGTGGCGTATAAGCTTGGAGACAATACGGCCAAATACCAGGGCCGCTTGACCTTCAATCCCATAGCAAGTGTGGACCCGTTGGGAGCGCTGTTCCTCTTGCTGTTTGGTTTTGGTTGGGCAAAACCGGTGCCGGTCAATCCCAACAATTTTAAGAATCCCAAGAGGGGGATGGCCATCACAGCGCTGGCGGGACCCGTATCCAACCTGCTGGCCTCTCTGATCGGCGCTTTGATTTATATCGGCGTCCTTTTGGCGACAAATTTCAGTGTCCCGGCTTTCGTGCTGGTGTTCTTCCAATATTATATTATCATCAATGTGGGCCTGGCGGTGTTCAACCTGCTGCCCATCCCGCCTCTGGACGGTTCCCGGATCGTGGGCGCATTCCTTTCGAACCGGGCGCTGTACAGTTATTACCGGTACCAGAATATCATCATGATGGTTCTGATGCTGGTGCTTTTTACGGGCCTGTTGGACGGCCCGATCAGCTTTTTGCAGAACATCTGCTACAACGGTGTGATGTGGCTGGCCCAGCTCCCATACCAGCTGTTTGGCCTGTTATAATACGAGGGCCCTATGGAAAAGCTATCCTATAAGTTGGAAACATTTGAAGGGCCCTTGGACCTCTTGCTCTATCTGATCACCAAGAATAAGTTGGACATCTGTGATATACAGATTTCCGAGCTTCTGGATCAATATATGGAGCAGATCAATGCCATGCAAGAGGCTGACATGGATGTCTCCAGTGAATTCCTGGAGATGGCGGCGCGGCTTGTATATATGAAAACGGTCTCCCTCCTTCCAAAGCACGAGGAGATGGAGGCGCTTCGTCAAGAACTCACCGGGCAGTTGCTGGAATACCAGGAGTGTAAAAAGGTTGCGGCGCAGCTCGCGGAACGGTTTTCTTACAATATCTATGTGCGGGAACCGGCCGAAATCGAGCCGGATAAGCGTTACAAGCGGCACCACGATCCGCGGGAACTCTTAAAAGCGTATTTAACTGCGGCGGGGCGTGGAAAGCGCGCTGCACCGCCCTCCCCGCAATCGTTTTCTGGGATCGTCACGCACAGGATTGTGTCGGTCGCTTCCCAGATTGTCTATGTGCTGCGCCGGTTATGGAAAGTGAAAGCGGTGGAGTATGAAAGCCTTTTCATAGAAAAACGGGATAAGTCCGATCTGGTGGCGACCTTCCTCGCCGTACTGGAGCTGGTGAAAGGCAAGCGCGTGCGCATTGAAGGCGAAGGCGGGACGGCGACCGTAAAATTGATGGACGGCGGTGAACGACATTGGAAATCAAAAAGATCCGAGGAGCAATAGAAGCCATCCTCTTTGCCAGCGGGGATGCGGTGTCGACGGATCGCGTGGCGCAGGTGCTTTCCCTGGACCGGACAACCGCCGCCAAATTGATGCAGAGTGTGATGGACGATTTTAATACGGAGGACGGTGGCGTCCGGATCGTCAAATTGGAGGACTCTTACCAGATGTGCAGCAACCCCGCGTATGCGGAGGAGGTGCGCCAGGCGCTCGACCTGCGCAGGAACACGCCGCTTTCCCAGGCCGCCATGGAGGTTTTGGCGATTGTCGCCTACAACCAACCGGTGACTAAGGCGTTTGTGGAACAGATTCGCGGCGTGGACTGTTCCGGCGTGTTGGGAAGCTTGACCGCAAAAGGGTTGATTGAGGAACGGGGAAGATTGGAGTTGCCGGGCAGACCGCTCTTATATGGGACAACCTCCGATTTTTTGCGCTGCCTCAATATCTCTTCTCTAAGCGAACTTCCTCCTTTGCCGCATAAACAGGAGGAAACGGAGGAAGAAGAAGCCGGTGAGGAAGTGGAACAGAGCTAGGGGGCGCTTATGATAGCTGTTTGGATTGTAGCGGGAATTCTGCTCGCATTGTTTCTGCTCTTGCTCTGCCCGGTTACGATCGTTGTAGGCTTCCAAAAAGAATTCACGATCAAAATCCGGTATCTGTTTTTCACCTATCAAGTGGCGCCTCCCAAGGAAAAGCCCAAGAAAGAGGCGAAAGAGTTCCCTGAATCCGGGAAAAAGGAACCGGAGGAGCACAAGAAATCAAAATTTCAGGAGATACTGGAAGAGAAGGGCATTTCCGGCTTATTGAAGCTTTTGCGCCAAGTTGGCGAAGTGGCCACGAGGACGGCGCGCAGGCTATTTTCGCATCTGGTGGTGACGCGTCTGCACCTTGAGATCCTGGTGGCGGATGAGGATGCGGCGCAGGCGGCCGTGAACTACGGGTATGTATGCGGGATTGTCTGTACGGCGTTGAGCGCTTTTTTGCACAATTGTATTTGTAAACGGTACCATGTGCAGATTACGCCGGACTTTGATCAAAAGGAAAGCAGCGCCGTTTTGGACTTTCAGGCGCATATCCGGCTTTTGTTTTTGATCAGCGGTGTGCTCGGGGCGCTTGTGCACCTGGTGCAGCTGCAAAAAGAAGGCGGACAAGCGGTTCAGAGCACATCCTAAAACAAAATTTTGCCCGGATCAACCTTTTACGGTATGTGGATAAAAGAAGCAAACCAAATTGAAAAAGGCGGTGTATCAAAATGAGCGACCATCCAATTGAAGGCATGATGAATACCACTTTGGAAAAAATCAAGCAGATGGTGGACGTCAATTCCATTGTGGGGGACCCGATTACGGCCCCGGACGGAACCATCATCATACCCATTTCGAAAATTTCCTATGGCTTTGCCTCCGGCGGCTCGGATTTCCCCTCCAAGGTGCAGAGCGAAAAAGAATTTTTCGGCGGCGGCACGGGCGCAGGGATCTCCATCAGTCCGATTGCGTTTCTTACGATCTCCAACGGCAATGTCAAGCTTTTGCAGATCGACCCGTATAATAGCTCGGCTGACCGGATTGTCGGCATGGTGCCGGACGTTGTGGATAAGATCAGCGGGATTGTGAGCAAGAAAAGCGAAGAAAAAAAGGCGAAAAAAGCGGAGAAAGCGGCGGAATCCCCAGCCGAATAAAATCGAATACTAAATTGCGCAGCCGCCTGCATATACCTTTATGGGCAGGTGGTTGCTTTGTGTAAAAAATCATTATGTGCAATTCTGGCAGGCGTTGTGAGCTTTTTTCTATCCGTCAGTGCCGCTCCGGCCGCATTTGCGGAAGGGGGGCCTCAAGTCTCCGCGCAGGCGGCGATTGTGATCCATGCGGACAGCGGAAAGGTGCTCTACGAGAAAAACGCGGACGAACAACGGTCCATGGCCAGTACAACCAAGATCATGACCGCTTTGATCGCCTTGGAAACCGCGGCGGCGGATGATCCAGTGGTTACCATTACCGATGAAATGGTACGCGTGGAAGGCTCGTCCATGGGGTTGCAGCCTGGCGATCAGCTGACTCTGAAAAGTTTGGCGGCGGGGATGCTCATTGTCTCTGGCAATGATGCAGCCAATTCTGCGGCCATCGCGATTTCTGGATCAACGGAAGCTTTTGCAGAGAAAATGAACCAGCGTGCCCAGGAGCTGGGCATGGAACATACGCATTTTGTCACCCCTTCTGGCCTGGACGACGACGCGCATTATTCTACGGCGCGCGACATGGCGACTTTGGCTGCGGCGGCTATGAAAAATCCGGATTTTGCCGCCATTGTGGGCCAGAAAGCGATGAATATTTCTTTCATAACCCCGGATCAAACCCGCAGGTATACCAATCACAATAAGCTTTTGAACTTGTATGAGGGATGTACTGGTGTGAAAACCGGCTTTACAAAAAAGTCGGGGCGCTGCCTCGTTTCAGCGGCGGAGCGCGACGGTATCCGTTTGATTGCGGTGACGCTGAACGCCCCGGATGATTGGAACGACCATATGGCGCTTTTGAATGATGGGTTTTCCAAATTGGAGTGCTACCCAGTGGACGACAGCGGGTATATGGCAAGCCTTCCGGTCACCGGCGGGTTGGCCCGTTCGGTTCAGGTGCGGGGGAGCGCAGGCGAGGTGGCTGTGATCCCACGGGGTGCCGCCGAACGGGTCAGGCGCATTGTGGAATTGCCGCGTTTTGTATATGCGCCTGTGATGGAACAACAGGCGGTGGGCCGGGTGCGCTATATCCTGGACGGGGAGGAGATCGCGGAAACTGTTTTGACCGCACAGGGATGCGCGGAACAGACTCCCAGGGAAAAGAGCTTATGGGAACGGCTGGTGGAGGCCGTGCGGACCTTTTTTCAGATTGAATGAAATTGGTAAAGGATGTTGAATGGATGGCTAAAGAGGTACGATTACAGAAAATGCTCGCCGACTGCGGCATTGCCTCCCGGCGCAAGGCGGAGGAGATGATCGCGGCCGGCGAAGTGCGCGTCAATGGGTCTGTGGCCAAGATTGGGGATAAGGTGGACCCCAAAAAGGACAAGGTCACGGTGAAGGGGAAGCCGGTGGAATCCCATGTGCAGGAGGTCTATATTATGCTGCACAAACCGCGCGGCTTTATTACGACGATGAGCGACGAGATGGACCGCAAATGTGTGGCAGAGCTTGTCCAGGAAATTCCAGAGCGGGTTTACCCCGTGGGGCGGCTCGATCGAGACTCCGAGGGACTTCTGCTGATGACAAATGACGGCGCGTTTGCCAACGCGATGATGCATCCTTCCAAGCATGTGCCGAAGACATACCGCGTAACCGTGCGGCCTTCGATTACAGAAGACCAGCTCACGCAGATGGCGGTGGGCATAGAGATCGAGGGCAGAAAGACGGCCCCAGCCGATGTGCGGGTGCTTTCCCAGGAACCTGGGCGCGTGGTGCTGGAAATGGTGCTCTATGAAGGGCGCAACCGCGAAATCCGGAAAATGTGCGAGGCATTGGGACTTGAAGTCGCACGTCTCAAACGGATTGCCATTGGCCCCGTGCGCCTTGGGATGCTTCAGCCGGGAAAATGGCGGGAGCTCACAGCCGATGAAGTCAAGCGCCTGATGGCGGGCGCGAAAGCGGACAAACGGGCGCAACAAAACCAAATGAATCGGAAAGGGGAAACAAAACATGATTACCATACTTCCGCTGCAAGATCCCAAGCGGGTCCAAGATCTGCTGGCAGACCTGCCGGACAAAGGAGACCACGCCGCCGTTTTGATGATGGGCGATCCGGCCGATGAACTCGGCTATGTGGCTGTGGATGTAAAGGACTCTGTTCTGCGGATGCGGAAGATGGAGGTATTCGGTTCCAATCTGGAGCAGCCGGACTTAAACGCCCGGATCTGTTCGGACAGTTTGATGCGTGCGGCCGCGTCCTATGGCGCAAACAAGGGAGCCTACCGCATCGAAACCGAAGTTCCAGGCTTAGGAACGCTGTTAAAAGCATCCGGATTCCTCGCAGAAGGGAGAAAGTTTGTTTGTGATTTGTCAAAAATTGTAAAAATCTGTAAAGATTGAGGACGAATTGCCCAAGAAACTCTTGTCAAGACTTTTGGAATATATTATAATAAAAACAATTGTAATAATCTATTTATTTTATTGCGGAATGTTTTTATGGAATTTTTATCTGCTCTGCTCCGTTGTTCTGGTGGACAAGCAGGGTGGCACCAATCGATAGAATGGAGGAGTTATCATCATGAGCACAGGAAGCAGTGCAGAACAGCTGCGGGCTTTTCGTGAGGCCGCGGCAAAAACAAAGGGGTTCCAATGTATCACCGCTTTGTTTGACGAAGGAACCTTTAATGAGGTTGACAGCTTTGCAAAATCGGGCGACGGCTCTGCAGAAGTAGTTGCCGGCTACGGCGAAGTGGATGGTTGCCCGGCGTACGCCTTTGTCCAGAACAGCGATGTGGATGGCGGCGCAATGTCGAAGGCGCAGGCAGCGAAGATCAAAAAGATTTATGATTTGGCGGTCAAGACCGGCTCGCCGGTGGTGGGGATCTACGATTCCATCGGAGGCCGCTTAAACCAAGGGGCGGATATGCTGGCCGCCTATGGGGAGATCTTATTGGGAAACAACAACCTTTCCGGTGTTGTTCCGCAGATTTCCCTTGTGCTTGGCCCCTGCCTGGGCACTTCTGCAATGATCGCGGCGAGTGCCGATATTGTTGTCATGACGAAAAAGGCGCAGCTGACGATTGATACCACGGGCAAAGACGGTACGGCGGAAGATGCCGCAAAGCTGGGCATCTGCCATGTGGTGGCGAAAGACGATCAGGAGGCAATGATGCAGGTACGCAAGTTACTTGCCGTTTTGCCTTCCAATAATTTGGCCGGCGCGCCGGTGTTTGAATCTTCCGATCCTTCGGATACGGCTATCACAGCCGGAGCGGATACAAAGAAGATCGTAGAGGCGATTTCCGACAAAGGAAGCTTTATGGAGTTAAACGGTGCGTTTGGCACATCTGCGGTCACAGGTCTGACGCAGATTGGTGGCTCTACAGTGGGCGTTACTGCATTGAACGGGGTGCTGGACGTAGATTCCTGCTCCAAAGCGGCGCGGTTTGTTCGTTTCTGCGATGCGTTTTCCATCCCGGTGGTCACGCTGGTGGATGCGAAAGAGTTCACTTCGGTGCGTGAAGCGTCGAAGTTAAGCAACGCCTATTCGGAGGCGACCACGGCAAAGATTACCGTGATCACGGGCGAAGCATATGGCCCGGTGTATGTTGCAATTGCTGGACGCGGTGCGAATGCCGACTACACGATGGCCTGGGCTAATGCGGTTGTTTGCCCGTTGGCGCCGCAGACAGCGGCGATGTTCCTGTGGAGCGACCGGCTGAAGAAATCCGGGAATACCAAAGAGGCCCGCAACAAGCTGATTGAGGAATACAAAGCAACCGAGGCAACGCCGTTTGCAGCGGCTGCCGAAGGCTTTATTGAAGATATCATTGACCCGGCCGAAACGCGCGTGAAAGTGATTGCCAACCTTGAAATGTTGGAAGGAAAGCGCGTTTCCAGATTGCCGAAGAAGCATTCGAATATTCAGATCTAAGCATTAAAATTTTGTCATTACTGTCAGGAGGATCACAATATGAAAACGCTCAGAATTACGGTAAACGGCACGCCTTATGATGTGCAGGTGGAAGAGGTCAGCGGCGGTGCTGCTCCTGCGGTCCCGGCTGCCGCTCCGGCACCCAAGGCGGCTCCCGCTCCGAAAGCGCCTGCGCCGGCTGCCGGCGCAGAGGTCATTTCTTCTCCCATGCCGGGCACGATTATGTCCATTGATGTAAAGGTTGGCCAGGCGGTCAAGAAGGGCGACATCCTGGTGATTTTGGAAGCGATGAAGATGGAAAATGAGATTATGGCACCCCATGACGCGACCGTTGCGGCTGTCCATGTCAACAAGGGCGACAGCGTTGAGTCCGGAACGGCGCTTGTTTCCCTCCAGTAAGAGCTTTTCATTGAATAACATTTAGGAGGGACATATCAAAACTATGGCTAATAAAAAAATTGGAATTACCGAAGTGGTACTTCGTGACGCGCACCAGTCCCTGATTGCCACCAGAATGCCGATCGGCGATATGTTGCCGATTTTGGAAAAGCTGGATCAGGTCGGCTATCATTCGTTGGAATGCTGGGGCGGCGCGACTTATGACGCCTGCTTGCGCTTTTTGAATGAAGATCCATGGGAGCGTTTGCGCACCATCCGCAAGCATTGCCCGCATACCAAGTTGCAAATGCTGTTCCGCGGCCAGAATATGCTGGGATACCGCCACTATGCGGACGATGTTGTAGAATATCTGGTGCAGCGTTCCATTGCAAACGGCATCGACATCATCCGTATTTTTGACGCGCTGAACGATATTAAGAATTTACAGACCGCCATCCGCGCGGCGAAAAAGGAAGGCGGCCATGCGCAGGTTGCCATTTCCTATACCACCGGTCCGGTCTTTACCACGGACTATTATGTGAAATACGCGAAGCGCATTGAAAATGCGGGTGCGGATTCCATCTGCATCAAGGATATGGCCGCTTTGCTCACTCCCTATGAGACCTATGACTTGGTCAAGGCGTTGAAGGATGCGGTAAAGATTCCGATCCAATTGCATACGCATTATACATCCGGCTTGGCTTGCATGTGCATGCTGAAGGGCATTGAGGCCGGTGTGGATATGATCGACACGGCGATGTCGCCATTGGCGCTGGGCACTTCCCATGCGCCCACCGAGTCCATGGTGGCAGCCCTCCAGGGTACCAAATACGATACCGGGCTTGACCTTAAATTGTTGAATGAAATTCGCGAGTATTTCATGCCGTTGCGTGCGAAGTATATTGAAAGCGGCCTGCTGGACCCGTCCATGCTGGCGACCAACACCAAAGCGTTGGTGTATCAGGTACCAGGCGGCATGCTGTCCAACCTGTTGTCCCAGCTGAAGCAGGCGGGCAAGGCGGATAAGCTCGAAGACGTGCTCAAAGAGGTGCCGCGCGTGCGCAAGGACGCCGGTTATCCGCCGCTGGTTACGCCGACCTCGCAGATTGTCGGTACACAGGCAGTGTATAACGTCATCACCGGCGAACGCTATAAGATGTGCACAAAGGAATTCAAGGATCTTGTCGCTGGGAAATACGGTACTACGCCGGTGACCATCGATCCGGAGTTCCGCAAGAAGATCATTGGCGACGAGAAGCCGATCACCTGCCGCCCGGCTGACTTGCTGGAGCCGGAGCTGGAGAAGCTTCGTTCAGAGATTGCCGAGTGGTCTGAGCAGGAGGAAGACGTGCTCTCCTATGCACAGTTCCCGAAGGTGGCATTGGATTTCTTTAAAAAGCGTAGGGATGCGGAATATGGCATCAACAGCGCGCTGTCCAATGCGGAAAAGCAGGTACATCCTGTATAATTGCATAAAGATTGAAGGTGTCTCAGGGCAACAGATGGTTCTGCTTGCTTTGGGACATCTTCTATCATATAGGGAATGGAGTGAGGGATTGATGCTGCACATGCTTGCATAGGATAGAAAAGCCGCAAAATTGTTCCGGGATAGTTTTATACATGGTTGCTTTGCAGATCGAGAGAAGGGAAAGTGTGATATTCATGAAAAATGAATGGGAGAAATGTATGGCGGGGGAATGGTATGATTGCCACGCGCCCATCTTTTTGGGCTTCAAGAGCAAGGCACGGAGGCTTTTAGCCGCCTACAATGCCCTGCCATACGATCAGAAGGAACAGAAACGGAAAATTTTAGAGGAGATGTTGGGCGGAATCGGGTCCAATGTATCCATTGGAAGCTCTTTCACATGCGATTATGGATGCAATATCTACCTTGGCAACAATGTCTCGATCAATATGAACTGTACCTTTGTGGATTGCAATCGGATTGAAATTGGTAACAATGTGCTGATTGCATCAAATGTGCAGATTTATACAGCGACACATCCGGTGGAGCTGAAGGAGCGCCTGACGCCCGATTGGGACCCGGAGAGCGGCGAATATTTTTGCAGGACATACGCGCTTCCAGTGACGATCGGGGACGGTTGCTGGATTGGCGGAGGTGCCATCCTCTTGCCTGGCGTAAGAATTGGAAGAGGGAGCGTGATCGGAGCGGGAAGCGTCGTAACAAAGGATATTCCGGAAAACTGCGTCGCGGTCGGCAATCCCTGCCGCGTGATCCGCAGGATCAATGACGTAGGACGCACGGAGTAAAGGGTTTAAGGAAAAGCCCTTTGGCAATTCCATATTATTTTATAAGAGATGTCTTCCAGGAATGCTTGGCCAGGGAAGACAAAATAAGAGCCTGTACCGCTGTTGTAGTCGGTACAGGCTTTCTGTTGAATCGAATGCGTCTATATGATTTATTGCTGTGTAATTCCGCTGAAAACAATGCCACGGGATGCATCCAGCGTAACCGTCGTGCCGCTTTTCAGAATCTGTGTGGCATGTTCCGCGCCGGCAATGACCGGCTTATCCAGCGCAAGCCCGACGATCGCTGCATGCGAGTTGGCGCCGCCCTGCTCGGTGATAATACCGGTTGCAGACTTCATCAAGTTGAGCACCCGGTTGGTCGTTTGCGGGATGACCAGAATATCGCCGGTTTTAAACTTGGCGAGCGCTTCCTCTTCATTATTGCAGACGCAAAGATTGCCGCAAGCAATGTTTTTCGTCACACCCATGCCAGAGAGAAGAACGTCGCCAACCAGCTGAACCTTCAAAAGGTTGGTGGTGCCGGAGACTCCGAGCGGTACGCCGGCAGTGATAACGGTCAAGTCGCCGTTTTTCACGAGGCCCCTGTTGCGTGCAACGTCTACGACGTGGTTGAACAGCTCATCCGTGTTGTCTTTTTCGTCCACCATGATCGGGATGACGCCCCAGGAGAGGTTCATCTGACGGAGGACCGTGGGGTCTGTTGTGCCGCTGATAATGGGACAGCACGGACGGTATTTCGAAATCATGCGCGCAGTCTTACCGGATTTGGATACAGTCATGATCGCTACAGCGCCGAGATCGTGCGCGGTTGTAACGGTGGCATGGGAAATTGCAGAGGTCACGTTCGGCTGTTCGTCGATATCGCGCTTTTTGAAACGCCCTTTGTAGTCGATATCCTCTTCCGTACGTTCCGCAATGGTAGACATGGTTTTGAGCGCCTGGATCGGGTACTTGCCCGCGGCCGTTTCACCGGAAAGCATAATCGCGCTGGTGCCATCATAGATTGCATTGGCAACGTCGGTTGCCTCGGCGCGGGTAGGACGCGGGTTCTTCATCATGGAGTCGAGCATCTGCGTGGCGGTGATCACCTGAAGGCCAGCATTATAGCCCTTTTTAATCAGTTTCTTTTGGATGACTGGAATTTCCTGCAGAGGGATCTCAACGCCGAGGTCGCCACGGGCGACCATAATGCCATCGGAAACCCGGAGGATCTCATCGATGTTATCGACGCCGTCCGCATTTTCGATTTTTGCGATGATGCGGATGTTATGGCAATCGTGCTTTTCCAATTCTGCGCGCAGGTCGAGGATATCCTGGGCCGTGCGGGTGAACGAAGCCGCAATAAAGTCGAAGCCCTGTTCCACGCCAAAGGCGAGGTCCTCTTTATCTTTTTCGCTGATGAAAGGAAGCGAGAGATGCGCGCCAGGGACGTTGATGCCCTTATGGGAGGAGACGTCGCCTCCGTTCACAACGGTGCAGATGATGTCGGTATCCGTACAGGAGTCCACGCGCAATTCAATCAGGCCATCATCGATCAGAATCTTCGAGCCGGTTGCCACTTCCTGGGGCAGGCGCGGGAAGGTGATGCTGACGATTTTGTCGTCGCCTTCCACATCACGGGTTGTCAGTGTAAAGGTTTGCCCTTCTTTCAGTGTGACCTTTTTCTGGGAGAAGTTCCCCGTGCGAATTTCCGGACCCTTGGTGTCCAAAAGGAGCGCAACCGGAAGATTTAGCTCTTCACGAAGTTTTTTAACCATGTCGATCCGGACTTTTTGCTCTGCATTGGTTTGATGAGAAAAGTTCAGGCGGGCGACGTCCATCCCTGCAAGCATCAATTCCCGCAGAACCGATTCATTGTCCGTCGCAGGTCCAAGCGTACAGATAATTTTTGTCTTTCTCATAAATAACGCCATCCTTGAAATTTAAAATTATTTCAATATATAGTATACTAGATGTTGCGTCAAGAAAGCAATCCCAAATTATTATTTCCATTTCCTGTACAAGGAAATGCCTATTTATTGAAAAAAATTAGGTTTCGCGATACAATAAGTACAAAAATGGATTTTTTCTTGTGGAAAGGGGATGATGGGATGCGCAAGAACAAAGGGGAAAAGGTGGTCAAATCGCGCGCCGGTTGGAAAAAGGCGGACCAAGTGCGTAAAATAAAAATTGTGATGACCTTTGTTGTGGTTGCGCTGTGCATTTCCATAGCGGCTGGAGCTGTTTTGGCCTGGATAGAGATTGAGCAGCCGTTTGCGGAAGAACCGAGCAGTGCGCCTGTGTCTTCCCAGCCGCCGGTTTCGTCGGAAGCGGAATTACCCGTATATGACAATACGTTTAACCTGGTGGTGGTGAATCTGGACACGCCGCTTCCGGATGACTTTACGGTCCAATTGGAGGAATACGAGGGATTCTCCTTCGAGGAGCGCATTGTGGAAGCCCTTTCAAAAATGGTGGAGGATGCGCGGGCAGATGGAATCGCCTTGGAGATCGCAGGGGGCTATATTTCCAAAGAGGAGCAGGATGCCCAGTACCAGGCGGCCGTGCAGCAGCTGATGGAGCAGGAGGGATACAGCCGTGTGCGCGCAGAAGACCAGGCGGAGAAGACGGTCGGCCGCGGCGGTTACAACGAACGGCAGACGGGGATGCTGGTGGACTTTTCTTCATCCGGAGAGGATGTGCCTTTTGAGCAGTCCCAGGCGTACCAATGGCTGATGCGAAATTGTGTGAACTATGGATTCGTGCTCCGTTACCCAGAGAACAAGACCAGCGCCACCGGGACCGCCTATACGCCTTCTTGCTTCCGGTATGTTGGAACGGAGAATGCGGTCAAGATGCGGGAATACTCCATGTGTTTGGAGGAATACGCACAGTACATCCGCCAACAGTCGGCAAATTGAATTGCAGAAAAATTGTGGGATTACCACTTGCATTTTTAGTCGTTCTATGTTAAAATTCAAACGTTAGGTTGCAGTTTGGGTGAAAGAGGTGACAGAAATGAAGGAAGCGATCCATCCGAAGTACAAAGAAACGACGATTACCTGCGCTTGCGGCAACGTGATTGAGACGAGATCCACGAAGGAAAACATCCGCGTTGAAATATGCTCCAAATGCCATCCGTTCTTTACTGGTAAGCAGAAGCTGGTCGATACGAGCGGTCGTGTTGATATGTTCAAAAAGCGTTATGGCATGCAGGACAAAAAATAATTCGGGTTTCTTTTTGATGAACTGGGCGGCGCAAAGTGATTTTGCGTCGCCTTCTGCTTTTTCTGAATCCATCGGAGGCGCGTTATGACAGAGTATAAAACCGTTCTGAAGCGGGCGGAGGATGCGTTTGTGGAACGCCGCTCGCGTTTTATCGGCCATGCGGCCCCTGTAAAGACCGAAGAAGAGGCCGTTGCCTTCATCAATGAGATGAAGGCGAAATATTGGGATGCGACCCACAATGTCTATGCATATTGCTTGCGTGACGGGCAGATCAAGCGCTATTCCGACGACAGCGAACCCCAGGGGACAGCGGGGATTCCCACCCTGGATGTCCTGCAAAAGTCCGGCGTCACGGACACCGTCGTGGTGGTTACGCGGTATTTTGGCGGCGTGTTGCTGGGCGCGGGCGGCTTGGTGCGCGCCTATTCGCATGGGGCTTCCATTGCGCTGGAAGCTGCGGGGATTGTCACCATGCGTGAATGCATTATGGCATCGCTTTCCTGCGACTATAACCAATATGGACGGCTGCAGGCGTTGATCCCGGAATGCGGCGGGACGGTAGATGATACTGTGTTTGGCGAACGTGTAACGATGTATTTCCATCTGACCGACGTCGATTTGGGGCGTATGCGGCCAAAGTTGGCGGACGCGACCTGCGGCTCCGTTGAGGTGCAGGAGGAGGGCAAAAAATTTTTTCAGGTTTTATAAAAATTATGCAGGAAATTTGCTCTTTGCCGCGTATAAAATAAATAGCGACAGGTTCTTTGGAGAGATCTGCCCGCTTATGGAAAAAGGAATAGAATCTTGCGGGGGACATTTTCCAGAGACTGGTCCGATCTTTGTAGGAAAGAAGGTGCGCCGGATATGAATGTCAGAGAACGGACCCAACAGATCGAAGAACAGACGCTATCGCCGTATGCCGCTCTTTCACGCAACACAAAGGGCAGGGACCGCCCGGAAGAGGAGTGTGAGCTCCGCACGCCTTATCAGCGGGACCGGGACCGGATTATCCACTGTAAGGCATTCCGCCGCTTGAAGAGAAAGACGCAGGTCTTTTTGTCTCCGGAGGGCGACCACTATCGGACGCGCCTGACCCATACGTTGGAGGTTGCGCAGATTGCGCGCACGATTGCGAGGGCACTGCGGTTGAATGAGGATTTGACGGAGGCGATCTCTTTGGGCCACGACCTCGGGCATACGCCGTTTGGACATGCCGGGGAGCGGGCGCTGAATGAGATTCTGCCCGGTGGGTTCCGCCACTACGAGCAGAGTGTCCGTGTGGTGGAAAAGCTGGAAAAGAATGGCGCAGGGCTCAACCTGACCAAAGAGGTGCGCGACGGTATATTGCACCACACGCACGGACAGGAGGCCGCTACGCTAGAGGGGCGGATCGTGCGCTATGCAGACCGCATTGCCTATATCAACCACGACATCGACGATGCGGAGCGGGCCGGTGTTTTGGAGGAATCGCAGATTCCCAAAGCGATCACGGACCTCTTAGGGACGAGCAAGTCCGCCCGGATCAACCGCTTGGTCAATGCGGTGGTGGATAACAGCCAGGACGGGCAGATCCGCATGGACCCCGAATGCCAGGAAGCTTTTGACGAGCTGAATACGTTTATGTACCAACAGGTTTATTATAATCCCTACGCGAAGGGGGAGGAGAAAAAGGTCCCAACCTTGATCGAAATCCTCTTTACCTACTTAAAAAACCCTGATCACCTTCCGGAGGACATGAAGCGTATTGCGGAAGAGGAGGGGTGTGAGCGTGCCGCCTGCGATTATCTCGCAGGTATGACAGATCATTATGCCATCCGTCTGTTTGAGAATATTTACATCCCGGAGGCGTGGAGTCACTATTGATGGAATTGAATCGGAGGAATGGCAATGCCTTTGCCGGAAGCTTTTTTGCAGGAGCTGAAGATGCGCAGCGATATTGTCGATGTGGTGTCTTCGTATGTCAGCCTGCGGCGCAGCGGCAGGAATATGGTCGGGCTGTGTCCCTTTCACCATGAGAAAACGCCGTCTTTCAATGTGTACGCGGAAAACGGCTCGTTTTATTGCTTTGGCTGCGGTGTGGGCGGGGATGTCATCACCTTTATCCGCCGCATCGAGAATTTGGACTACATGGAAGCGGTGCGCTTCCTCGCACAGCGTGCCGGCTTGCAGGTGCCGGAGGACCGCGTGGACGATGGGATGGCAAAGCTGCGCGCGCGGATCTTGGAAATCAATCGCGAGGCGGCGCGGTTCTATCATTCCGTGCTAATGTCTGAGCAGGGCGCGGCGGGGCTTTCCTATCTGCGCGGCCGCGGGTTGACGCAAGCGACCATCCGTCACTTTGGGCTGGGGTATTCGCCGCCGTCCCGCTTTGCCTTGGTGGACTTTCTAGCCAAGAAGGGTTATCAAGAGGCGGAGATGATCCAGGCGAATGTAGCGTTTAAAGGGCGCAGTGGACGTGCATTGGACCGCTTTTTCGGCCGGGTGATGTATCCGATCATCGACCTGCGCGGCAATGTCATTGCATTTGGCGGGCGTGTGCTCACCGATGCAAAACCCAAATATTTGAATACTTCCGATACGCTGGTTTTTCGCAAAAGTGACGCCCTGTTTGCGCTCAATTTTGCAAAGAACCAGGGAGGCCAGCAGCTGATTCTGGCCGAGGGCTATATGGACGTGATTTCCCTGCATCAAGCGGGGTTTACCAATGCGGTCGCCACGCTTGGGACGGCTTTGACCATGGAGCAAGCGCGCCTGATGTCCCGCTATGCGAAAGAAGTGGTGATCTGCTACGACGCGGATGAAGCGGGCCAAAAGGCCACGGCGCGGGCAATCCCGATGCTTCGCGAAGCCGGGTTGCTGGTGAAGGTGCTCAATATCGTGGGCGGCAAGGACCCGGACGAGTACATACGCTCCTATGGGGAACAGGGGCCTGCCCGCTTTAAACAGCTTTTGGACTCCTGCGGGAATGACCTCGAATACCGCTTGGCGAAGATCCGAAGGAATTGCAATATGGAGAGCGCGGACGGGCGCGTCGCCTATTTGACCGGCGCAGCAGAGCTCTTGGCTACCTTGGACAACCGCATGGAGCAGGAGGTCTATGCGGGAAGGCTTGCAGAGGAAATCGGCATCGACCGCTCCGCCATCATGACGCAGGTGGACAAAAACAGCAAAAAGCGCCAGAAGCAACAGCAGCAAAAGCAATTTCGCACCTTTCAGCAGCAGACCGCTGGGATTGGGGACGACATCAACCCCGAAAAGGTCAAACACTTGCGGGCTGCCAGCGCAGAAGAAGCGTTGCTTGCCTATGTGGTCAAATATCCCGACCATGCCAAAGAGATTTATACCCGTTTGCCGCCTGAAAAATTTTCCACTTCGTTTAATCGCCGCGTATATCAGGTGATTATGGGGAAAATTATGGATGGCAAGGACTATAGCCTTACAGATATTTCGGGGGAATTCTCCGTGGATGAAATCGGAGCAATCGCCCGCATTTTTGCCAAATATCACGATGTATCCGCCACTTGGCAGGATGCACAGGAATATATCGAAGTTATTGAACAGGAACATGCAAAACTCCGCCTGGAGGATGCCGCCTCGGTTCCGACGCAGAGCATTGAAGCGTATCTGGCGGAACTAAAGGCGAAGAAGAAATAGGGGGATTTACAAATGGGAACAGGAGCAACACCGGACAAGAAAACGGTCATTCGAGAATTGATTGAACAGGGAAAGGCAAAAGGGCAGCTCTCTACAAAAGAGATTCTCGACGCTCTTGGCGAGCTGGACTTTGAGCCGGAACAGATTGAAAAATTTTACGACACATTGGAAGCGCAGGGAGTGGAAATTATCGAGGACTTTGCAGACGCTCCCTTGGACGACATCGACTTTGCCGCCGAAGCTGCCTCCGACGAAAATCTGGAATCCAGCCTCAGCACCGAGGGCATTGCGATTGACGACCCTGTAAAGGTGTATTTGAAAGAGATCGGCCGCGTGCCGCTGCTTTCCCCGGAAGAGGAAATCGACCTGGCTATCCGGATCAAGGAGGGGGATGAAGCGGCGAAAAAGCGCCTGTCAGAGGCCAACTTGCGCTTGGTCGTCAGCATTGCCAAGCGCTATCTGGGCCGTGGGATGCAGTTCTTGGACCTGATTCAGGAGGGCAACCTGGGCCTGATCAAGGCGGTGGAGAAGTTCGACTATACCAAGGGCTTTAAATTTTCCACCTATGCGACGTGGTGGATCCGGCAGGCGATCACCCGCGCGATAGCGGACCAGGCGAGGACCATCCGTATCCCGGTCCATATGGTGGAGACCATCAACAAGGTAAAGAAAGTCTCCAGCCAGCTGCTGCACACCAACGGGCACGAGCCGAGCGCGGAGGAGATCTCCGCCGAATTGGACATGCCGGTGGACAAGGTGCGGGAGATCATGCGGGTTGCGCAGGAACCCGTCTCTTTGGAAACGCCGATCGGCGAAGAGGAGGACAGCCATTTGGGGGATTTCATCCCCGATGACGACGCCCCCGCCCCGCAGGACGCAGCCTCCCATACCCTTTTGAAGGAACAGCTTGCGGATGTACTGGACACCCTCACCCCCCGCGAGGAAAAGGTGCTCAGCCTGCGCTTTGGCCTGGAGGACGGCCGCTCCCGCACGTTGGAAGAGGTAGGCAAGGAGTTCAATGTCACCCGTGAACGCATCCGCCAGATCGAAGCCAAGGCCCTGCGCAAGCTTCGCCACCCGAGCCGCAGCAAAAAGCTGAAAGACTTTTTGGACTAAGAGGTGGACAAGCGATGCACATGACCCTGGAGGCGGACTATGCGGTGCGGATCGTGGAATTTCTCGCGGCGGCCAATCAAAAGGTGGATGCGCGGACGATCTCGGAAGAAACGCATGTGCCTCTGCGCTTTGCCCTGAAGATCCTGCGCAAGCTGGTGGCGGACGACATCATGATTTCCTACAAAGGCGCTCACGGCGGATACATGTTGGCGCATCCGGCGGGGGAGATCACCCTGCGCCGGGTCATTGAATCCGTGGAAGGCCCCTATATGATCAGCCGTTGTCAGCAGGGAGAATATGCTTGTACCCATACGGCGAGCTGCCGGTTTCATGAGATTTACAACGAAATTTCGGAAATTGTCCGGCAGAAGCTGGATTCTTACACCTTTGCGGATGTTTCGGGAGCCGGCCACCCTAGTTCGACGGAAAAATCGTGAACTTTGTACATATAGAAATCAGGAATCAGGCGTGATGATAAAAATCCCCCGGTGCAGCGTAAGGCTGCACCGGGGGATTTTGTCGATACGGTGTTTTGCCAGGGGCGTTCATAGCCCTTCTTTTAGAAAACTGGAGGATACACCCGTATTAGTGAATTTCAATGCGGCGGTTTGGAGCGACCGTCGCCTCCTTCTTTGGCAAAGTCAGCTCCAATACACCATTTTCATATTTCGCCTGGATACCGCTTGTGTCGATCCCGGAGACATCAAAGCTACGGCTCATAGAACCATACCGTCTTTCGCGGCGGATGTAGGTGTTGTCATCCGTTTGCGTTTCCTCTTTATGCTGTGCGGAAATGGTCATCCGGTCGCCGTCCATGTCGATATGGATATCTTCTTTGTTGTATCCAGGAAGATCGGTCCGCAGCAGGTACTGATTGCCCTGGTCGATGATATCGGTGCTGCACGGAACGACGCTGCTCTCCGAATTGCCCCAGAAAGCGCGGTTCATTTGGTCGAGATAATTGAAAAGATTGCTGGTTCTGCGCTCAAATGGAATCAAATCAAACATGATAAAACCCTCCGTTTTGTTCTTTTGTAATCATGCAATGGAATACTGGCCATTACTGAATTTCAATCCGATGGTTTGCGGGAACCGTCTCCTGCTTCTTAGGCAGATCCAGCTCCAAAACGCCGTTTTCAAATTTTGCCTCGATATGATCGGCGTCGATGGACGAAATATCAAAACTGCGGCTCATGGAACCATACCGTCTTTCGCGACGGATAAAATTGTTCTTCTGATCTTCCGTTTTGTTTTCTTCCGAGTGTTCCGCGGAGATCGTCAAACGGTCGCCTTCGATGTCGAGGTGAATGTCTTCCTTTTTGAAGCCCGGCAGGTCGGCCTTCAAAACAAAGCGGTTGCCTTCATCGAGAATATCGGTCTTGCAAGGTGCGATGTCGGTGTTGCCGCCGAAGAATGCACGTTCCATATCATCAAAATAGCGGAATAAATCATTGTTTCTATGTTCAAAAGGAATCAAATCAAACATAAGTCATAACCTCCTTAACGGCTTCTATCATTTTCTATCAATGTAATGGATTGTGGGTTCTGCAAGAAAGTCTTTTCAAGCGAACCACCTTCTTTCCTCTTTGGCTCTCTTGCTGTCTACGCTTTTTAGTATAGGGTCGGGTTGTTAAAAATGTTTTTCAAAATTGCGAACAAACTGTTAATTTTAGCACTCTATACTTAAGAGTGCTAAAATATAAATGGCACAGATTTTGAAAATACGATCTCGATGAAGGCCCTTTCAGAAGACAGAAATATATGTCTTGAACATAGCGGAGAACACAGTTGTTTCAAGTTTTTCCTGCAAAATGATAGTCAATTTAGGAAGACTGTACTATAATGATTATTTAAGAAATACAAAGCATATTTTAAGACCTGTCGATCGAAAATCTATAGGAGGCATATTATGAAGCGCGTTTTTTTGATGGTGCTGGACAGTGTGGGGATTGGAGAAATGCCGGACGCTGCACAGTATGGCGACGCGGGAAGCAATACGCTGGCCGCAGCGTCGAAAAGCCCCTATTTTTCCATGCCCCATATGCAGCAGCTTGGCCTTTTTAATATCGATGGCGTTACCTGCCGTCCGGCGGTGGAGCACCCTTCGGCAGCGTTTGCACGCATGACGGAACTCTCCAAAGGGAAGGACACCACCATCGGCCATTGGGAAATTGCAGGCATTGTGTCCCCAAAACCCCTTCCAACGTACCCCAACGGCTTTCCACAGGATCTTCTGGCGGAATTCAGCCGCCGTGTGGGGCGAAAGGTGTTGTGCAACCGGCCCTATTCAGGGACGGAAGTAATCAAAGACTATGGGAAAGAGCATGTGGAAACCGGCGCGCTGATTGTTTATACTTCTGCGGACAGTGTCTTCCAAATCGCGGCGCATGAGGCGGTGGTGCCCGTCGAGGAGCTTTACCGCGATTGCCGGATTGCACGGGAGCTGTTGACCGGGGAACACAGCGTTGGGCGGGTGATTGCACGGCCGTTTACAGGCGAATATCCGAATTATGTCCGCACGAAGAACCGCCATGATTTTTCGCTCCTTCCGCCGGGCACCACCATGCTGGCTCAGCTTTCCGAAAATGGATTTGACGTGATTGCAATCGGAAAAATCTATGATATATTCGCTGGAAGAGGGATTACAAAGGCCATCCGCACAGGCGGCAATGACGAGGGCATTGCGCGGACCATCGAGTGGACAAAGCGCGATTTTCAGGGGCTTTGCTTCATCAACCTGGTGGACTTTGACATGCTATACGGTCACCGGAATGATGTGGAGGGCTATGCAAAGGGCCTGACAACCGTCGACCGGGCGATCCCGGAAATTTTGGCGGGGCTGCGGGAAGACGATCTTTTGATGATTACCGCCGACCACGGGTGCGACCCAAGCACGCCGTCCACGGATCATTCGCGGGAATATACGCCTTGGATCATTGCAGGGCCAAACGTAAAGGCAGGAACAAACTTGGGAACCCTGCCGACTTTTGCGGACATTGGCGCAACGATTCTTGATTTCTTTGGCGTCCCTCAGAAAATTACAGGGACATCGCAATTGGGAAACATCATAACAAAATCATTTTGAAAAACAGGAGGATTTGTATGGCTACAACTACACCGACGCCGCACAACGCGGCCAATCCGGGCGACATCGCCAAGACCGTTTTGATGCCGGGCGACCCGCTCCGCGCGAAATTTATTGCAGAAACGTATCTGGAAAACCCGGTCTGTTTTAACACGGTGCGCAATATGCTGGGATATACCGGCACTTACCAGGGAAAGCGCGTTTCCGTGATGGGCAGTGGGATGGGGATGCCGTCCATCGGCATCTACTCGTATGAGCTGTACCATTTTTACAACGTGGAGACCATCATCCGCATCGGTTCCGCTGGGGGAATCGCGGACCACGTACATGTGCGCGACGTCGTGATTGGGATTGGCGCGTGTACGGATTCCAATTATGGCTCGCAATTCCACCTGCCGGGTGCGTTTGCACCCATTGGAGATTTTACGCTTGCGCAGAAGGCGGTGCAGTATGCGCAGAAACATAAGATTCATACGGTTGTGGGGAATGTCCTGTCTTCGGATACCTTCTATGGGGACGATCCCGACGCCCTTCCCGCGTGGAAGAAAATGGGCGTGCTTGCCGTGGAGATGGAGTCTGCGGCGCTGTATATGAATGCGGCACGCGCGGGGAAGCGGGCGCTCTGCCTATTGACCATTTCCGATTGCCCGTTCACCGGGGAATCCCTCTCGGCGGAGGAGCGGCAGACCAGCTTCCGGGAAATGATGGAGATTGCGCTCGCAATCGCGGAATAAATTCAAACGGGAAAAGGATGAATGCATATGGACCGTCAGAAAATTTTGAGTATGGTCGACCACACCCTGCTCACGCAAACGGCGACATGGAAGGAAATCCGACGGATTTGCGACGAAGCCATCCGCTACGGGACGGCCTCGGTCTGTATACCCGCCAGTTATGTGAAACGCGCCAAGGAGTATGTGGGAGATCGAATGGCTGTATGTACGGTCATCGGGTTTCCAAACGGGTATTCCACAACGGCATCCAAGGTGTTTGAAACGCAGGATGCCATTGCCAACGGCGCGGACGAGATTGATATGGTGGTTAATATCGGGTATATCAAAGACGGCCTTTACGATTTGCAGCTTGACGAGATCCGCCAGATCAAACAGGCGTGCGGCGGCCATATCTTGAAGGTGATTGTTGAAACCTGCCTGTTAACCGAGGAAGAAAAGATCCGCATGTGCCAGGTTGTCACAGAATCCGGAGCGGACTTCATCAAAACCTCTACAGGCTTTTCAACGGGCGGCGCAACCTTTGACGATGTGGCGCTATTCCGGAAGTATGTTGGCCCGCAGGTGCGCATCAAGGCGGCAGGAGGGATTTCCTCGCTGGAGGATGCCGAGCGGTTTATCGAGCTTGGGGCGTCTCGGCTGGGCACCAGCCGCATCGTCAAATTGATCCAGCAGGAAGAGGCACACGGCGATTAAGCCGGGCAGACCGGCAGGATAGAAAAAAGGCCGCCGCAGGGAAGAAAACCGCGGCGGCCTGCGTTCTCTCTGGGGAGGGGTGTCATTTTTATGGAAGATCAGGAATTGGTCCGCTTAGCGCTGGGAGCCAGGGAGCGGGCCTATGCGCCGTATTCCAAATTTCAGGTGGGGGCGGCGCTGCTCACAGGAACAGGCCGTGTCTATCAGGGGTGTAACATTGAATGCGCCTCCTATACACCGACGAATTGTGCGGAACGGACCGCGTTTTTCAAGGCTGTCAGCGAGGGGGAGCGCGACTTTGTTGCCATCGCGATTGCCGGAGGACCCGCCGGCGCGCCGGTCAAACGGGCATGCCCGCCGTGCGGGGTATGCCGCCAGGTGATGCGGGAATTCTGCGACCCGTCGTCCTTTCGGGTCATTCTTGCCTCCGGGCCGGATAACTGGGTGTCCTACCGGCTAGAAGAGCTTCTTCCGCTCGGCTTTGGCCCGGAGAATTTAAACAGGGGGAAAGGAGGCGCGGGCTGTGCGCATGTATGATATCCTTGCGAAGAAGCGGGATGGGGGAATCCTGACGGACGAGGAGATTCAATTTTTTATCGACGGCTATGTGAGCGGTGCGATTCCGGATTATCAAGCGAGCGCCCTGCTGATGGCGATTTTTCTAAAAGGGATGACGCCACACGGGACAGCAGCGCTCACCAGGAGTATGGCGCAATCCGGCGACCTGGTGGATCTTTCCTCAATCGACGGGATCAAGGTCGATAAACACAGCACCGGCGGCGTGGGGGATAAGACCACGCTGATCGTGGCGCCGGTTGTCGCTTCTTTGGGCGTGCGCGTGGCCAAGATGAGCGGCCGCGGGTTGGGGCACACCGGCGGGACGGTGGATAAGCTGGAATCCATCCCCGGATTCCGAACCACACTGGATCGGGAGGCCTTTTTTGACGTTGTCCGCCGGGTGGGGGTTAGCGTAATTGGGCAATCCGGCAACCTGGCCCCCGCGGATAAAAAGCTCTATGCGCTGCGCGATGTGACGGCTACGGTCAACAGCATTCCGCTGATTGCTTCCAGCATTATGAGCAAAAAGATCGCCGCAGGCTCCGATCGAATCCTTCTGGATGTCAAGACCGGCAGCGGCGCCTTTATGAAGACCCTGGAGGACTCCATTGCGCTGGCAAAGGAGATGGTGTCCATCGGCGAGCATGTGGGACGCCGAACAGTGGCGCTCATCACCGATATGGACCGTCCTTTGGGTTGTGCCATCGGGAATGCGTTGGAGGTTTGCGAGGCGTGTGAGACCTTGCAGGGACGCGGCCCGGCCGATCTGACGGAGGTCTGTATCGAGCTGGCTGCCAATATGCTTTGGCTTGCGGAAAAAGGGGAATTGGCGCAATGCCGTTCTTTGGCCAAGCAACAGATTGCAAATGGGGAGGCCTTTGCGAAGTTGAAAGAGATGGTCCAGGCACAGGGTGGGGATACAAGCGTGCTGGACGACCCGTCGAGATTCGATCGGTCGAATGTATGTTATGAGGTCTTGGCGCAAAGGGAAGGGTTCCTCTATGCAATGGATACGGAGCGGTGCGGAATTGCTTCCATGGAGCTGGGCGCTGGACGCGAGAAAAAGGAGGACCCCATCGATTACAGCGCGGGGATTGTCTTGCGTAAAAAGGTCGGCGATTTTGTGAGAAAAGGGGAGGTGCTCGCCTCCTTCTATTCCTCGGAGGAGTCGAAATGCCGGACAGCGGAGCAAACGTTCACACAGGCCCTCAGCATTCAGGATGCAAGGCCGAAGCAAACCGCGTTGATTTACGCGCGTGTCACCGCCCAAGGGGTTGAAGTGGACAATCGATCTTAGAAACAGGCAACATTTTAGGGGAGGATAACATAGGGCGAAATCCTTGCGTTTTCCAATTTTTATGGTTAGAATAGCAACCATAAAGCCATACTAAATTCGTATATTTTAAACCAGAGGCTTTGTGGAGGTGCTTTCATGTTAGATTGTAAAATTGCAAGGGTCGTTGGCCGGGAAGTGATGGATTCCCGTGGAAATCCAACCGTAGAAGCAGAAGTTGTACTCAAATGCGGCGCACGGGGGACTGCACTCGTCCCCTCCGGTGCATCAACCGGCATCTATGAGGCGCACGAGCTGCGCGACGGCGACCCGAAGCGCTACGGTGGCAAGGGCGTTCTAAAGGCCGTACGCAATGTGAACGAATCGATTGCCACTGCATTGGAGGGGATGAATGCACTCGCGCAGGAGGAGATTGACCGTAAAATGCTGGAGGCCGATGCCAGCAAAAACAAGTCCAAGTTGGGCGCAAACGCGATCCTGGCGGTTTCACTGGCGACCGCACGCGCGGCCGCCGCAGCGCTCAATCTGCCGCTCTATCGGTATATCGGCGGCATGCAGGCGCACAAGCTCCCTGTGCCGATGATGAATATTCTCAATGGCGGCGCACATGCCTCCAACAACATCGACATACAGGAATTCATGATTATGCCGGTCGGCGCGCAGAGTTTTCGTGAGGCGCTCCGCTGGTGCAGCGAGATTTACCACACCCTTGGCAAGCTGCTCAAGGAAGGAGGGCTTGCCACCGGCGTCGGCGATGAGGGCGGCTTTGCGCCAAACCTGGAGTCGGACGAAGAAGCGATTGAATGGATCATCCGCGCAATCGAGGCAGCGGGATATTCGATGCAGGACGTCAAGATTGCATTGGATGCCGCCAGTAGCGAATGGTATAAGGACGGCATGTACGTCCTGCCCAAGCGCGGCACAGCTTTAAAGAGCACAGACCTGGTGGCCTATTGGAAAGATTTGGTCAGCCGCTATCCGATCATCTCGATCGAGGATGGGCTGGGCGAGCAGGATTGGGAAGGCTGGACGGTTTTGACCAAGGAACTTCCCATCCAGTTGGTTGGAGACGACCTGTTCGTTACAAATGCGGAGCGTTTGCAGCAGGGCATTGAAATGGGCGCGGGCAATGCAATCCTTGTGAAGGTCAATCAGATTGGCTCCCTGTCGGAGACGCTGCATGCGATGGAGCTGGCGCACAAGGCCGGGTATACGGCGGTCGTTTCCCACCGTTCCGGCGAGACCGAGGACACGACCATTGCAGATTTGGCGGTCGCCACGAATGCAGGGCAGATCAAGACCGGCGCGCCGTGCCGCACGGATCGGGTTGCAAAGTACAACCGATTGCTCCGCATTGAGGACGAGCTGGGGAGCACCGCCTGCTATGCTGGCAGGGATGCCTTCCGGTTCTCTGTATGATTCCGCAAATCAAAACATCCGCACGGATCACTTCCCGTGCGGATGTTTTTCTATATGAGGTTCTCGGCAGATCAGAGCAACTCTTTGATGCAGGATTCGATTTCCCGCATACTTGCGGTTGGCTCGTATCGTGCGGCGACTTCCCCCTCCCGGTCGATCACAAACTTTGTAAAATTCCATTTGATCTCCGGGTTCTCTGCATAATGAGGGTCCTCTGAAGATAAGATTTCCTGTAGCTTTTCTGTAAGCGGATGATCAGGATCGAACCCGCTGAAACCGCGGGCGTTTGTCAGATAACGGAAGAGGGGTTCTGTCTGCGGCCCTTTCACATTCGTTTTGGCCAACATGGGAAACGTAACGCCATAGTTGTAACGGCAGAATTCTGCGATTTTATCGTTGCTCTCTGGGTCTTGCTCATGAAATTGATTGCATGGGAACCCTAAGACCATAAAGCCATGGTCGCGGTATTTTTGGAACAACTTCTCTAGGTCTTCAAACTGCGGTGTGAATCCGCATTTGCTGGCCGTGTTGACAATTAAAAGAACGTTGCCTCTATACACGGAAAGATCCAGTTCCTTCCCGTTCATCTGGCGCACATGAAAATCATAGACATTCATTTTGGGCCATGCGCCTCCTTTCCCGCTTATTATGAGGATAAGGGCCATGCAATATACTTTCTCCGGTGGGAATCGAAGGGACGATTGAAAAATCTACGGAACAACCAGAAAATTCGTCAATTTTTGGTCAAAATTCGTAGGCAATTTGTCCGGTTTTGGTTTTGGAAATGATTGACTTTCTGTGGCCTGTTCCAAAGATAAACATTGCAGCGTTGACTTTCCATGTCCACGTGTTATAATAAACACCATAGAATTAAAATTCTGTAGGTAAGGGGTGTTGAACATGAGCAGACAAGCAAAAAACACTTTCTCCAATAAAGTTTATAATATTATATCGAAGCAGAGCGAGAAAGCGCTGGAAGCAGAACTCTGTGAGGGTAGCAGCAAAGTACAGATCAATCAGCTCAATGGCGGGGAGAACCAACAGTGGAAATTTGAAGCCAGCGGTGATCCGTACTATAAATTAGTGAACAAGAATACTGGAAAAGCACTGGATATTATGCTGGGCGGTTCGGCAAATGGGACTTGGCTCCACCAGTGGGATAGCGTTTCTTCCGACAGCCAGTTGTGGTTCTTGGAGGAGACGGACGAAGGCTTTTATAAGATTAAGTCCAAGGTTTCTGGTAAGTGTGTAGATGTTGTGGGGATGTCCCAGGAGGACGGCGCACGTCTACAGATCTGGGAAGACCTGAATGGCGACAATCAGCAGTGGAAGCTGGTTGAGGTTGTTGCAAAGAAGGCTGAAAAGGCTGTGGAGCAGAAAGAGGAAGCTCCTGCAAAAGAAATCGTCCCTGAAGCACCGAAGGCGGTTGTGAAAGCAGAGACAAAAACTTCCACAAAAGCAAAGGAACCGGCAGCTCCGGCGAAAAAGACTTCTACAAGATCGACCAAAGCAAAAGCGAAAAAAGAGGAGACGGCAGCTACAGTGGAAACCACTGTGGAAGAAAAAGTTGCTGCAAAGGCTCCAGCCAAGAAGACAGCGGCAAAGAGAACTCCCCGCGCTAAGAAATAATCTGAAATGATCTACAAAAGCCCATGGGTGGTTTATGGACCAGCCTACGGGCTTTTTCTTTATTTTTTATTATTTATTACAATGTAGCAGAAATTTTGGTTGAAAAGAGCACTGGACTTTTTTGTGAATTTGGATATACTATATGTTTTATAGATGTAATTTGTATGCATTCGCTCAAAGGGTGGAAACAAACACAGGGGCGGGGCTAGAAAGATGGATTGCATTTTAATGAACCTTTTAGGAGGAAATTTATGAAAAAACAAAGAAACTGGGATTGGAGCAAAATCCTGTCAGGGTTTGTATTTGTTTCGCTGCTGGTATCGGCGGTATTTGTTGCGATTCGCTTGGTGTTGGCGCCTTCCCAACCACACGGCGGCGATTTTGAACGGCTCAAAAGTGATTATGTTCTCATGCTTGTGCAGTGCGTCCTTGGCATGGTGGTGATGTTCTTGCCCGGTGTGATTTCCCGCAGGTTAAAGATCGAGATCCCCTCGGGCATGATGGTTTTGTTTGTTATCTTTCTTTATTGTGCAATCTATCTTGGGGAAGTCAGAAGCTTTTATTACCATATTTCGTCGTGGGATACGGTTTTGCACTGGTTCAGCGGGGCGATGATCGGCGCATTGGGCTTCTCATTTGTGGCGCTATTCAATAATGCAGAGCGCATACCAGTCAATCTTAGCCCCTTCTTTGTCGCTGCATTTGCTTTTTGCTTTGCCGTCACCTTGGGGGTGTTTTGGGAATTTTATGAATATACATTTGATGGGCTTCTGGGGCTGAATATGCAGAAGTTTGCATTGGAGGACGGTACACAGCTGGCTGGCCGTGCCGCTTTACAGGATACAATGAAGGATCTGTTTGTAGACGCGATTGGAGCGTTTGCTGCGAGTTTGATTGGATATATCTCCCTGAAGCATAAAAAAGGATGGATTGAAAGATTTCAAATTATCCGGAAAAGACACAGCACGAAATAAACGTTCAGAGAAAGACGGCAAGAAGGCTCTGGGAATTTTACCCGGGGCCTTCTTGGTATTTTCTTAGATGAATGACGTGCCTTCTATTGCCAAGAAGCAATCTGAGACGCCCTAGGATACCGGGGGAGGCTGTCACAGCTCCTACAATGGCTGCAATAACCGTGATGATCTTTCAGGCATGGGAAAATTTCCAAAAGGGTAGTGTGCGCCTTTATAACGGCGCTGAAAAAATATTTTAGGTTTGGTATGTGTCCCAAAGTGGCTGCTGTTCAATCAGGGAAACTTTTTAGAGGGAAAAAGAACGCCTTTCCAACAACTTTTTAGAGGTTGGGGAGGCGTTCCTGTGTTTGTGATGGATTTCGGAAAAAGACGAGAACGTCTGATAGCATGGCGAAACACAAAGATTCAAAAATTGTGTGAGATTATGAGAGGTCACTGAGCTTGTGGATGGTGATGGACGTATCGGAATAGAGGAAATTTCCTCCTTCCCCAATCACGTTCAACGTGGCGGGTGTGGATGTGATCTCTATGATTTGGGAAAAAGAATAGATATTGGTTTCCAGGGCAGACTGGAAGGTATCCCGCGCACCTGTACCGGGAACCGGCGTCCCTTGCAGCTGCAAGTATATCAGGATGGATAACGGAAAATTGGCAGTCCCTAATGGGGAAACAGTGGTATGGAACGATACATAATAGAATCCCGTTTGTAAGATAGTAAACGGGGCGGTATTTGGCGCATGGACAATTGCATCCCCCTGTACAGCTCCGTTTCGGTCAAAAATCAAGGGATTCCCGGAGGCTCCTGGTTGTGGAGGGGTGGAAAATGCGGACAATAGCCCTTGCACACTTCCAGTGCTGCCGGTTGCCCCTCTAGGAATAACAAAGTTCAAAATTGCATTTTGCTGGGTCCCTGAATTGGTCACCTCTGCGGGCGTTCCCGGTTCCCCAGTAGTGACTGTCCCAATTTGAATGGTAGCAGCTTCACCCTGCTGCCCGGTCGCTCCGGTTGGGCCAATTGGCCCTTGTGTTCCCGTGGGACCAGTGGCTCCTGTAACTCCAGGGGTACCTTGCGGCCCTGTAGCTCCGGTGCTACCGGTTGCTCCCGTGGTCCCTTGCGGCCCTTCCGGCCCCGAGACCCCCTGGATTCCCTGCGGTCCCGTTGGGCCTGTTGCTCCACGAGGGCCTGTGGCGCCCACCGGCCCTTGTGGTCCGGTAGGGCCTTGCAATCCGCGCACGCCAGTTGGGCCAATTGTTCCAGCGGGCCCAGGTACCCCTTGAGGCCCTTGTGGTCCGGTGGGACCTTGTAAACCTTGGATACCGGTAGGGCCAGTAGGCCCGGCGGGACCGGCAGCTCCTTCAGGCCCTTGTGGCCCAGCGGGCCCCGTGCTACCGGTGGGGCCGGTTACACCTTGTGGGCCTTCCGGACCGGGGATGCCTTGGATTCCCTGTGGGCCGGTGGGGCCAGTCGCCCCTCTGGGGCCGGTTGGGCAGATAGATCCGCTGGGTGGACAGGGCATGCAATAAGAGGGGCAGCATGGCAAATGATAGTTGGAATACATGTTCATATAGATCATCTCCTGACAGGATCAGTGTATGCAGAAACGGGCTAAAATGAAAATCCATACATTTTACGTGCATTTTTGTGAATATCCTTTCTTGACAGATTCGGGAATACATGGTAGTGTGAAGCTGTCAATATTTGGCAAAATATAAAATTTTTTGGAGATGATGAAAATGAGACGTAAATGGTTGGCTTATTTTCTGGCATGTGCAATGCTTCTTTCTGCTTTAGGGGGTTGCGGAACACAGCAGGGGACAGAGCCCCAGACGGCAAGCAGTGAGATTCCTACTTCCAGTGAAGCATCCACTCCAGAAGAGGCGTCGTCGCAAACTTCTGCGCCGGAAGAAGAGGGCGATTGGTCCACGCTGGTGTCGGTTGATTGGGAAGAAAACAATGTGGATTTGGACACGGGTATCAACATGACCTATTTGACCTGTGGGCCGGAAGATGGTATCCCCCTGCTGTTGATCCACGGTGCAACCGATAGCCGTGTATCTTGGTCGCAGGTAGCTCCAAAGTTGGCAGATGCCGGATTCCGTTGCTATATCCCTGAGTTGCGCGGGCATGGTAAGACGGATAAGCCCGATGCGGGGGAAGAGGGATATACAGCAGAAACACACTGTGCTGATGTGTTGAATCTGATGGACAAGTTGGGGGTCGAAAAATTTATTCCGGTCGGCCATTCTCTTGGGTCTTTGATTACGCAGGAAATTATGGTTACAGCTCCGGAACGCGTAGAGCGGGGAATTTTGATTTCGTCCAGCACGAAGATGGCAGGCAATCCGATGTTGGACTGGATTTTGAATGGGGATGGTACGGATTTCCTTGGGGTCAGCGGCTATGAAGCAGAGCAACAGATTCCAGATGATTTCATCAAATCTTGGACGGAAACGACCAATGAGGACCCGAATTTCTGTGAAGCAGTCTATGAGCACGCATGTTCTTTGCCGTATGCTGCGTGGTACGATATTTTTGGCGGTTGTGCAGCGTTTGACAACACAGAAAGGCTTTCCAGTGTAACATGCCCTGTGGATATTATCTGGGGTACTGCGGATGTGTTCTTCTCCCAAGAAGATGAGGACAATCTTCAGAAGGCTTTGAGCAATGCTGAGGTCAATTTCTGCCCGATTGAAGGGGCAAGCCATAACATCCATTGGGATAGCGAGGCAACCTGTGAGGCTGTTGCTTCGGAGATCGAACGCTTTGCAGGGGAATCGACGCTGTAATTTCTTGATGCCCATGGGGATTCTCAGGATATCTTTTGAACTTGATACAATCATAAAAAAACAACGCCAGTTGCTGGCGTTGTTTTTTTATCCTTATAGATACTGGGAAAGCGCTTGTTTTTCTCAGGAGCCGTCATACAGCAAAGATCCGACGGGAGATCTTCTGCACGGTTTTGCCTATGATGTATAAAAGGGCAATTTCAACAGGCAACAGCATGAGATTCTTTGTCAAGCGCACAGGGAACAGGGCTGTAAACGATTTTCCGTACAAAACGACCATCCAAAAAGTATTCAACAGAACATTAAGCAATAAGCTAATGGAAGATTTAGCGACGATGGCGCGCGGCAAAGTCATAGGGCGGCGGTACAGAAGAAATCCATAAATCAGACCGCCCAATGCGGCGGTGATCGTAAAGCCCGGGAAATAAGCGCCGTCCGGCCGAATGAGATACGAGAGGACATCCCCCACTGCGCCAGCGGTAGCAGCCACCACCGGACCATAAAGCATCCCGGTGATTGCATTGGTCAAGAACCCAAATCCCACGCGCATCTGGGGGGTCAGATACACATGGACGCTCGACAGGGCGATGTTCATGGCAATCATCATAGCCGTAACCACAAGGGTTTGCGGCTTTTTCTGTTCGGCGGCGGATTCACGGAGTATGGCGGTAAAGCGAGGGGGGGTTAGAGAGTTGTTCACAGATTTGGACATAAAAAGACACCTCCATCAAAAATCATCGCGGAAAAGCAGGCACGTTTTTATAAAAAAACGCGCATGTTGCCGCAAGATGGGGTGTCCCAATGATGCAGCAGCGGGATGCGGAGGTCGCACCGCAAGCCAAGGCTTTTCGTTCAGCGGCAACTCCCCGTCCGACTGACACTTTACGCGCGAACCCCTACTCTGCTTTTATTCGACTATAAATCTCATTATAGCATAGTTTTACAGGAAGCACAAGGGCAACCGTTTAAAACAAGTAGTTCCAAAATGGTGAAACAGACCTCTTAGTTTAGAAAAATTTCCGTTGTCTCTCGTGGCAAAAAATCGAATTTCCTTTTGAGCCGTTACATTTCTTTATCAGGAAGTGGAAAAATGAAAATACAGAAGGTTTTTATTGTATTTGCGAAAAAGCAAGAAGATTATGATCGCATTCTTATGTTAATATCAAATAATAAAAGGAATATAATTTGTTCAAACGCAATATCAATTATAGAACTTATATATAATCTTGAAAAAGGCTTTTGTTCGAAACAGGAATGAAGGTGCATGAAAAGGGATTTAATGTATACTTTTGTATACTCATTGGCAAGGTTGCTTGCGAAAAATTTCCAATAAATGTTATAATACATGTATTAAAAAAGAGGCCAACATGCAGAGAAATTGTACAAAATAGTGTTTCATATCAAACAATTTCTTTCATAACCGTCTCTAAGCTTTGCAGCTCTTTTGAGATGCAAAGAAATGATATGAAAGGAGGAGAGACATCGGTTTTCTGAAATTGAAACAAGGAGAACCGCTCGATTCGAAATTTGGGAAGAAAGATAAAAGGAGGTCAAAGAGTAGATGAGACAAAGACGTTCAACCAAAATTCTATCCCTGCTTTTGTCCCTAACAATGGTTCTGGGGATGTTTACTGGCACTACGGCATTTGCCGCCGGAGATGGCGAGACCTATACATATGTGCTACATCCTTATGGCTTGAAGAGCGGCATGGAAGTAACCGTACCAGTTGGCGAAAAGGCTGTTGTCAGCTGGGAATGGGATCAGGAAGAGAATGGCTACATTCCATACATCAACGATGTCAGAATGAACGCCGACCGGACGTTTGATGCGGACGCAATTGCTCCGATCGAATGTGAGAAAGTTTCCGGCGGCCTTCAGAAGATTCGTTCTGTCCCGGCGGAAGAAGAATACGTTCTTGCGCCGACTGCAGAGACCACGGATGAAGAACTGGACATTCTCGTTGAGACGAATTCCCCGGATGTCCCGTATACGGTAAAATATGTGGATCAGGACGGCATGGAAGTGGCGAGCGTCAACAAGGTAGCTACCTTATTTGACAGCGCGTATAATGTCAGAGCAAGCCTGAAGGATATCGGAGAGCTTGAAAATGTAGACGATATCGAGCTTGTTAAGCCGACTTCCCAGAGCATCAATGTGACAAAGGATGAGGATGGCAACAATGTTGCGATCCCGGATGTTGTCACATTTGAGGTAAATGTTGTCCGTCTGGAAGCGACTATGGATATTACCATCCATTACATGGACGGTCAAACGGAAGTTGGCACGGATACGGTTACCCTTGAAAAGGGTGCGCCGGAGCGGACCATCCAGCCGGAAAATCTGCCGGAGGGTTATGAACTCAGCCCGGCGGATCAGTCTGCAACCGCGGAATACACAGCGGACGGCAAGGTCAAGATCAACGGCAGTGTCGTCTCCGCAGCAACGGCTTCTATCACATTTACGGTGAAGAAAGCAGCCCCGCCGAAGGCGTATTACGACATTGTTGTCAATGGCGAGAAAGCCTTTACGCTGGGCGTTGGGGAAGGCACTTCCGCTACCTTGCAGTGGAAGAAGTATACGCCGCCCCATATCGATGGGCAGCCGGATAAGGAGCCGTTCAACCGCTTGGAGCTGGTGACCGCGAAGGGCACCTATTATCCGACCAAGCTGACAGAATTGGACGGTACGGTGACAAACGGCTTCAAATTTAACGAAGTGGTTCTGAGAGCGCAGAACATCGATGTAACCGGTGCGTATAATATGCCGGAAGAGGTCCGTCAAGTCAACCTTGACCTCGTTATCAACCCGATGTCGGTGGATCTGACCGCCGCAGAAGGGGATGCTGAAAAATATCCGGCAAGCGCTCCCAAACAAATCCAGATACAGATCGCTGAGGACGGCACGCCGCAGGGCTCCGGCACCGAAGAAGATCCGTATTTGATCACGACCGCGGCAGAACTCGACGCGATGCGTGATTATTCCAGCACCTACAGCCCGAAGTACTTCAAGATTGTCAACGATATCGATCTGTCCGGTTATGCGGAAACCTGGACGCCAATCGGTGAAAACCGTACCTTCCGGTTCGGCGGTATTGTCGACGGCAACGGGAAGACCATCCGTGGATTGAATGTGGATACGGGCGAGGAGCAGTATGCCGGACTCTTTGGGTATATTGACAATGCGACCATCACCAATCTCACAGTGGAAGTTGAGCAGGTGCGTGGCAAAGGATATGTCGGCGGCCTGGTTGGCTATGCAAAAGATAGCACCATTACAGGCTGTGGCGTGCGTGCAGCTTCGGACGACAGCATCGTAGCAGGCACCAGCAGCGCTACCGGCGGATTGGTCGGCACGGCATTATATGTCACCATTAAGAATTCGTACACGGAAGTCGCGGTGCAGGGTTCCACCCTGGTAGGCGGCCTCGTTGGCAGCTACAGCGGCGACACTTCTTCTTATGTGGAGAATTGCTATGCGACGGGCAATATCGCTTCTACCAACACAAACCCGAATACGCATATCCATGTGGGCGGCTTGATCGGCAACGCGCAGAAGGCGGATATCCGCAACTGCTTTACGACGGGCGATATCCAGGCGACTGGTATCCGGATTGGCGGCTTGACGGGAACGCTGGCCAGCACCAGCACCAGCAAGGGCATTAAGAACAGCTATGCAGCCGGTACGATTACGGCAGGCGAAGGTTCGAGCTTTGTCGGCGGACTGGTTGGTTCTTTCCAAACCAACGGTACCTTACAGAACACATATTATAACAGCGGCAATGGCATTGCTGGCTGTGGTACGGTGTCCAGCGATTTGGAAGACACCTCGGCGGGCAAGACGGAAGCAGAGCTCAAGAGCATCGCATTTGCTCTGGAACTCGATGCCAACACCGAATCCAAGTCCTCCTGGGCGAAGTGGGGCCTCGATGCAGAAATCAACGGCGGCTATCCGGTTCTGTGCGGAATCGGTATTGGCGAAGACGTTGAGGAAGTCGAAGAGGCGCCCGTCGTTACAGGCGTGACGATTACGCATCCGAATGCGAAGATAGAGAAGGGTACAACAGAACTCTTTACGGCCACAGTGGAAGGCGAAAATGTATCGCAGAATGTCACATGGTCGGTGCGCGGCTCCAATGTCAGCACCATTGATGCAGATGGACTTCTCACCGTTCCGGAGAGCGAACCGTATGATATCTTCAGAGTTCGTGCGACTTCGGTGGACGATCCGACGAAGTATGCTGAGGTGGAAGTACAGTTGGTCCCGGCTGGAATGCCGGAGGGTTCTGGTACGGAAGAAGATCCATACTTGATCACAACGGCGAAAGAGCTCAACGCCATGCGTGAGCTGTCCGACACCTACCGCCCGAAGTACTTTAAGATTGCCAATGATATCGATCTGTCCGATTATGCAGAAACTTGGACATCCATTGGCAACTACAACCGGGAATTCGGCGGGATCGTCGATGGCAACGGAAAGACCATTCGCGGGCTGAAAGTCGATGAAGCGGATGAGATGTATGTTGGGTTGTTCGCTTATCTTAAGAATGCGGTCATCAAAAATCTGACCGTTGAGGTGGAGCAAGTCAATGGGCGCGTCTATGTAGGCGCTTTGGCTGGCTATGCAAACGATACGGTAATTGACAATTGTGGCGTACGTGCCGCGTCTTCTGAGAGCAGCATTGTTGGTTCCAGCAATGTAGGCGGTTTGGTTGGCACAGCACTGAGAACCACTATCACCAATTCGTATGCAGAAGTAGCGGTGCAGGGTTCCACCCTCGTGGCTGGCCTGGTTGGCAGCTACAGCGGCGACACGTCCCATTATGTAGAAAATTGCTATGCAACAGGCGACGTTACTTCCACAAACACTGACGTGGATACGCATATCCATGTGGGCGGCTTGATCGGTAACGCGCAGAAGGCGGATATCCGCAATTGCTTCGCAGCAGGCAATATCCAAGCAACCGGTAAGCGGATTGGCGGCTTGACCGGAACGCTCGCCGGCGCCAGCTCCAGCAAGGGCATTAAGAACAGCTATGCAGCTGGTACGATTACAGCGGGAGAAGGTTCGACTTGGGTTGGCGGACTGGTTGGTTCTTTCCAAACCAACGGTGTGCTGCAAGACACATATTATAATAGCGACAACGGTATCGCTGGCTGTGGTTCGGCTTCCAGCAAGCTGGAAGATACCTCCACAGGGAAGACAGGTTCTGAACTCAAGAGCGCTGCCTTTGCTCTGGAACTCGATGCAAATACCGAGTCCAATTCGTCTTGGGCAAAGTGGGGCCTCGATGAGGAAATCAACAACGGCAATCCGGTCCTGTGCGGAATCGGTATTGGTAAGGATGTTGAAGAAGTCGAAGAGATGCCTGTTGTTACCAAGATAACGATTACTCATCCGAACGCTAAGGTAGAAAAAGGTACGACAGAATCCTTTACGGCCACGGTGGAAGGCGAAAATGTATCGCAAAATGTCACATGGTCGGTACAGGGTTCCAATGTCAGCACCATTGATGAGAACGGTATCCTCACCGTTCCGGAAAACGAACCGAACGATATCTTGAAAGTTCGTGCGACTTCGGTGGATGATCCGACGAAGTATGCTGAGGTGGAAGTACAGTTGGTCTCGGCTGGAATGCCGGAGGGTTCTGGTACGGAAGCAGATCCGTACTTGATCACGACGGCAAAAGAGCTTGACACGATGCGCAAGCTGTCCGACACCCGCAGCCCGAAGTACTTTAAGATTGTCAACGATATTGACGTGTCCGATTATGCAGATACTTGGACGCCCATTGGCAACAGCAGTCAGGAATTCGGCGGGATCGTCGATGGCAACGGAAAGACCATTCGCGGCCTGAGAGTTGACGAAGCGGATGAGATGTATGTTGGTTTGTTTGCTTATCTCAGAAATTCGGTTATCAAAAATCTGACCGTTGAAGTGGAGCAGGTCAATGGACGCGTCGATGTAGGCGGCTTGGCTGGCTATGCAAACGATACGGTAATCGACAATTGTGGTGTACGAGCTGCTTCTTCTGAGAGCAGCATTATGGGCACCAGCCGCGTAGGTGGTTTGGTTGGCACAGCATCAGAAACAACCATCACGAATTCTTATGCAGAAGTAGCGGTACAGGGTTCCACCCTTGTAGCTGGCTTGGTTGGCAGTTATAGCGGCAGCACGTCCACTTATGTAGAGAACTGCTATGCAACGGGCGATGTTACCTCTACGAACACAGAGCAGAAGACGCATGTGGAAGTAGGTGGATTGATCGGCAACGCACAGAAGGCGGATATCCGCAATTGCTTTGCAACAGGTGATATCCAGGCGACCGGTATCCGGATTGGCGGTTTGGCAGGAACGTTTGCCGGCGCTGATACCGACAGTGGTATTAAGAACAGCTATGCAGCTGGTACGATTACCGCGGGAGAAGGCTCTACTTGGGTCGGCGGTTTGGTAGGTTCTTTCCAATCCAAAGGCACGCTGCAAAATGCATATTATAACAGCGGCAACGGATTAGCTGGTTGTGGGGCGGTTTTCAATAATCGTGAGGACACCTCGACCGGTAAGACGGAAGCAGAGCTCAAGAGTGACGCGTTTGCTTTGGAGCTGGATACAAATACCGAGCCCCATTCGTCTTGGGCAAAATGGGGCCGCGATGCAGAAATCAACGACGGCTATCCGGTCCTGTGCGGAATCGGTATTGGCGCGGATGTTGAGGAAGTCGAAGATGAACAGACCGTTACCTTCAAGAGCGCTGGCGGCGGTTATTTGAATGATCTGACCAATATGCAGACGCCTGTCATTGAGACGGGAGCTATTGGTTCGGAAGTGCCTGTTCCGACGACCCGCCCGGCAAATGGCTATGCGTTTAGCCATTGGACGAACAGCGCAGGCGATCGAGTGGAACTGGGAGAAACCGTGACGGTTCCGTTTGGCGGTGAAACGTACACAGCGCATTTTGAGAAGTATCAGTATACAAGGCGCTTTGAGATCACCGACCCGAAGTATGGCACCTTGACAAACAAGGGCGGCACGGGTGGCGCTACCAGTACGCAGATTGACCCGCAGACGGTTGAAGTAATGGGTTACGATTACAGTACCGGTTATTATCCGACGGTCAATGTGGCGGATGGTTATGTCTGGTCCGGCTGGAGAGACAAGAACGACCCGGATGGCAAGATCTATAAATGGACCGGCACCTTTAAGTGTAACAAGGACGCTACCTATGAGGCGGTCATCGTTCCGAAGACCACCATCCAGATCGAGTATCAGTTCGTGGCAGAGGGCGTAGAAAAGCCGATTTTGAAGTACAGCGGCAAGCTGACCCTGAACCAGCCGAAGGTTCTCGTTTCGGATCGGACGATTGAACGTCTGGCAGAAAAGGGTTATCGTTTGGATCCGGCAGAGCAGGCAGAGTGGGAAGCGCTCTACAGCGATGTAGGAAATATTACCTTGGGCGGCAAACCGGTTGAATGGCAGGGTGAGAACACCTTGATCACCTTCACGGTGGTTCCGAATCTCCCAGAAGGCCCGCAGGATATCTCGGTATCGTATGGGAAGAATGTCAAGTTGACGGTTGACGGCGAAAGCCAGCTCATCGCGGACCTGCTCGGTAAGTACCAGGTGAAAGATGTAGAGAGCGGCACCGTTATTACCCTTACCTTTACGCCGAAGACAAAGGGACAGACCTTTAGTTCTGTCAAGATCGGTGATGCAGAGCCGGTTTATATCAGCGGCACCACATACACCTATGAAATTAAGACACCGGTTGCTGAAGCAGATTTGAGCTTTACCTTTGAAATGACGGATAAAGCGATTCTGCAACAGGCATATGATTATGCAACAACGTATGTGGAAGACGGAACGGTCGACCAGTTGGACGAAAGTGTAAGAGCGGCCTTTATGGAAGCCTATCAGGGGGCGAAGGACGTACTGGACAACGCGAAAGCATCCCAGGACGATATCAACGAAGCATGGAGTGAATTGTTGGATATGATTCACTATCTTGGTTGATCTCCTTTGATGTTTTTGGAAGCTGCTGAGAGTTTGTCTTTGCGGATTTTCCCGTCGCGTCGTTGATTCTCTGGAGGCGTAGCTCGCTGGAAAAACAGCAAGGGATTCTTTCTAGGGGATTCAGGATGCTGCCTATTTGAAAGCGGAAGTTTTAAATATTTGCTAGCAGCTGAAGCTCCGCGATATGGAACAATAAACGGACTATTCAGCGGAATGGGTCTCCAGAAAAGCAGACGGGGTCCCAACCAATCAGACGATTGGTTGGGACCCTTTTTTTTCGTTAGCGGTCGCGACAAAGTACCTGTATTTGTTCCAGATGGATCTAAAAAATAGGTTTTTGAACTGTCAAAGGAAATCTATGCCTGATATAAAGAAGATTACACGAGAGAAAGGTGAAGAGAAGCTAAAAACGACTCCATTGGATCCCCTTCATAAGTGTACTGTAGGTTTGTCAAAGATGTGTTACAGATTAAGGAAAAGAGGAAAGGACCTGTAAAGGGGAGAGCCAGTTTAAAGGACGGATGGGAAAATGGTTGTAAACCCGTTCACGGACGGCTAGCTGAGCTTTGAAATCATCGAAGGAGTAGAAGCGGTGAGAGGCGTAAAATTCCTCATTGTCTTTGCGGTGACTACGCTCTACTTTGCCGTTGTGCCTTGGCGTGTAAGGACGAATGAGTTTATGGCGAATGCCCATACGATTCAGTTCCAGTTCAAATAGGGTAGGTTTATCACTACCTCGTGGTAACAGACGGTTCGTAAATTCCGAACCATTGTCTGTCTGGACACATTCGATGGCATAAGGAAATTTCTTGACCACGTGCTTTAGAAATAACGTAGAAGAATAGGTATTGTGTTCCTGAAAGGCTTCTATGTAGCGGAAACGGCTATATTCATCCAGGAAGGTGTATTGAAACCACTGCGTTGGTTCACTTTGCCCCACAATGCAGACCTGCGGTACAAATTTGACATCAATCTGAACACGCTGACCAGGATATTTCATTTGTTCATAGGGCTTGGGGATGTATTTGGGGTTGGGCAGCTTTACCGCCATAACACCATGTTTCCGCAGGAAGCGGTACAGACCGGAAATAGAACGTGTGTAGCCGCGTTGACGCAGCTTGACCCAGAATACAACAATTCCGGTGTTCGGATTCCTGCGGCGCATGTTCAGGATGAGTTTGATTTCTTCCGGTGTATGTTGATTTGGATGACTGTGGGGACGATGTGAACGATCTGCCAGCGACTCAAGTGTTCCATCGTAGCGCTTTCTCCATCGATAGATATATTGCCGGTTTAGTCGATACCGCACAGCTGCTTTTGTCACGCCATGTTTCAGAGAATATTCAATTACTGCTTGCCGGAACCGCATCGTTTGTGTTATCTTATCCATAGCAAATAGGATGACCTTCTTTCGGTTTTGTCTAGGCAACTTAACCTTACTACAGGTCTTTCCTATTTGCTACCTTTTTTTATCTCTACTTTGTCACTCATCATTGTAACACCTACATCCATTGGATCCCCTTCATAAGTGTACGGTATTGACAAACTATCAAACTATAGGTATTATAATAAAAGTCAAAATGTGTAGTGGACTTTTCCGGACGTTGTCATCTTTTGCCACACAGTTATCAAATGATAGCTGTGTGGCTTTTTTATTGGAAAAGCGTGAAAAATTGTCCATTAAGTTTGAAGGAAAGCGCTTTGAAGAATGGAGGAGGAAGAATGAACGAAAATTTTATGAAAGAGAAGCCAGTCCTGCCGCTTATCCTTTCGATGGCGCTCCCTATGGTGCTCTCTATGCTGGTGAATTCTCTGTATAATATTGTCGATAGCTTTTTTGTTGCACAGATCAGTGAAGATGCGATGACGGCATTGTCACTGGTGTTTCCTATTCAGAATTTCATCAATGCGGTTGCAATTGGCTTTGGGGTAGGAATGAATGCGGTGATTGCTTTTCATCTGGGTGCAGGAAACCACCAAAAGGCGGATATGGCCGCTACACAAGGATTACTGCTTGCGGTGATTCATGGTGTTGTTATGACCATTGGATGCATTGCCTTTATGCCAGCTTTCTTGCGAATGTTTACCTCGTCGGAATCCGTTATAGAGCTTGGCGTCCGGTATTCGGTAGTGGCTTTCTCCTTTACGCCGATGATTGTGCTGGGTATAACATTTGAGAAGATTTTTCAAGCGGTGGGAAATATGAAGGTCACAATGGTAAGCTTGATGTGTGGATGCATTGCAAACATTGCCTTAGACCCTTTGCTCATTTTTGGGATAGGCCCATTCCCGAAAATGGGGATGGAAGGAGCGGCTCTGGCCACTGGGATTGGCCAAACACTTACCTTAGGGATTTATCTCGTCGTTTATTTTGTACGGCCTATCCGCGTCCATATTCGCAAAAAATATGTTTCCCCAAACAAAGACATGGTTTTGAAATTGTATTCCGTTGGGATACCGGCAACATTGAATCTAGCCTTGCCATCCTTTTTGATTTCTTCGCTGAATGCGATCTTAGCAGCGTATTCCGAGGTTTATATTTTAGTGCTGGGAATTTATTATAAACTGCAAACTTTCCTGTATCTTCCTGCCAACGGGATTGTCCAGGGAATGCGGCCCTTGATTGGTTATAATTACGGGGCAGGGGAACATAAGCGTGTCAATCAGATTTATCGGATTGTCCTTTGCATGAGCGGGATTATTATGGCCTTCGGAACGATTATCTGCCTGGCTATTCCTGGGCCTCTTATTGGACTGTTTACGCATACGCCGGAAACCATTCGCGCTGGCGAGACTGCACTTCGCATCATCAGTGCGGGATTCCTTGTTTCAGCTGTGTCTGTGACCTCGTCAGGGGCTCTAGAGGGCCTTAGCAAGGGGACACCATCTCTGATTATTTCCGTGTGCCGGTATATCCTTATAATTATCCCGGCCGCATTTTTATTGAGCCGGATTTTTGGCCCAGCTGGCGTTTGGAATGCTTTTTGGATTGCAGAAGCATTGTCCGCAGCCGTTGCTTTTGTAGTTTACCGCCGGTCGGTCAGCATGAAACGATGCGTGTGTAAAGATCAGTCCATAGGATAGCCGAAGGATAGAATTGACATGCAAAGAAAAGCATGCTATAATATCCTGGCATAAATGGACGCTGTTTGCCGCCGGGTAAACAATCAAGCATTGATCTTCCGTATCGTTAGGCCATAGAAGATACGGAAGTCAATGCTTTTGTTTTGTCAGAAGAGCGGGGATTAGGTATCAGGCTGGAAAGGGATGAATCGCTATGTTTCGAGAAATGCGCAGGAACGGGCAAGAGCTGCCCTTGGAAGAATGTACAGCTATCTTAAATCGGGGGACTTCTGGTGTACTGGCCCTTTCGGGGGATGACAATTATCCGTATGCGGTGCCGGTCAGTTATGCCTACGATGGCTATAAGTTGTACTTTCATTGTGCAAAAAGCGGCCATAAGATCGATGCCATCCGGCGAAACGCGAAAGCGTCTTTTTGCGTGATTGACCAGGACCTCGTTGTGCCGGAAGAATATACTTCCTATTTTCGGAGCATCATTGCCTTTGGAACGATTCGCATTCTGGAGGACAGCCAGGAAAAGCGGGAGGCTATCGAAAAGCTCGCGGTCAAATATGCGCCAGATGACAATGATGCCCACCGTCAGGCGGCCATTGACCGGGATTGGGTTCCTTTATGTATGCTGGAAATGACCATCGAGCATATGACCGGAAAAGAAGCGAAAGAACTTATAAAAGAAAAACAGCAAAGGAACAAATCTTGCTGATGAACCCGCCGGGGTTTTTCTTGTGCAATAGGCCTGCGTAGCACAACGTGGGTCTTTATTTTTTATGGAGGTTATCCGGAATGGTGAAAACAAATTGTTTTAAAGAATTCGCAAAATATGTATCGTTGAATGTGATGGGGATGATCGGCCTATCGTGTTATATATTGGCCGACACATATTTTGTATCGCAGGGGCTTGGTACATACGGGCTTACAGCTTTGAACCTCGCAATCCCCATATACAGTTTTATCCATGGCAGCGGTCTGATGATCGGCATGGGAGGAGGTACAAGATATTCCATTCAAAGAAGCCAACGGGATCAGCAGTCTGCTAACCGTACCTTCACCAATGCGGTTTACCTTGCGGCCCTATTTGCGGTGTTGTTCGTATCGATAGGAGTTTTCTTTTCAGGGACAATTGTAACGCTGTTTGGAGCTGATGAGCATGTTTATGCGATGTCAAAAACCTATTTGCAGGTCATTCTCCTATTTGCACCTGCTTTTTTGATGAATAATGTATTGCTGTGCTTTGTCCGTAACGACGGGGCGCCACAGCTTTCAATGGCCGCGATGATTGGCGGAAGCCTCTCCAATGTCGTGTTGGATTGGGTGTTTATTTTCCCTTGCCAAATGGGAATCTTTGGGGCGGCTTTTGCAACCGGCCTTGCCCCGATCATTAGTATGATGATCCTGTCCCCTCATTTTATCAGAAAGAACAATCAGTTTCACTTTGCAAAGTGTATGCCCGAAATACGGCGGTTTGTAAGGATTTTGTCCAGCGGTGTTCCATCGTTGGTGACGGAAGTCTCGTCCGGTATCGTTATCATTGTATTTAACTCGATCCTATTGAACTTGGCAGGAAATGTTGGCGTGGCGGCATATGGTGTGATTGCAAATCTATCTTTGGTCATTATTGCCATCTATACAGGGATTGCGCAAGGCATTCAACCAATTATCAGCAGCAATTACGGAGCCAAAAATACCCGAAATATCAAGTTGATCCTAAAATATGCCATGACAACCATGCTGATCCTTTCGGTTTTGATTTACGTGACCGTATTTTTGGGAGCTTCACAAATTGCAGGCATCTTTAACAGCGAAGGGGACGCTGTGTTGCAAAACATTGCCACAGAGGGGATGCGGCTCTACTTTACCGCCTGCCCGTTCGCAGGGTTTAATATCCTAATTTCGATCTGCTTTACTTCTACAGAGCACCTACGCCCTGCACATATGATTTCCCTGTTGCGTGGTTTTTTGCTCATTATCCCAATGGCGTTTTTGCTTTCCTGGCTTGCGAATATTTACGGTGTTTGGTGTGCTTTCCCAACAACAGAACTGCTGGTTGCGGCAATAGGGTTGCTATTTTACATTGCTATTCAGAAAAAGCAGAAGTTGGCCAACATCTGAGAAGAATTATAAATGCGCTCGTTTCTAAAGTCATAAGATGCAGTGGAAACCACATAGAAGTGCACGTTCCCACCGGAGGAATGGCAATGTTGTAAGATAGAAGGTAAGTCATGGATTGCCCAACCAATTGCTAACAATATAAACGCACTGCGTCCAACGGAATTTGCAGGTTCCGTTGGACGCAGTGCGTTTGTGCCATATTTTTTCCAATGTAGATTTACGTTTTTTGGCGTCCCCCGGTGTAAGGGGAAAGCGAAGGCAACGCGCCCGAGGATGGGTGGGTTCCATTGGTTAGAAATCCTTGTGTGTGTAAATTGCCTTGGAAATGAAATAGGAGGGGAAAAGCAGTAGGATACCAAAGACAGGAAACAGTGCTAACATATTCATGATGGTTGCTTCGTCCACGGAGGCGATGGCGGGCAATTGGCCTTGGAGCAAGACTGCAAGGCAGGTAGGTATAAAAACCAAAACCATGAAAATGATGCGGGAACGTTCAGCGCCAAAACGGTATGTCAGTGGCAGCAAAACGGCATTCATACAGCACGCCAGGCCAACAGATGCTAGAAAGGTAAGGGTGACTTCCAGGGACCATGTTTCGCTGCGGATGAGTAAGGCAACAACTGCAGCGATAGCAGAAAAGGCGGCCCCGATCGCAATCAGGATCGAAGAGGAAAGGTATTTAGACAGGACAATACGCCGCTTAGCCGGTGGGGTACATAGTACGTATACATCCCATTTGGCTGTGTCGTCGAGGGCAAACGTACCCAGGATGAGAATCGAAAAGGCGATTGGTATCATAGCCATCCCAGCGGAAGCGCCCATACTCGCGCTGAAAACAATCACCAGGAATGCGAGAATCAGCATAGTGGTTCCCATACTCCTTTTTATCAGCAGAAGATCCTTTTGAATCAAACCGATCATCATTTTTCCCCCTTCACATGAAATAGCATGATTTCTTCCAGGCTAGCGTTGTCGACCAAAAGCTCCGGATAGAGGTGGCGAACGGCGGCTTTGTTGTTGACCAGTATTTCGCAGCCAAAAGGCCCTGTGCGCTGTTTGACAATCCATTTAGGGTCGATGCGTTTTCGCTCGCTTGCGTTGCACTTTACAATGCCATGGCTATCCAGTAGGTCGTCTTTCACGCCGCTGAATACCAGCCTTCCTTGGTGTAGGAAGGTGACATAGTCGGCAATCTTTTCCAAGTCTCCGGTAATGTGAGAGGACATTAGGATCGTGTGTTCCTCGTCTTGGATAAAGTCAAAAAAGATGGAGAGAATTTCGTCACGGACCACTGGATCAAGGCCGCTGGTAGGTTCATCCAACAGCAAGAGCTTGGGATGATGTGCAAGTGCAGAAGCAATAGAAAGCTTCACCTTCATGCCGCGCGAATAAGTTTTGATCGGTTTATCCGCGGGCAATTGGAAGCGTCTGAGGTATTGCTGGAACAGGTTATCGTCCCATTTTTGGTATAGGCTTCGTAGGATTTTTGCAATGTCGGCCGGTGAAAACAATTCGTGGAAATGGTTTTCGTCGAACACGACACCAATTTGTTGCTTAATCGCTCCTTCATCACGGATATTGTCCAGTCCAAAGAGCTTTATAGTTCCTGCGTCTCTCCGCATCAAATTTAAGATTAATTTCAAAGTAGTGGTTTTTCCAGCGCCATTTTCACCAATTAGCCCCATAACGCTGCCATAAGGAACTTTGAAGTTCAGATGATCCAGAGAAAATTCACTAGCGTCGTAGCGTTTTGTTAGGTCTTGTACTTCTAAGCAAAGCTTTTCCATAGAATCACTCAGTCCTCTCCATATAAAATGAGCAGGGATTCCTGCAATTCTTCCAATGAAATGCCATAGTTTTTAGCACTTTCTACTGCCTTTGCAAGGGAGTCCTCAACGATGCGGCGTTGTTGTTCCCGCAGAAGGTCGGGGTTTTTGGCTGCTACAAAGCTTCCCTTTCCCACCACGGTACATAAAAATCCCTCCCGCTCCAATTCTTCATAGGCCCGCTTGGTTGTGATAACACTGATGCGCAGCTCTTTTGCAAGAAGCCGCATCGAGGGAAGAGCCTCGCCGTCCTGAAGGGCGCCGTTCAGAATGAGGTTCTTAATCTGCGTGACCAATTGTTCGTAGATGGGAATGCCGCTCGAATTGCTGATATGGATTTCCACGCGACCCCTTCTTTCTGTTATATTGTATATGTACTATATATACAATATAACACGAAGGGGCGTTTGTCAAGGGGGAAAATGCATATTCCCTTTTTTCCAACAGGAAAGGATAAAAAGCTTCCCAAATTCAATCTTTTGGTATATAATAAGAACATAATTTCTATTGATCAGGAAAAGGAGAAGATTGCTATGATTACGCAGGAAAGAGTTTTGGAAATTTTAAAAGAGGCCGGCGTACTGCTGGAAGGCCATTTCCGCCTGACTTCTGGACGTCACAGCAATAAGTATTTGCAGTGTGCAAAAATATTCCGTAACACAAAATATAGCGAAGAACTCTGTGGCGCGCTGGCGGAGCAGTATCAGAACGATGGCGTAGAAGTCGTGATCGGGCCGGCGATGGGTGCGGTTCAGATGGCATATGAGGTAAGCCGCCCGCTCAAGTGCGAGAACTATTTCACCGAACGGGACGAAGAGGGGAAAATGGCCCTGCGCCGTGGGTTTGTTGTGAACCCGGGCATGAAAGTCCTAATTGTGGAGGATGTGGTGACCACAGGTGGTTCGGTTCGCGAGGTCATTGATTTGGTGAAGGCTGCTGGCGGCGTCGTGGTTGGCGTCGGGTCGATTGTGGACCGCACGGGCGGGAAGATCGACTTTGGCGTACCGTTTAAGTCCGTCATTTCTATGGAAGTGGAGTCCTGGGAGCCGCAGGATTGCCCGCTTTGCAAAGCAGGTGCTGGCGAGCCGGTTAAGCCCGGAAGCCGGAAAGTCTGAGTAGCAATATCGATATCTTCCGATCTCATAAAAAGTGGCAAGACCGGCATGTTGTCCGGTATGTTATGAATCGGCCAGCGGAATGGAACCTGGTTTAAAATCGAATGAGAGGGAGAAAAGAGGGGCAATATATGGAAGCAGAGAAGAAGCGGAAACCGAGTTCTAAAAATATCCATGACGGACATCGGGACCGGATGCGGGAACGGTTCCTAAAATCCGGCTTTGAAGCTTTTGCCCCTCATGAAAAAATTGAATATCTACTCTTTGCCTGTAACCCGCGGGGAGATACAAACCCTTTGGCGCATGAGTTGATCCGGCGGTTTGGCTCTTTTTCCGGAGTGCTGGATGCGCCGTATGAAGAGCTGCTTGAGGTCGACGGTGTGGGGCCAGTTGCGGCTGCCTTTTTAAAGATGCTGCCACAGGCGTTTCGCTGCTACGAAATGGACCGGGAGTCAGGGCGCGTCCGTATGTACGATTACCAGGATATGGCGCGCTACCTGATGAAACGATATGTGGGCCTTTCTCAAGAAGTGGTGGTCTTGATGCTTTTGGATAGCTCTAACCGCGTGATTTATTGTGACATCGTCAGCGCGGGAACCGCTGTGACGACCAACATTTATATACAGGACATTGTAGCGTTGGCCGCCCGTTACCGGGCGGTCTATGCAGTGTTGTCGCACAATCATCCTAGCGGCAGTGCCCTGCCGAGTCCGCAAGATCTCCACATCACCTCGCGCGTTTTTGATGCCCTGAAAGAGATTGAAGTCTTGTTGATTGACCATATTATTATTGCCGGACGGGACTTTACCTCTCTGAAAGAAAGCGGCATTATGGCCCACCTGTTTTCAGATGAGAGACAACCGCGGGTATCCCTTCGGGCGGCGGACAGCGTGCGGGAAGGGAAAGAGCGAACCAATACCAAATAGGAGCAGAAATATGGATTTTAAATTGGTTTCGAAATATCGACCGACGGGAGACCAGCCGAAAGCGATCGGCCAATTGGTGGAAGGGCTGCTTCATGGTGATAAGGAGCAGACGCTGCTGGGAGTTACGGGCTCCGGAAAGACCTTTACGATGGCCAACGTGATCGAACGGGTCAACCGTCCAACGCTGGTGCTGGCGCACAACAAGACGCTCGCTGCACAGCTGTGCTCGGAGTTCCGGGAGTTTTTTCCGGAAAATGCGGTTGAATATTTTGTCTCCTATTACGATTATTATCAGCCAGAGGCGTATATCGCCACAACCGATACGTATATCGAAAAGGATTCCGCCATCAATGATGAGATCGATAAACTCCGCCATTCTGCGACGTCAGCGTTGTCCGAGCGCCGCGATGTAATCATTGTGGCTAGCGTATCCTGCATTTATAGTTTGGGCGATCCAATTGATTACCGCACAATGGTAATTTCTTTGCGCCCAGGGATGCAGAAAAGCCGGGATGACCTTCTGCGGAAGTTGGTGGAAATCCAATACGAGCGAAACGATATCAATTTTATCCGCAACAAGTTCCGTGTGCGGGGCGACGTCGTTGAGATTTTTCCCGCGCAGTCGAATGACACCGTCATCCGTGTGGAATTTTTCGGGGACGAAATTGACCGGATTACGGAGATCAATGCCCTGACAGGAGAGTTTAGGGCGGAATTAAAGCACGTTGCCATCTATCCGGCATCGCACTATATTGTGCCGCGTGAGAAGATGCAGCGCGCAGTGAAAGAAATTGAAGCCGAGATGGAAGAGCGCGTGAAATTCTTTGAAGCGAATGGAAAGCTGATCGAGGCCCAGCGCATCCGGGAACGCACGCAGTACGATATGGAGATGCTCTCGGAAATCGGCTTCTGCAAAGGCATTGAAAACTATTCCCGCGTGCTTTCTGGGCGTGCGCCGGGAAGCCAGCCCTGCACTCTGCTGGACTATTTTCCGGAGGACTTTCTACTCTTTGTGGACGAGTCCCATGTCACGCTGCCACAGGTGCGCTCTATGTATGCAGGGGATCGGGCGCGCAAGCAATCGTTGATCGACTATGGATTCCGGTTGCCCTCCGCGTATGACAACCGGCCGTTGAATTTCGATGAATTCTATGCTCATGTCAACCAGGCGATCTTTGTCAGTGCCACACCGGGGGATTTTGAAAAGGAAAAATCCGCTCAGATCGTCGAGCAGGTGATCCGCCCGACCGGGCTTGTAGATCCTGAGATTATCGTAAAGCCGACAGAGGGCCAGATCGACGACTTGATTTCGGAAATCAATCTCCGCACAGCGAATCATGAGCGCGTACTGGTGACGACCTTGACCAAAAAAATGGCGGAGGATCTTTCCGCCTATTTGGAAAATGCAGGGATTCGTGTGCGTTATATGCACCACGACATTGACACGGTGGAGCGCATGGAGATCATCCGGGATTTGCGCCTCGGTGAATACGACGTTTTGGTGGGGATCAATTTGCTCCGTGAAGGTCTGGATATCCCAGAGGTGTCGCTTGTAGCGATTTTGGATGCCGATAAGGAGGGCTTCCTGCGTTCAGAGCGCTCCTTGATCCAGACAATCGGCCGTGCGGCGCGCAATGCCAAGGGGCAGGTCATTATGTATGCGGATTCCGTGACGCCTTCAATGGAAATGGCGATCCGCGAAACGGAACGCCGCCGTGCGATTCAAATGAAATATAATGAAGAGCACGGCATTGTGCCAAAGACCATTGTGAAAAAGGTCAGTGAAGTCCTGGAAATTTCCACACATAAGGACGACGCGAAGCCAAAGAAAGGAAAGCGCTTGACAGCAGCAGAGCGGAAACAGCAGATTGAACAGCTGACGCGCGAGATGAAGGCGGCAGCTAAATTGCTGGAATTCGAACATGCGGCATATCTGCGCGATAAGATTAAAGCCCTGCAATCCGGCAAATAGTGCGTAATGGAAAGGAATCGCTATGGTAGCAAAAAATATTTTTATAAAGGGTGCGCGGGAGCACAACCTCAAAAACATCGATATTGAAATTCCACGCGATGAGCTGATCGTTTTTACAGGACTTTCCGGTTCCGGAAAGTCCTCCCTTGCGTTTGACACGATCTATGCAGAAGGGCAGCGCCGCTATGTTGAGTCGCTCTCCTCCTATGCGCGCCAATTTTTGGGACAGATGGAGAAACCGGACGTGGACTACATCGAAGGGCTGTCCCCCGCGATTTCCATCGATCAGAAGACTACCTCGAAGAACCCGCGCTCCACGGTTGGGACGGTGACGGAAATTTACGACTATCTGCGCTTGCTTTACGCGCGGATCGGCGTGCCCCATTGCCCTATTTGCGGCCGGGAGATCAAGCAACAGACGGTCGATCAGATCGTCGACCAGGTGCTCCGCATGGAGGAGGGGACTAAAATCCAGGTGCTCGCCCCGGTGGTGCGTGCGCGGAAAGGGGAGCACGTGAAGGAGTTTGAGGCCGCACGCAAAGGCGGATTTGTACGTGTACGTGTGGATGGAATCCTTTACGATCTTTCTGAGACCATTAAATTAAAAAAGAACAACAAACATACGATCGAAATTGTGGTGGACCGCCTGGTAATTAAGCCTGGAATCCATTCCCGCCTAGCGGATTCGATTGAAACAGCGGCCTCCCTGGCTGGGGGAATTGTGGTCATCAGCACACCGGAGAAAGATTATACCTTCAGTCAAAACTACGCTTGCCCAGAGCACGGCGCAAGTATCGAAGAGCTGACCCCCCGGATGTTCTCCTTTAATAACCCGTATGGGGCCTGCCCCAAATGTACCGGATTGGGGGTCTTTATGAAGATCGACCCGGACTTGGTGTTGCCGAATAAAGCCCTGTCCATCAACCAGGGCGGGATAAAGGGCAGCGGCTGGGCAATGGAGGGCAGCACCATTGCCACGATGTATATGCATGCGTTGGCAAAGCACTATCATTTTTCCTTGGATACGCCGATTGAGGAACTTCCGCCAGAAGTGATTGATATTTTGCTCTATGGGACCAAGGGTGAGAAGATCAAATTGGAACGCCGCAACGAATATGGTAGCGGAACCTATATGACGGAGTTTGAAGGGATTATCAACAATTTGGAGCGCCGTTTCCGGGAGACGCAGAGCAGCTGGATCAAAGAAGAAATCGAAACCTATATGAGTGCGATTCCCTGTGACGCTTGCCATGGCAAGCGCCTTTCCCCGATGAGCCTGGCGGTGACTGTGGGCGGCATCAATATCGCCGATCTCTGCGAAAAATCGGTTGCACAGGCTTTGGATTTCGTCAACCATTTGGAGCTCAGCGCACGCGACACCATGATCGCGGCAGCTATTCTCAAGGAGATCAAGAGCCGCTTGGGATTTTTGCAAAGCGTGGGATTGGAATACTTGACGCTTTCCCGTTCTTCCGGGACGCTTTCCGGAGGCGAGAGCCAGCGTATCCGCTTGGCAACCCAAATCGGTTCCTCTTTGACGGGGGTATTGTATATTCTGGATGAGCCAAGCATCGGCCTGCACCAGCGCGATAATGATAAGCTATTGGGGACATTAAAACATTTGCGCGACCTTGGGAACACCGTCATCGTCGTTGAGCATGATGAAGACACCATGCGCGCAGCGGACCACATTGTGGACATTGGGCCAGGAGCAGGAATCCATGGCGGCGAGGTGGTCTTTAATGGAAAGCCCTCAGAGATTGTGGATTGTGCGCAATCCATCACTGGGCAATATCTCAGCGGGCAAAAAAAAGTAGAAGTGCCGGAGAAACGCCGCAAAGGGAATGGGAAAAAGCTACGGATCATCGGTGCCGCACAAAATAATTTGAAAAACGTTTCGGTGGATATTCCGCTTGGAAAATTTGTCTGTGTTACCGGGGTGTCCGGTTCAGGCAAATCCTCTCTAATCAATGAGATCTTATATAAATATCTGGCCTCCAATTTGAATGGAGCCAAATGCCGCCCCGGGGCGTTTAAACAGATTAAAGGGATCGAGGCGCTGGACAAGGTGATCGAAATCAACCAGGCCCCAATTGGGCGGACGCCGCGTTCCAACCCGGCCACGTATACGGGTGTCTTTACCGACATTCGGGAGCTCTATGCTTCGACGCAGGATGCAAAACTGCGCGGCTTTACGTCCGGACGCTTTTCCTTTAATGTCAAGGGAGGCCGCTGTGAGGCATGCCAAGGCGACGGCATCATCAAGATTGAGATGCATTTTTTGCCGGATGTCTATGTCCCCTGTGATGTGTGTAAGGGAAAGCGCTATAACCGTGAAACATTGGAGATCAAATATAAAGGCAAGAGCATCTATGATGTCTTGGAAATGACAGTCGAGGAAGGCTTGGAGTTTTTCTCCAGTCTTCCGCGGATTGCGCGCAAGCTCCAGACCCTTCAGGATGTCGGGTTGGGCTATGTCAAGATCGGCCAGCCTGCTACGACTCTCTCCGGAGGAGAAGCACAGCGCGTGAAGCTGGCCACAGAGCTGAGCAAACGTTCCACTGGACGGACCATTTATATTCTCGATGAACCCACGACCGGCCTGCATATTGCGGATGTCCATAAGCTGATCGATGTGCTGCAGAAACTGGTGGATGCGGGGAATACGGTGGTTGTGATTGAACACAACCTTGATCTCATCAAGACAGCGGATCATATTATTGATTTGGGGCCGGAAGGCGGAGACAACGGCGGGACCATTGTTGCAACTGGGACACCGGAGGAGGTTGCAAACATGGAAGGCTCCTATACAGGGCAGTACCTGAAAAAAGTGTTAGCAAGGGAATAAGCCTATTTTTATATGTAAATTAGCAGGCTCTGTGTGCCGGATTGGCGACACAGGGCCTATTTTCTATTTTAAGGGAAAAGTAAGTTTAACATCAAGAAATTTGGCTAATTTTGGGGAATATTATGGTATAATAAAACTATAATGCTTATATTGATGGGAGGTGTGTTCAATGCTTGCAATGTTATTATTGTTAATTGATTCAGAGGAAGATCAGCGGAAATTTGAAGAATTGTACCATCGATATAAACAGCTCATGTTTCATGTATCTAGAGACTATTTTCATACGGAATCTGCCGTAGAAGATGCTGTCCAGGAGGCTTTTATCCGCATTATCAAAAATTTTTCGAAAATAGGAGAAATAAATTGTCCCCAAACGAAACATTTTATCGTTATAGTAGTTAGAAGCACTTGTATTGATTTACTACGGACTGGGAAAGGAGAGGGGGTGGCAATTCCTTGGGAAGATGTTCCGGAGGTAGAAGCTCCGGAGAATCTCAGGCCGGGTGCAAAATTAGAAGAGAAAGAAGCGTATGGCCAGCTTGTGGATGTGCTTCGCTCTCTTCCACAGACCTACCGGGATGTGATGACCTTACGGCATTTACAAAAATTGCCGCTCAATCAAATTTCCAGCATTACGGGTTTTTCCGTTGATTATGTAAAGAAAATTTTACAGAGAGGAAAGAAAAAACTTGAGAAAGCGCTGGAGGAAATGGAGGGAATATGATCCATTTAAGCGACGAGCTTTTAGAGAGTGCTCTTGCAGAAATTAGACAAGAAGAGTTAAATAATTTGCCGTCGGATGAAGAACTTAAAAATAAATACAGCATTCCAAAACGATTTGATCGAAAAATCCTTCATTTAATCCGTGATGAACGCCGCTCACCATGGATGCGTAACCTGACGCACTATGCAAAGCGTGTGGCTGTGTTTTTCCTCGCTCTATTGATTGCTGCAGGTACCACGATTATGACGGTCAGCGCAGCACGAGAGTGGTTCTTTAAAGTGATATCGCAAGTGTTCCCAACACATACACAGATTGACTTTACCCCTGCTGAATCCCTACAGGAGGAAATACCCTTTGTGGCGCATGCTCCGGAGTATATACCAGATGGCTATACGATGGACGGGGAACCCTTTATTCGGGAGCCGAACCGCCTTGTGCGCATTGCGTACAGAAATGAGGACGGTGGATTGATTCGGTTCAACCAGATGTTTAAAGGTGGGACGAAAGTTGACACAGAAGATGCTTATACAGAGACGTTCCAGCTGAACGGACATGACGCCTTGTATATCCAAAAAGGGGAAACCCAGATGTTATATGGGTATCTTGATAATGCACTATTCTTTTTGTATGTCCGTGACCCTGATCTCACAAAGGATGATGTGCTTGCAATCGCACAGAGCATTGCACCCATAGATGGATAAGGGGTTGTTTCTGGGGCTACGTTTTCTTAAAAAATTCGATCTTTCTTCAGAAAACGTTCACATTCATACCGTATACTAAAGACAATCCAATAAGGGATATAAAATTGTTTGCAAGTTTCTTTTTCATAAATTCTTCCTCTAAAAAGCCGCCCTGTGTTTGCAGGGCGGCTTTTCCATGCGAAAAGGAAATTTTGAAAGTTACAAGTAGGGGGTTTGACACATTCTCACAAAAGCATTACACTGAACATATATAGCAAAATGGAAAGGGAGATACAGATGGGAAAAATTTGGTGTATATATTTTAGTCCGTCAGGAACGACCAAAGTGGTTATGGAGCGGATTGCCGCTAAGATGGACGGAGAAAAACATACATGGGATCTGCTGAGGGAGCCGGATGTAACACCCAAAACATTGCAACCGGAAGATGTGCTTCTGGTTGGTGTACCGGTATTTTCAGGGCGTATCCCCACCCCATGTATCCCTATGCTACAATCCCTAAAAGGGGCCCAGACGCCGGCGATCGCAGTTGCGGTTTATGGAAACCGTGATTATGACGACGCTTTATTGGAATTGAAGAATATGCTTGAGGAGCAGGCATTTTTGGTTATCGGTGCAGCAGCAGTGGTCGCGCAGCATTCGATCTTTACAAAGGTCGCTGCGGGGCGCCCGGATGCGGAGGATCTCGAAAAATTGGATCTATTTTCCGCGGAATGTATCGAGCGGTTACAGAGCGGCCGGATGAATTGGAAAGAATTACAGGTTAAGGGGAATAAACCCTACCGGGAGATCTCAAATGTTCCCATGAAGCCTTCCGCAGATACAACTTGTACGTCGTGTGGCCTTTGTGCACGGCTCTGCCCAGTTCATGCGATTGATCCGGCCAATCCAAGGAAGACCGATCAAACACGCTGCATCTCCTGTACGGCTTGTATTGCCGCCTGCCCACAGGGGGCCAGGCATTTTCCAAAACTTATGTTTGTTCCGGCGAGCGTGGCCTTTGAAAAAAAGTGTGCAATCCGTCGTGAACCAGAATGGTTCTTATAAGGAGAAGAGTTTATACGCCTAAGTCACCAGCCATAGGTTCCTTTGTGGGATGTTGGTTGCCTCTCCTATGAGAAAAAGTTACTGCATAAAAGCACGGAAGTCTTGAACCGAATCCGTGAAATCGGACAATAGACAAAACGCCCCCTGATGTAGGAAAATAGAAGTACTACATCAGGGGGTAATGTTATGGGGAGAAAATGGGAAAAGGGAAAATCTTCTTCCAGTTGTCCAGGATTGTAGGCGAAAGAAAAAGTTGGAAAAGAAATAGCGAAAGAATTGGGTTTGCAGAGTAAACAAGTAGGAAAAGATCTACTCTGCCATACACGGCGCGAGCAATGCGGGGGTGCTTATGGCTATCGCTGGATGTGGTTGTGGCGGAAACGTCAAAACATTTACAAAAATCCAAAGTGCTTTGTATCACGCAAAAAGTATAATCGGCTGTCCGGAATGCGGCGGCATAGGAAATGGGGTCAGATGGGCCAGCAATACATCCATACAAGAATCGATGAAGCGGCAGTTTTGGGCGGGAAAAGCCAACACCAAATTTTGCAACCATGAGCGCATTCAACTAAAAATTGGAGTGGCGCCGCTGCCGCTGCGCCACTCCGCTTAGAGCTTTATTTTCCTACACCAACTGGCTGGGCGCTTTTGGCTGTCCGTGTAGTTCAGAGCAGTTCTATCTCTTCCAAAGGCGCTTTTATACTTATTCTACTCTAGAAATCAGTTGGCAATATACGTAAACATTTTGGATCTTTTTGGCTTCATTCCCCTTATCGGTTCGGATAATAGGCTGCGTTTCCGAAGGAGTCACATAGAGCTTAAATACAATACCTTCCTGCCCTAGATGCATGTCCCGGATACGCTTATATTGGAAATCGCGTTTTTTAATACCAAGATAATCAAAAATAATTTCCTCGATATCCAAGTTTGAGAAGCATTTTAAAATGTCCTCCTGCGGATGCAACTCAATAATTGCTTTGGCCTCTTCGAATGTGACATCGGTACACTTGAAGGTTCCGTGATTTACAACGGTCATCATTGTGTTGTTATCCAGCAACAAGAGTGGGTTGGACGACATAACGCAACACTCCTTTTCCTATTCATGTCTGTTAAAAATAGTATACGTGTTTTTGAGGATATTGTCAATAAAAGTTGAAAAGATACCTTTATGAATTATATGGATAATTTATAATTATTTTTATGGCACAAACGTGTGCAAATGATGGTTCTCTATACATAACGATTCCCATCTTCCACATACTATAGAGATCAAAGAACCGGGAGGCGGGAAATTTGAAGAAGAAAACACTTTCCTCGAAATATGAAGATAACCGTCAGATTCTAAATGAGCGGCTCCGGCTATCCGAAAATTTTGATCTGATTGGAAGGGAAATTCGCGTGGCGGGAAGGAGAGCGGTCCTCTATTTTATTGATGGCTTTACCAAGGATGATATCATGGAAAAGCTAATGGAATATCTTATGGCCTTAAAATCGGAAGATCTGGAAGGGATCGATACTTCCCAAGAGTTCGCGAATGCATTCATCCCTTATGTGGAAGTAGATTGCGAAGAGTGCTGCGACAAAATTACAACAGGAATTTTGTCTGGGACTATTTGCCTGCTAGTACAGGGGTTTAATCAGGCGATGATGATCGACGCACGGACTTACCCGGCAAGAGGGGTGAGCGAGCCGGATGACGACCGTGTTCTGCGCGGTTCACGGGATGGGTTTGTAGAGACGTTGGTCAATAACACGGCGCTAATCCGCCGCCGAATCCGAGATCCAGATCTGACGATGGAGATCGTGCAGGTTGGGACCAAGTCCAAGACCGACATTGTGCTTTGCTATATGGCACACATGGTTGATTCAGGAATATTGGACACTGTGCGGAAAAAGTTGGAGCAGGTGCAAATTCATGCCTTGACTATGAATCAGGAAAGCCTGGCGGAATGCTTGGTCAAACCCAAATGGTACAATCCATTTCCAAAGGTGCGCTATTCGGAGCGGCCGGATGCAGCGGCGGCAAGCATTTTGGAAGGGAACATTGTCATTTTGGTGGACAATTCCCCATCTGCTATGGTCTTACCAACCTCCATTTTTGATTTTATACAAGATACAAACGATTACTATTTTCCTCCCCTCATCGGGACCTACTTACGTACGGTTCGCATAATTGTGTTCCTTTTGACGCTCATCCTCACCCCAACTTGGTATCTCTTAGAATGCAACCCGCAATGGATACCAGAGTGGTTGGGGTTTATCCGTATAGAAGAACCCAATGGGGTGCCGATTGTTGCGCAGTTGCTGCTTATTGAATTTATTATTGATGGCTTAAAATTGGCATCGTTAAATACGCCCAGTGTTTTGAGCAATTCATTCAGTGTGGTGGGAGCACTGGTATTAGGCGATTTTGCGGTACAAGCGAAGTGGTTTGTCCCAGAAGTGGTGCTTTTTATGGCATTTGTCTCGATTGCAAACTTTACGCAGCCAAGCTTTGAACTGGGATATGCCTTTAAACTATTTCGCGTTTTAATATTAATATTGACAGCCATATGGAATGTATGGGGATATATCGCGGGATTAGTGCTTATGTTTGTAGTGCTTATTTCTAGTAAGACAATTTCAGGGAGAGGCTATCTGTATCCAGTCATCCCCTTTAATGCGCAGGCCCTTTCCCGTCTATTGGTGCGCAGGAGAATCAGTAATCACAACACATAAAAGAATGAAAAAGCGCGGCCAAACGGTCGCGCTTAAAAGAAAGGAGGGCATGAAGTAAAATGAATAAAATCCTACTATATATAGAAACCTCTGGGAACATCCGAAAGAGTTGTCGCGCAATTTTTCGGATGTCGGAAGAGGAATTGCTGATGGTCTGTCGAGTCTATGGACCGGTATTCCGTCCGTCCATAGACTGTAACAGCTTTTTTCAATGTCTATAGTATACAAGTGGATTGTGTACGAGGTTTGAATGAAGTGCGAAACCTCCGTTAAGAATCATGGACGAACTTATGAATAAATCTTGCAATCCCTGGCAAAAGGCGTTTTGCCAAGCAAGAGATAAAAAAAGAAGCCGCTCCAGCAGCATTTTACTGGAACGGCTATGCCCGCAAAGAGAAAGGGCGCCCTTATTATAACAAATCCCCAGCAAAGACTGCAATGGAAATTTGTGGCTTCTGCTGGTAGTTTTTCTAAGCTACCAGCAAAATGGAGGTTCTTGCGGAGAGATGGGTCAGGAAGTGGCACCCAAACGTATGACGGTCAAAGTGCTGTCGCTGAAGATAAACCCTGCATCATCGACAAAAACTTGCAGCGTTTTGGGGGCAGATGTCACTTGGAATGATACGTGGAAAGATACGGTATCAACCTCACGGGAAGAAGAGAAGGTGTGGCTAGCAACGGCGCCAGGAACTGGTTGGCCACCCTGATAGAGATGAACGGAAACTGGCGCAGGTATAGAGATACCCGGAGCCGCCTTGATTGTTGAATGGAAGGCGGCTTGATAGATCCCAGGCTGATTGATTTGTACCTGAGAGGAACAAGGGGAATGGGAAATTGCCAAGCCGACAACCAAGGGCGTCTCTTGGAATATGAGTGCTTCCCCTTTGGTAGTGATCTGTTGGGTGCCATTCAACGCGGTAAGGACATCCGGTACATCATTTTTTCCAGACAAGCCCCGTGGGATGACAAAATCAAATACGGCATTTTCCGGCGTTCCAGAGTTGGTGACAGCGGCATTGCTGCCAGGCTCCCCAGAAGTAACACTTCCAACGGCAATAGTGGCAGCGGCTCCGGGTGCTCCAGTGGATCCAGATGGCCCTGTCGCTCCGGTAGCCCCTGTTGGCCCGCTCGGTCCAGTGGGGCCGGATGGCCCGGTAGCCCCTGTTGGCCCGGTCGGTCCAGTGGGGCCGGATGGCCCGGTAGCCCCTGTTGGCCCGGTCGGTCCAGTGGGGCCGGATGGCCCGGTAGCCCCTGTTGGCCCGGTCGGTCCAGTGGGGCCGGATGGCCCGGTAGCCCCTGTTGGCCCGGTCGGTCCAGTGGGGCCGGATGGCCCGGTAGCCCCTGTTGGCCCGGTCGGTCCAGTGGGGCCGGATGGCCCGGTAGCCCCTGTTGGCCCGGTCGGTCCAGTGGGGCCGGATGGCCCGGTAGCCCCTGTTGGCCCGGTCGGTCCAGTGGGGCCGGATGGCCCGGTAGCCCCTGTTGGCCCGGTCGGTCCAGTGGGGCCGGATGGCCCGGTAGCCCCCGTTGGCCCGCTCGGTCCAGTGGGGCCGGATGGCCCGGTAGCCCCCGTTGGCCCGCTCGATCCAGTAGGGCCGGATGGCCCGGTAGCCCCTGTTGGCCCGCTCGGTCCAGTAGGGCCGGATGGCCCGGTAGCCCCCGTTGGCCCGCTCGGTCCAGTAGGGCCGGATGGCCCGGTAGCCCCTGTTGGCCCGCTCGGTCCAGTAGGGCCGGATGGCCCGGTAGCCCCTGTTGGCCCAGTAGGTCCCGAAGGTCCAGTAGCCCCAGTTGGTCCGGTACTTCCAGTAGGCCCAGTTAAACCACGAGGCCCTTCAAGTCCCTGCACCCCCTGGATTCCCTGCGGCCCAGTGGGTCCAGTTGGACCGCGTTCTCCGGTCGGCCCGGTTGGGCCGGTGGCGCCAGTTGGGCCAGTAGGTCCTGGTATTGAGCAAGGGACGCAGCAGGGTGGAGGAGGACAACAAGGCGGTGGACAACAGGAGGGATTGCAGCATGCATGATGGAGCTCTTCGTTTGGATAAATTTTCATGCTCTTTACCTCCGAGCAAAGATTTGGAATATTCCAAATACATCTTATGCCGGGGAGCATGGAGTGGACACAAAAAACCGCGCCGGAAAACCTCCCGGCGCGGTTTTCAGATCAACTTAGATTTAAGAGCTGACCTTTGCTTTGGCTACCTGCTTATCAATATATTCCTGTAACGGACGTTCTTTCAGATTGATGGTCATCTTTGTCGAGTCAGATTTATGCAACGACATAATCACCGCAGTTCGATCGTCGGATTTGGTAGAGGTGATGTCGAAGGTACCGTCTGCATTGTCTGGCTTTACAAAGCAGACCGTGCAATAATAGTCATCCTTCAGATACTGTCCCGCGGTTGCTTCTGAAAGATCGTTGAGTTCCTTATTGGATAAATTCGTAGGATCTTTGGTCACAACGAACATGGCGCGATTCCCATAGATGCGCTTGTACACGCCATCTTGGAAAGTAAAGTTCTCGTCCGTTTGGGTGTATTTTTTCGAATTTGCACCTTGACCGGCATTGGTATTGTCAACCGTTGGTGTGGTCGACGAGGGATCGGTCGAAGTTGCATCCTCACCGGATTCATCGGTAGGGGTGGTAGGTTCCGCCTCAGAGGAAGAAGACTCTACTTCGGAGGAGGACTCCGATACCGAGGAAGACGACTCCATTTGAGAGGAAGAAGAACCTTCATCGGAGGTGGTACAAGCAAACAACGTACATGTAAGGGCTGCAATCATGATGACAGCAATCCATTTTTTCATCATATTCCTTCACTCCTTGAAAAAATTTTAACTCATGATAGCACGCGCTAAATAGCAAGTCAACTGGGGGTTATTGGTTCAATAGAGAAAATGGGACGCTCGTTTCTAAAAGGATGCCCGGTTTTCCTAGAAAAATTCGATAATTGTAAAAAAAGTGAAAACAAGTGAAATTGCGTATTATAGAACACATTTGTTTCTAATTAGAAATAAATGCGGAATCTTACAGGTTTCTTACGTTTGCCTTAAAAGACTTTAAAATCGCCCCGATCGTGCTTCTTTTTGTGGTATACTCCGTTTGTATTTGACAAAGTAGGTCAGATAGATAGGAGGAGTTTGAGATTCATGTGGAACTTAGAAAATCGTGCGGCTTTCCGTGCATGTGTCACAGACCTTTTAAACAACCCGGAAGTACAAAAGATGAGAGAGATCCGGCAGCATGTGCAGGATGCCAATTGTTTGCAGCATTGCCTGTTTGTAGCATATTTAAGTTTTTTGTTCTGCCGGAAATTTCATTTGGATGCTGCTTCGGCGGCGCGCGGCGGTTTGCTGCATGATCTATATTTGTATGATTGGAGGACACACGAGGGGCATCACATGACGATGCATCCGATCACTGCGCTGGTAAATGCCACGCATCTCTTTACCCTAAATGACAAGGAAAAGGATATTATCGTGAAACATATGTGGCCACTGACCCCTGCACTTCCCAAATACGCAGAAAGTTTTGTCGTCAGTACAGCGGACAAGCTGTGCGCATTGGCGGAAATTTTCCATATTTATCGTTGGCTGCGGGTAGGGGAACATTTGGATTTCCAGCCCAACAAACATGCCAAAGCGCTTTGACCGGCGATGAACAGTTCTTTTCAAAGGACATAACCGGAATGGCTGGTAGACGTGCGGGGAATGTGCTATAATCATCACAAAGTTTTGTTTTTTTGGAATCCCGTTTGGATGGTTTAGGAGCCCTTTGGGGTGAAGAAACCACGTGTGATGAATTTGGAGGACGGATCATGCAGGAGATTGAGAGAAAATTTCTAATCGAAGAATTTCCAGACTTGCCGCTGTTGGAAGAAGCGGAGGCCTTTCAGGGGTATTTATCTGTGGAGCCGGTTGTCCGAATCCGCAAAAAGGTCTCAAAAGAAAAGACCAGCTACGTGCTCTGCTTCAAGGGAAAGGGACGGCTTTGCCGGAAAGAAATTGAGCTGGATCTGCCAAAGGAGACGTTTGATGAGCTGGCAGAGCTTTTGGAAATTCCCATGATCCGCAAAGAGTACCGCGTCTATGCGCTGGGGGATGGACGCCGGTTGGAATGCAGCTGGGTGGATCGCGGAGAACCGACGGCCTTCCTCTATGCGGAAGTGGAATTTCCTTCGGTGGAAGAGGCGCTGGCGTTCCAGCCTCCGGAATGGCTGTCCAATGAGGTGACAGAGGACTCTTATTACAGCATGAGCCAGTATTGGATGCGAAAAAAGGCGTCCCTACTGGGAAAATAAAAGATTTTGTTAGTTGACGGGCACCGGCGAGACGGATGCCCGTTTGCTTTTGAATCTCTATGCACTGCCTGGGATTCTCTGCATATTTTGGAAGTATGAAAAATCCAGGGAGATCGCTTCGGACTTTCGAAGGGAGGAACATCCACATGGTTGATGGAAAATACAGCATCGTCATGCAAACACCCATGGGGCCGGTGAATGGAACGTTGACACTTAAGACCGACGGGGAGCGTCTCAGCGGCATACTGGAGGCGATGGGCGGCCGGCATCCGTTTACAGGCGGCACGGTGCGGGGGGATGAATGCACCTTTACCAGCGTGTTCCAAACGCCGTTGGGCAAAATACAGCTTTCCGTCAAAGGGTTGATCCAAGGGGATGCTTTCCGTGCGACTGCCCGTACACAGATGGGGGTTATCACGGCTCTGGGGAAGCGCGTGCATTCCGGCGGCCAAAGGAAGGGCTAAATTTTTAAATGTCCTAGGCAATGCCATTGTCAAGCAAACATGAGTTTGTTATAATAATAAAACTGATCGATGGAGTATTTGGCCAAGATGTGGCCCCCATGTTCGTGCATGGCGAAAAGACAAAGGAGGAAAAAACATGGAGAAAGCAAAGGTATATTTTACGGATTTCCGGGCCAGTTTAAACCAAAACCTTTTGCAAAAGTTGGAGAAACTGGTGGTAAAAGCTGGTATTGAACAGCTGGATTTTCAAAATAAATTTGCAGCGATTAAAATCCATTTTGGCGAGCCGGGCAACCTGGCCTATCTGCGTCCCAATTACGCAAAGGTGATCGTGGACCTGGTGAAGCGCAACGGTGGCCGTCCGTTCTTGACGGACTGCAATACGCTCTATGTGGGGCGCCGCAAGAATGCGCTGGATCACCTGGACGCCGCCTATGAGAACGGGTACAACCCCTTCGCGACCGGCTGCCATGTCATCATTGCAGACGGCCTGAAGGGTACGGATGAAGCGCTTGTACCGGTTCCGGACGGGAAATACGTGAAGGAAGCAAAGATCGGCCGTGCCATCATGGACGCCGATATTTTCATCACCTTGACGCATTTCAAGGGCCACGAGGCAACGGGCTTTGGCGGCACCTTTAAGAACATCGGCATGGGATGCGGTTCCCGCGCCGGTAAGATGGAAATGCACAGTAGCGGAAAGCCGTTTGTCGATCAGGAGCTCTGCGTCGGATGCGGCTCGTGCCAGAAAAACTGCGCGCATTCCGCGATTACGATCACGGACCGGAAGGCCAGCATTGACCACAACAAGTGCGTGGGCTGCGGACGCTGCATTGGCGCCTGCCCGATGGACGCCGTAAAATCGCCGGACGACGAGGCAAACGACATCCTCAATAAAAAGATTGTGGAGTATTCCGCCGCGATCCTCCGCGAGAAACCCAGTTTCCATATCAGCCTGATCTGCGATGTTTCGCCGTTCTGCGATTGCCATGCGGAGAACGATGTGCCGATCATTCCGGATGTTGGCATGCTGGCCTCTTTTGACCCGGTAGCCTTGGATATGGCCTGCGCGGATTTGTGCAACCAGCAGCCTGCGATGGCGGGAAGCGTCATCGACGGGAAGCCTGTACACGACCACTTCGATGCAACCCATCCGACGACCAATTGGCGCGTCACCATCGATTATGCAGAGGAGATGGGCCTTGGCACCCGCAATTATGAGCTGATCCGTATTTAACGCAAAGACAGAAAGGTACGCCCGGACATCGCTGAAAAGCCATGTCCGGGCGTATTTTTTGCATCCGGTGATTTTACGATTCCAATTTGTTATCCAGATAGGTGGCGAGCACCTCGAGGTCGGATACCGAATGGATATCCGCAGCCCGGCGGTTGAGCTCTTCCTTTACCTCCAGAGGGAGGGAATCGAAGTAGTTAGCCGCCGAGATATCCCCGTTGATGCCCTTGTTAAAGCCGCCATATCGGTTGTCCATGAAAACACCTCCGCAATGAAATTCGTATGCAGGGCATACGGATTCCCATCGTTCACCGGGATCAAACGCATATCATTCGATGCCGGTGGACTACTAGTATATGCAGAAGGGTTCCTGGGATCACAAGGGAACTGCTGGAAGTCAGCCCGCGTGTTCGGCGGGCGTCGGGTTCAACAAGGACAGCACGTCGTCGACCGTCCTTCCCGAACGCTGTATGGCGTCATAGAGCACGTTGATTTCCGCCTCACGCTTGGCGTTCAACAGTTCTTTCCGTTTTTCTTCCAATTCAATGATGGTTTTCTTCCAGCGGGTAATCTGGGCATCCACCTTCATAATTTCGGTATCAAAGTCGATCCCCCTGCGGGCACGGGCCATGAAAAACATCTCCTTCTTCGTTTTCCATAGTATGGCTTCGAAAAAGGAAATCTATGCAGGGAAATGGGTCAACTTTGCGTGTGACGGCCGAGCGCCATTTCGTAGCAGGAGACAAGCGCCTTTGCCTGGTTGAGGTCGGTCAGGCTGGCGGCGGTTTTGCTGACAAGCTTACGCATCAGGAGCTCCCCATCCGCGTCGAGCTGCGCAAGCTTTTTGACAATATCTCCCAGTTCGTCGGGCGTTTCATAGGAAAAGCCGTTGACACCGCTGATGATCAGGTCCGCGTTTGCGCTGGCTGGCCGCAAAATGACCGGCAAGCCGCTGGCAATGGCCTCGATCGGCGCGGCTTCCATGGTGATCGAATCCGAAGCGCTGACGAAAGCCTTGCACACGGAAAAACATAGACTCAAATCGTCCCGCGTCAGGCTGCCGGCAAAAAAGACCTTGTCGCCAATCCCCAAGACGCGCGCCCGCTCATGAAGCTCCGCAGCGTCCGGACCGCTGCCCACCAATATGAGCCGCAGATCGTCCCGGAGCGCGACAGCCTTGCTCCAAAAAGCGAGAAGGTCATCCACCCGGTTTTCCGCGCTGAGGCGCCCGGAAAAGACGAACCCCACTTTCCCGTCCGTCAGATGGAGCCGCGTGCGCATACTTTCCTTGGAAGGGTCGTCCAAGGGGCGGGGGCAAAACCGCTCCGTATCCACGCAATAGGGGATTGTATGGATTTGGCAGGGAAACAATGCTTGGACGGCTTTCGCGCATTTTTTGGAAGCGGTTGTAATGACATCCGAGCCGGATAGGATTTTTTTCATCAGTGTCTGTCCCTGGCGCTTGTTAAATAACACCGCGGGCCGGTTGGCGCCGTATCCCTCCAGGACGTCCTGCAGTTCGTGTATGGTGCACACGACCGGCAACTGGTGCTTTTGTGCATATTTGAGGCCAATACCGCCAATCTCTGTAAAAGTCTGAATATGAATCAAGTCCGGCGAAAATGCTTCGATCATCGGCATGAGGCCCGGCAGCTTTGAAACGCGAGCACTCTGGCCAAAGAGGCTGGCGCTCGGTTTCGCAGGGCAGCAAAGGATGCCGTCCTGCTCATAACAGTCGTCGGTTTCCGGGTCCGTTGTGACGATCAAGACCTCATGGCCCAGCTTGACCAACCCTTCTGCCAGTAGGGACACGTGGGTGGCCGAGGCGTTCGCCTGGGAGAGGTAGGCTTCTAAAAAAAGTGCTATTTTCATGTTTAACCATCCCTATATCGATTCTCTTTCCGATTTGGTTCGGAAAGACCGTTGAACGAAATGTACGTTCATTAAACAATATGACATCATTATAGCATATTCTCCGCCCTCTGGGATAGAAAATCCTCCATATTATTTTAGGGATTTCCCTTTAAACTTCTCCAGGATTGATATATAATAATAACAGAGATTTTTATGGATGGCGCCAGGCCATCGGACCGATGGCAGCTTCTGGGAGGAGGTTGTCGATTGGAAAAGAAAAGGAAAGCAGGTGTATCTATGATGCCAACCAGTCAATTTCGCGTATCCCTTTCCAAAGTGATGCAGGAACTTTCTCTGGATGTCATTAATATGTGCGGCGACCCGGATAAAATCATGATCTCCTCCATGGACGTCAACCGTCCTGGTTTGGAACTGAACCGGTTCTTTGATTACTACGATACAAGCCGAATTGTTATTTTCGGCAACGCGGAGACGGCGTTTTTGGCGTCGATGGACCCGGCGGAACGCGCCAAGGTCCTGGACGAGCTGTTTTCGCAGAAGCCGCCGGCGGCGATTATTGCGCGCGGCCTGGAGCCGGCCCCGGAGCTGCTGGAGGCGACCAAACGGAATGATGTGCCGTTGCTGAGCACGCAGGAAACCACGTCCAGCCTGGTGGCGGCGTTGGTGCAGTTCATGAATGTGGAGCTGGCGCCCCGCATCACGCGCCACGGCGTGCTGGTGGAGGTGTACGGCGAAGGAATTCTTCTGGTGGGCGACAGCGGCGTCGGCAAAAGTGAGACCGCGATCGAACTGATTAAACGCGGCCATCGTCTGATTGCGGACGACGCGGTGGAGATCCGCCGCGTTTCTGCGAAATCCCTGGTGGGTTCCGCGCCGAAGAATATCCGCCATTTTATTGAACTGCGCGGCATCGGGATCATCAATGCCCGCCGGATCTTTGGTATGGGCGCGGTCAAGGTGACGGAGAAGATCGATATTGTCATCAACCTGGAGATTTGGGACAATAAAAAAGTCTACGACCGCATGGGCATCGACAGCGAATATACGGAGATTTTAGGCATTAAGGTCCCGGTGCTGACCATCCCGGTCAAGCCCGGCCGTAACCTTGCGATCATCATAGAGGTGGCGGCTATGAACAACCGCCAGAAAAAGATGGGCTATAACGCTGCGACGGAGCTCTTGGCCAGCTTGGGCATGGACGTCTCCACGCTGCAAGAGGATGAAAAGAAGCTCGAATTGGATCTATAAGAGGGCTTGATGCCGGTGGCGCGCAGCGGTTTGGATGCCGTCCCAGCGAACGGTTTCCGAATACAGCGATCAAAGAATTTCTCATACGGAGGCGGTTCTATTGCGCAGGACCGCCCCGTACATTTTATTGCATATGGAGCAGAGAACAATGAACATTATTGCAGATACCCATTGCCATACCCTGGCGTCCACCCATGCATACTCCACGCTCAGCGAGATGGTGCATGCGGCGGCTGTAAAAGGGCTGTACGCCATTGCGATCACGGATCACGGCGTAGCGATGCCAGGCGCCCCGGGAAAGTGGTACTTTCAAAATTTGGTGGTTGTTCCGCATAAGCTGGAAGGGGTTCTGGTCCTGCGCGGCGAGGAATGCGACGTGGTGGACTATGATGGGAATACGGACCTTCAGGACAGCGATGTGGACAGCTTGGATTGGATCGTCGCCTCAATGCACGATCCCGCCATGCCCAAGGGGCCGCATTCGGTAGAAGCCATTACAAACGCGTGGCTGAATATTGCCAAGAATCCGCATATCCAGGTCATCGGGCACAGCGGTTCCGCACAATTTCCGTATGACTATGAGCGCGTTATCCCGGAGTTTGGGCACAACGGCAAGCTGGTGGAACTCAACGAAGCGACGTTCAGCAACCGCCGGAGTTCGGTGGAAAACTGTGTACAGATCATGCAGCTCTGCAAGAAGCATGCGGTGCCAATTGTCGTCAATACGGATTCGCATTTTTCCGCCCGTGTGGGCTGCTTTGAAAATTCTCTGCGCCTGCTGGAAGAATTGGATTTTCCGGAAGAGTTGGTGGTCAATTCCAGTGTCGAGCGCTTTAACGCCTATCTGAGAAAATATACCCAGGTGTATCAGGACCCGCTGTTGGAGCTGAACCTGCTTTGATACCATGTTTTGTGAGGGAGGAGCACGATGAACCAAATTGACATGCTTGGGAGAAAAGCCCTGGCCTTTGGGTGCAGTGTCGCCTATGAGGAGCCGATGAGCCGGCACACCACTTTTAAGATCGGCGGGCCCGCGGATCTCTTTGTCACAGCGCACAATGTGGCAATGCTGTCCGACTTCCTGCGGGAAGCGAAGGAAATGGATGTGCACGTCCTGATGATTGGAAATGGCTCCAACCTGCTGGTGAGCGACGAAGGAGTCCGCGGCGCTGTCGTATATTTGGACGATGCGTTTTGCGACATCCACCAGCGCGGCGAAACGGAGCTTGTATGCGGGGCGGGCGTTTCCCTGGCAGGCCTTTGTAATTTTGCAAAAAGCCGCGCACTCAGCGGGTTGGAATTTGCCTGGGGCATTCCAGGCATGGCCGGTGGTGCGGTTTATATGAATGCAGGCGCTTACAATTGCGATATGAGCAGCGTCGTGTCGTCGGTCAGCCATGTTGCGCCGGATGGGACGTTTGGCATTTTATCCGGGGAATCGCTGCAGTTCGGCTACCGGCACAGCGCCTACATGGAAAACGGCTGCACGATCGTTTCCATGACCTTGGAATTGCAGCGTGGGGATGCCGATCAGATTGCCCTTCTGATGGAGGAACATTACAACAGCCGAAAGGCGAAACAGCCTTTGAATAAACCCAGTGCCGGCAGTGTGTTCAAGCGGCCGGAGGGCCATTATGCGGGCGCATTGATCGAACAGTGTGGACTCAAAGGGCGCCGTGTGGGCGGCGCTGCCGTCAGCGAAAAGCACGCGGGTTTTATTGTGAATTTAGGGGACGCCACCTGCAAGGATGTTTTGGAATTGATTGCGATCATCCAGGAGACCGTGCGCAGGGAGACGGGGGTTTCCCTGGAATGCGAGGTGCGGCTGGTATCTTGACCGGGCCGAAGGCCGCCCAGCGGCATTTCGTGCCCCGGATGTTTAGCAGGAAAGGATGCGAGTTTTCATGGAATTTTTAATCGTCACAGGCCTATCAGGGGCGGGAAAGTCCCGGGCAGTGGATGCGTTGGAGGACATCGGCTTCTATTGCGTGGACAATATCCCACCAAAGCTGATTCCCACCTTTTACGATCTGTGTGCCAAAGCGGGGGACACCTTTTCCCGCGTCGCGGTTGTCACCGACATCCGCGGGGGCGATATGTTCAGCAGCCTGTTTGAGACGCTGGATGATTTAAAAAATGAGGACAAGCATTACCGCATCTTGTTCCTGGATGCAAACGATTATGTACTGATCAACCGCTTTAAAGAGACGCGCCGGAAGCATCCGCTGGCAGAGAACAACCTCGGCTCGCTGGAGCAGGCGGTCAAGCTGGAGCGCGAGATTTTGCGGCCGGTCCGGGAGAAGGCGGATTACATCATCGACACGTCGTTCCTCTCCCCGGCACAGTTGAAGGAGCGCATTTCCAACCTGTTTTTGGGCGATTCTTCGCAGGCGTTGATGGTCCACTGCGTGTCCTTTGGATTCAAGTATGGAATCCCTACCGAGGCAGACCTGGTCTTTGATGTGCGCTGCCTTCCCAATCCGTTCTATATCGAGGAACTCAAGCACCTCACTGGGCTGGACGAACCGGTGTACTCCTATGTGATGAAATGGGAGCAGACAAAGGGGGTTGTCCAGCGGTTAATCAGCCTGATTGACTATATGCTTCCGCTCTACTGCGACGAGGGGAAGAGCCAGCTGGTCATTGCCATTGGCTGTACGGGAGGGAAACACCGTTCGGTGGCGTTGGCGCAGCTGTTATACGACCATCTGTTGGAAAACGGGCACCGGACAAGCGTCAACCACCGGGACATCCAGAAATAATCCCAGCTGGCCTATAAAAAGCCCTGAGTGAAAAGGCGGTGAAATCGTGTCGTTCGCGGCAGATACCAAAAACGAAATGTGTAAATCGGTACCGCAGCGCTCCTGCTGCAGCAAGGCGGAGTGCTACGGTTTACTTTTGTTTGGCAGAAGCTTTTCGCGCGCTTCGGTCTGCATGGTGACGGAAAATGCCGCCGTTGCTCATCGGGTGGCACAGCTTGCAGCGCAGGTGGCGGGTGTCATTGTGGACTTGCGGAGCTCCATCTCCCGCAGGAAGGAAAACCGGAATACCTTTTCCGTTACGGTGGAGGGGGACGATCAAAGGAACCACCTGCTGCATGCCTTTGGCCATGAAGCGGGGGAGATCAACCTGCGCATCCACCGGAAAAACATCGTCTGCCCGGAGTGCTTGGCGTCTTTTCTGCGCGGAGCCTTTTTGTGCTGCGGGACTGTGACGGACCCAAACAAGGAATACCATTTAGAGTTTGTCGTCCCATATAGCAATCTGGCAAAGGACCTCTTGGTGGCCCTACAGATGTGCGGTGTGGAGCGCTTGCAGCCCGGGCTGACCAACCGCAAAGGCTCGTTTGTGGTTTATAGTAAGGGGATGGAACAGGTGACGGACCTGCTGACCTATTTGGGCGCTCCTGCGGCCGCCATGGAATTGATGCAGGTAAAAATGCTGAAAGAGGTCCGCAACCAGATCAACCGCCGGACCAATTTCGAGACGGCGAACCTGGATAAAACCGCGTCGGCTGCCGCGCGGCAGGTGCTGGCCATCCAAAAGATTGCGGAATCCACCGGATTGGGCGAATTGCCGGAGGAGCTGCGGGAGTTGGCGGAGCTGCGTTTGCAGAATCCAGAGATGTCGCTGCGCGAGCTGGGGGAGTCGCTTTCGCCGCCGCTGAGCAGGTCCGGCGTCAATCACCGTTTACAGCGCATTGTGGACTTGGCGGAAACCCTACCGGAGCGGTGAGGCATCCCTTTAAATAAATGGGAAAGGAGGAATTCTCATGTTTGCACATCTGCATTTGCATACAGAATACAGCCTTCTGGACGGCGCATGCCGGATTAAGCGCCTGTTGGATACGGCGGCGGAGCGGGGCGACCGGGCGGTTGCGATTACGGATCACGGCGTGATGTATGGCGCCGTGGACTTTTATAAGGCGGCCAAAACGCGCGGGATCAACCCGATCATCGGCTGTGAAGTATATGTTGCCCAGCGTTCCCGGTTCGACAAGACGCGCGAACTTGATTCGGAACACCGCCATCTGGTCCTGCTCTGCGAGAACAACACCGGCTATCAAAATTTGGCGGCGATGGTCTCCAAGAGCTGGATTGAGGGATTCTACAGCAAGCCGCGCGTCGATTTTGAGCTCTTGGAGCAATATCATGAGGGGTTGATTGCCCTGTCTGCATGCCTGGCAGGGGAGGTCCCCCGGGCGCTGGTGGCCAACGATTATGACCGCGCAAAAGAGGCAGCCTTGCGCTATCGAAAGATCTTTGGGGACGGCAACTTCTTTCTGGAGTTGCAAGATCACGGGATTCGGGAGCAGAAGCTGATCAATCCGGCGTTGATCCGCCTGTCCAAGGATACGGGCATTCCATTGGTTGTGACAAACGATTGCCATTATATCCGGCGTGAGGATAGCAAGATGCACCATATCCTACTGTGCATCCAGACGAACCACACGATCGAAGACAAGGACGGCATGGAATTCGCCTCGGATGAGTTTTACTACAAGTCGGAGGAGGAGATGCGCGCCCTGTTCCCCGGCCATCCGGAGGCCGCGGACAACACCTGGAAAATTGCAGAGCGCTGCCATGTGGAATTTGAGTTCGGCAAGACAAAACTCCCGCATTTTGATACGCCCAATGGGCAGGAGAACACCGCCTATTTCCGGGACAAATGTTATGAAGGGCTTCATAAATACTACGGGGAGCATCCGGAGCAGTCGATTATCGACCGGCTGGAATATGAGCTCGCCACCATCGAAAAGATGGGATATGTCAACTATTATCTGATCGTATACGATTTTGTCCGCTATGCGAAGAGCGTCGGCATTCCGGTGGGGCCTGGGCGTGGTTCCGGCGCGGGAAGCTTGGCGGCCTATTGCATCGGCATCACGGGTGTCGATCCCATACGGTACAACCTGCTGTTCGAGCGGTTCCTGAACCCGGAACGGGTCAGCATGCCCGATTTCGACATCGACTTCAGCGACGAACGCCGCCAGGAGATGATCGACTACGTCGTGCGCAAATACGGCAGTGACCACGTGGCGCAGATCGTTACCTTTGGCACCATGGCGGCGCGCGGCTCCATCCGCGACGTTGGGCGCGCGATGGCGATCCCCTACGCCACGGTGGACGGCATTGCAAAGCTGGTGCCCATGGAGTTGAATATCACGCTGGAAAAGGCGCTGAAGGCCTCGCAGGAGCTGCGGCAGCGGTACGACACCGACCCCCAGGTGCATGAGTTGATCGACATGGCCCGTCAGCTGGAGGGGATGCCGCGCAACGCCTCCACCCATGCAGCGGGCGTTGTGATTACAGACCGGCCGGTGAGCGAGTATGTCCCGCTCGCAAAGAACAATGATTCCATCGTTACGCAGTACACCATGACCACCTTGGAAGAGCTCGGCCTTTTGAAAATGGACTTTTTGGGACTGCGTAATCTCTCTGTGATCCACGACGCGCAGGAGATGATCCGCACCAAAGTCCCGGATTTTCAGATTGAAAATATCGCATTGGACGACCCGAAGGTCTTCGACATGCTGTCCACTGGCTCCACGGACGGGGTATTCCAGTTTGAATCCGGCGGGATGCGCAGCGTGATTATGCAGCTCAGGCCGGAGCGTTTGGAGGACTTGATCGCGGTGATTTCGCTGTACCGCCCTGGGCCGATGGACTCTATCCCGCGGTATATCGAGTGCCGCCATCGCCCGGAGAAGGTGCAGTTCCGCCACCCGCTGCTGCGGGATATTTTGGACGTCACCTATGGATGCATCGTCTATCAGGAGCAGGTGATGCAGATTTTCCGGAGCCTGGCGGGATATTCGCTCGGCCGCGCCGATATTGTCCGCCGCGCCATGAGCAAGAAAAAGGCGGACGTCATGGAAAAAGAGCGGCAGATCTTTATCTATGGGCTGGTAAATGAAGACGGCACCGTGGAGGTGGACGGCTGTATCCGCCGCGGCGTAGACGAGGAGACCGCCAAGGCGATCTTCGGCGAGATGGAGAGCTTTGCCTCCTATGCGTTTAATAAATCGCATGCCACGGCCTATGCGCTCTTGGCTTATCAGACCGCATGGCTGAAGTGCTATTATCCGCAGGAATACATGGCTGCACTGCTCACCAGCGTTTTGGATATGACCAACAAGCTGTCCGCCTATATTGCTGAGTGTATCCGCCTGGGCATCCACGTGTTGCCGCCCCATGTGAATCTCAGCCGGAATGGGTTTACCGTCGACGGGAAGGACATCCGCTTTGGACTGCTGGCCATCCGGAATTTGGGTAAGGGCTTTATCAGCGGCTTGTTGCAGGAGCGCGACCAAGGCGGTCCGTTCACCTCGTTTTATAATTTTTGCAAGCGGATGTATGGAAAAGACCTGAACCGCCGTGCGCTGGAAAGCCTGGTGAAATGCGGCGCATTGGACAATCTGGGCTATAACCGGCGGCAAATGCTGGAGAACGTCGCTTCCGTCCTCGAATCCCTGGAAGCGGATAAGCGCCGCAATGTGGATGGGCAGCTCGGCTTTTTCGATAGCCTGACGCCGCGCGCCGCGGAGGAAGAATTCGTGATTGGGCCCATGGCGGATCTGAGCATGGCGGACAAGCTGGCAATGGAAAAAGAGGTGACCGGCATGTATCTCTCCGGCCATCCCATGGCGGAATACTTGCCGGCGTATGGACAACTGCATGCGGCAAAGACTGGGGAACTCCTGGATGAAGATACAGGCCGCTATCACGACGGCGACCATGTGACACTGCTGGGCATTCTCACAAAGGTGCGCTTAAAGGTGACCAAAAACAACAGCACCATGGCGTTTGTCACCGTGGAGGACATGTTCGGCTCGATCGAAGCGCTGGTATTTCCCAATACGCTGACGCAGTATGCGGCGCTGATCACGGAGGGAAGCGTTGTGCAGATGCGCGGGCGGGTGAGCATGCGCGAGGATGAGGAGACAAAGCTCGTATGCGAGCAGGTGCTTCCCGCGCCGGACAAGGGTCGCATAGGGGATCATCCGTCCCCGAAGAAGTCCAAACGCCCGGGGTTGTATTTGAAGGTTCCCAGTAAGGAAAGCCCGCTGTATGAGAAGGCCAAAAAATATATTCTCGTATTTGACGGCCCCACACCCCTATACGTCTATTTTGAAGATACCAAAAAGCTGATGCTGGCCCCGACCTCGATGCGCGTGGATGTAAATGACGTGCTTTTGCGGGAGCTTTGTAAGGTTTTGGGCAAGGCAAATGTTGCTTTTGTGAAGGAATGAGTGAATTTTCCATATAGCGGATTCATTTATCCATATTTATGTCTTGATTAGTTCTTACAAAATACGCTATAATAGGGATAATTAGACAAAGAATCCTGTTTCAGCGTCAAATGGACGCGGCATTCTGAAATCAGTAGATTTTCTTTTAGGAGGATACGGTTATGAGTATGAAAAAAATTGGCGTGTTGACGAGCGGCGGTGACGCACCGGGCATGAATGCAGCAGTGCGTGCGGTAGCGCGTACTGCGTTGACTTCCGGTATGGAGGTTCTGGGCATCCGCAGAGGTTATCAGGGCCTGCTGAGCGGCGATGTATTCGAAATGGATCTCCGCAGCGTGTCGGATATCATCCACCACGGCGGCACGATGCTGTATACAGCTCGCAGCAAGGAATACAATACGCCGGAAGGCGTCCAGAAGGCGGCAGATATGTGCCGGAAGCTGGGCATTGAAGGGGTTGTAGTCATCGGCGGCGACGGTTCCTTCCGCGGCGCGCGTGACCTGACGGGCGCGGGCATCCCCTGTGTCTGCATCCCGGGCACGATTGACAACGACGTTGCCAGCAGCGAATACACCGTCGGCTTTGACACGGCTATGAACACGGCTGTGGATATGGTGGACCGTCTGCGCGACACGACCGAGTCCCACGACCGCTGCAGCGTTGTGGAGGTTATGGGCCGCCGTTGCGGAGACCTGGCTCTGCTGGTGGGCATTGCCGTGGGGGCAACCGTGATCCTGGTGCCAGAGGTTCCGTTTGACTTCCAGAAGGATATCATCGACCGTATGCAGTTTACCCAGAAGACCGGCAAGAAGCACTTTATCATTGTTGTTGCCGAGGGCGTCGGCGGTGTGACCGAGTTGGCTCATAAGATCGAGGAGAGCACTGGTATTGAGACCCGTGCAACTGTGCTCGGCCATGTGCAGCGCGGTGGTTCCCCGACGTTGCGCGACCGTGTGGTGGCCAGCGAAATGGGGTATAAGGCGGTAAAGCTGCTGGAGAGCGGCCGTAGCAACCGCGTCATTGTTGTTCGTGAGGGCAAAGTGGTGGATCTCGACATCACAGAGGCGTTGGCGATGAAGCGTCCCTTTAACAAGGAACTCTATGATATTGCGCTGAAGATTTCCATCTAAAGCAGCCTACATAGGAATGTACTGGGCGGGCGAAAACGGCTTTCGGATTCGCCCGCCTACTCTTTCCTTTATCTGGCTGAAATTTTTTAAAAAAGTTTGCGAAAAACTATTGACAGTTTGTGTAGAAAATGCTAGAATTAATCTCGCGCTTGAGGGTACCGCAAAGAAATAGGGGTATAGCTCAGTTGGTAGAGCAGCGGTCTCCAAAACCGCGTGCCGAGGGTTCAAGTCCTTCTGCCCCTGCCATACGGCTCGGTAGTTCAGCTGGTTAGAACGCTAGCCTGTCACGCTAGAGGTCGACGGTTCGATCCCGTTCCGAGTCGCCACTTTGCTGCTATGGCTCAGTCGGTAGAGCACATCCTTGGTAAGGATGAGGTCACCAGTTCGATTCTGGTTAGCAGCTCCACAAAAAATCCAGGAACCATTTTAGAATCCTGGATTTTTTGCTATTTATATTAAAAAATTGGAGATAGGGGGACAGGCAGATGGCGAGTGCAATTTTTGTCGGCAATGGTTTGAACCGTTGTTATCCGGTCTTACATTCCTGGGGCGGTATGTTGGACAGCCTGGCGGAACGGCTAGGGGTGACAGGGAAAAGCAACGCCTCCTTTTCCATGGAATTCGAGCGCATCGCGAATGCTGCGTTAAAATCCCGCTGCTTTACGGGGGATAGGGCATTTTGGCAAATGAAATCCGATATTGTGGGGCCCATGCTGGATCCCCAGAAAAAGCCGCAGCTGCTTCAGAAGCGCTTGATGGATTTGCCGGTCCAGGAGCTCCTGACGACCAATTACGACTATATGCTGGAATATGCGGCGGACCCTCATTTTTTCGAACATGGGGTAAAGTCCGGGAGTGCGGAAATCCGGTATAGCCTTTTCCGCAAGCAGGCCGCCGGCGGGAAGACCATCCGCCACATCCATGGGGAGGCAAAGGCTCCCTCGTCCGTCTGCCTGGGGTTTGAACATTATGCAGGCGCCTTGGAAAAGCTGCGCAGCCTGTTGCTTGCGCATGAAAAGGGTGCTAGGGATGTGGTGTTGTTCAATCTTCTGCGGGGAAACCGGGAAAGCACCGGCAGCTTTGCAGAGCTCTTTTTTACCCATGACCTATTTTTTGTGGGGTATGGCCTGGATCGGGTGGAGATGGACGTTTGGTGGCTGTTGACCTACCGGGCTTTTTTGATGAATGCCAATTACCGTGGAATGGCTCCTTTTGTAAAAAATCGGATTGTGTTCTATCGGGTGGGAACGGAGACGGAAAGCTTTTTACAATTATGTTCCCTGTTGGACAGTCTGAATGTAGAAGTCGTTTGCATGGAACCGCCGGAAGGAAATTACGAAGCAGGCTATTTACAGATATTAGAAGAGATTCAAGGGCAGCTGTGAAGCTGCCTTTTTTCGAAACCGATCCGGCGAGGGGATGAAGCTGGACCTCCTTGGATGGAAATGGAAAATTTCGCAAAAGTCAAGATTAAATTGTAAAAAACCTGAAAAAACTTTTTAGACCAGGGCGGCCAGGGCTTCGGCGAAGACG
>NZ_JADMOD010000011.1:0-114691 GCF_015558525.1 Anaeromassilibacillus sp. D41t1_190614_C2 | reverse complement strand
TAACCGGGACCCCCACATAAAAAAATTGACTTGGCGAAGGTTGTTGACCTTTGCACAAGTCAATAATAAATCTCGCGGGAAATGGAAAATTTTTGGAAAATACTTGAAGATTCTGGGAGATTCCTGTATAATCATTCTTCGCACGACTTTAAAATTAGGAAGGGACTGTTATTGTGGACGAGATCGAACAAATTTACTCCGGAGAGCTCTACCGGCCGTTTCTTCTTTACTGTGAACGGCATCATTACAAAACCATGGCGGATCTGGCGCGATGCCGGTTTGATCAGCTGGCGGCCTCGGAGGGCCTTCCGCCGCGCTTGGTGAGCCGGATTAAGACGATGTTCCTGATGTATGTCAAACAGCATACGGAGGCGTTCTTGATCGACCGTAGGGCGTCCAGGCCGGCTGCAACGCAGCAAAAGGCGCAAACAACCTCCAATTTGGAAGGGGAACTGGAGAACTTCTTTAAACAAAATCCAGACCGTTTGATCCGTATGCCGGAGGTCACAAAAGCACTCAGCGGAAAGGTGAAGCGCAGCGAGGTCTTGGACATCTTGGAGCGTTCCGATTGGTGCAAAGTGGTGGATGGGACCACCTTCTTCTATTCTTCGGGATGTTGATCGATTCCCACACAGAGAGCTGTTTTGGCTCTCTTTTTTCTTTTCTGCGCAAGTGCTGTTGCGCAACGAAGAGGCCCTCTTTCCAAAGATTGGGAAAGAGGGCCTCAGGCGCCGGTGCTTATGTTTGGGATTCGGGCCTTGTAGGAGGATAGAAAGAAGGGAAGAAGGAGTCCGGCGATTCTTTAAAGCGTTTTACAAGGTCGTCTTGGAGCGTCCCAGCGGCCTTCGGTTTGCGCATCCACGAAGGTTCCGGGTTTTCTTTTGGGTTCATACAGTGGTACACATTCATTTTTACAACCATGTTTCACACCTCCATCCATAGTTTATTCGGCAGGGATGGATTGGTGTCCAAAACGAACAAAAGGAGAGAAAGGGGAAACGATCTATGAAGCGGTATTTTTTCAGGGAGCACAAATGGGATGCAGTGAACGGCCTGTTTGGCGGGCAGAAGGATTTTGATCCGCGCCGTTATGAAACGTATGAGGAATTGGAGGTTGTACAACAGGACGACGGCCGTTTCTCGGTATGGGGGAATTTTGCAGAGGACACGGACCTATTGCGGGATACCCGCAAGGACACACAGGGGCTTTTCGCCGCAGTTGCGGCTCTCGCGGACGAAGTGGTGGTCGAAGAGGGTTGACGGGCATTTAAACAGGACCAGTTTCACGGAGAAGTTGGATTTTTTCCATAGTAGTATGGTACTGTTGGAGCTGTTCCCGCAATACGGCCAGCTCAATCTTCGAATCTTGGTCCGCAGCGGATAAAAAGGAATCCTCCATCAGATGGATGTTCCTGGCACAGCGGAATTCCATCTGATGCAGCGCCTCGCAAATGTTTTCCAAGTCGGCGTTGTTTAGCAGCATCGACATGCCTCCTTTTCAGACAGATTTGTCGTTAGTATGTCCGGCATGGAGAAGAATACTGCAATTGCTTGTATGAACAGGGCCATTTTGACCGAGACTTGAAGGATAAGGAAGGTGTTATCCATGAAATGGCTCAGTCAAATGGAACGCAAATTTGGGCGCTATGCAATACCGCATTTGATGTATATCCTGTCTGGAATCATGTTGGCCGTGTACTTGATCGACCTCTTTTTTCCCGGCACGCCGATGCAGTCCCTGCTGGCTTTGGACATGGATCTAGTCGCGCGGGGACAGATTTGGCGTTTCCTGACCTTTCTCTTTTTACCGTCTTCCAGCTCGCCGCTGTGGGTCCTTTTAAACCTTTATTTTTATTGCCTATTGGGGAATGCGTTGGAAAAGGAATGGGGCACGTTTCGCTTGAATCTATTCTATCTAAGCGGAATTCTCGGGAGCGTTTTGGCCGCGCTAGTCACCGGCTACGGCGTGAACCGATATTTAAACTTGTCGCTGTTTTTGGCGTTTGCAGCGCTCTACCCCAATTTTGAATTGCTACTGTTCTTTGCCGTCCCGGTCAAAGTGAAATATCTGGCGGTGATCGATTTGCTTTACAATGCCAGTTCGTTTTTCTATGGGGATTGGGCATCTAGGGCCGCCATCCTGATGTCCCTGCTCAATGTCCTTCTCTTCTTCGGCGCGGACCTCTTCCATTGGATCAAACGAAAGGCAGACTACTGGATGATGCGGCGGAATTTCCGGAAATATCACTGGTAAAGGAAAGTTTTGGAATTTTTGTATAAAATCGGTTGCGTAATTCTGGCCTTTGGTGGTATAATCTGTTTGAATCTTATAGAAAATGTGAGGAGGCGTTTTATGAAACGGGTTTTCTGTCTGTTGCTGGCGGCAAGTCTCTTTTTGCTCACCGGCTGCTTTGGAAAAAGTGAAGGGGAAGAGACTTCTTCCGAAAATCCCGCGCCTACGTCCTCCACGGTGGGAGAAGGGGATTCTAGTTTCATTCCTGCGTCTTTGCCACCATTGCCGGATGTACATCTGACGATTGGAAAGATTGTCAACATCATTGAGGGGAGTTATGCCAACGTGCGCAGCGCCCCGGACCAAAACAGCGAACCGATTGGACGTGCATACCCAGGGGACGCTTTCCTAGTGGACCCGCTGGGGAGTTCTGGCGACTGGGTCAAAGTTACCTATGAGGGGCAGAGCGGCTTTATTTTTCAGGCATACATCTCTGTAGAGGAGTAAAGCAGGACAGGCTCTTGAAGCAATAGGAGCTTTGCCGACAATACAAAAGAGGCATTCCTACAATAAGCACTTTTCGGAGTGGCGCAGGGCGAAAGCGGCGCCACTCTGTTTTTTTATGGAAGCGATCGCGTTCGAAAAGACGCATATAGCGGTCTTTTCGACCAGCATCATAAATCCCTCTGATGTAGGCGCGTTCTGCTACATCAGAGGGATCGTACGATGGTTTGTATTCTTTTGAGTTCGTCTGACAAATCAGGGACGGATGGCTTCGGCAAAACGGGTGAAGTTCCGCTCCCCGAAGAATTGTTCTTCCCAGACTTTGCGGCAATTGGCGCGCAGGGCCTGCCGTTGTTCCTGTGGAAGGCGGGAGAACGCCACAATTTGCTCTGCCAAAACATTTGGTGCAAACTCCATGGGAAGCAAAAAGCCGGTTTTGCCGTCTTGGACAATCTCGGAGGTACCGCCGACGTCGGTGGCAATGGCCGGGATCCCAAAGGAACACGCCTCCATGATGCTGACAGGAAGCCCTTCCGAGCTGCTGGTGTTGATAAAGAGGTCTGCGGGGTGTTGCTGATAATAGCGCATGAGCGCCTCGTTTTGAATGGGCCCGGCAAGCTGGCAGTCCATAAAACTGAGATGCTCCTTCGCATAGGCTTTTAAGGCGTCGAGGCCGTCCCCGCCGCCGAAGTGCGTCCAGTGCAATTTGAGGCCGCTGTCCTCCAAGAGGGATAGGGCTTGCGCCAAAAGCTCTACGCGTTTCACTGGGGAAATATGGCAGCAGCTCACGATATGCAGCTCGTCCCCTTGCGGCTCCGGGGAGAGGCCGAAATCGCGGGTGCCGAGGTATGCGGTCTCCACCTTTGTCTGGTAAGCGGGGTAGCTTTTTTTCAGAAGGTTACTCCCGTTGGCGGAGCAGGGGTAGACGCGGTCCAGATGCTCCAGCAGATAGGGGCGCAGCGGGAGATAGCCGGTTGCGTTGCGGTCCGCATAAAGGTCGTACCGGTGCGCACGGCTGACGGCCCGTTTTGCCTTTGCCCCGCAGTGGTCCCGCAGGCGGACGGCGGCAAGCGCGATGTCGTAGAACCAGTAGCTGTAAAAGGTCACGCCGTCGTATTGCTCTAAGTTGCAATCGGCCAGTTTTTCGGCCACTGCACGGTAGACGGCTTCAGATTTAGCCAAAAAGTAGGTCAAAAAGCCCCGGCGCTTCAGGGAGCCTTTGACGGCGGCGCGCTCTTCCGGGCCGGCGTATCCACGGCAATTGGTAAACGGCAAATAGGAGAGCGCCGCTCCCGGCAGCGCCCGTTTGATGCGGGAAGCAGGAATGTGTAAAATGGTAGCGTTGGCTGGGACAGAACGGGTTTGTTCCGGTGCATCGGAGGTGCTGGTAGCGGCGATGACGAGGCGGTCAAAGGCCTTGGCCAGCAGGGGAACCTCGTCCTCGATAAATTCTTCCCCCTTGTCAAAGGGGTAGGTTTTGGTCAGGAGAACCAGACAGGTCTTCATGAACAATGCCTCCATTCAAGATCTATGCAAGGTTTGTCACGCTTCCAATGTTTAAGCGTACGGTGTGGATCGGCGTTTTATTGCCCCGCAGGGCTTCGTCTTTTCCTCTGACTATAGTATACTATAATCAAAGGAAAATCAAAGGCTTTCTACTTGCCCTCCCTGGGGCAGGATGGTATAATTTGTACAATCAATATGGAAAATAGAGAAGGGATGATTCCCCGGAAAGAAGGCTTTGCCATTCATGAAATTGCTGTATCTCACCTTCCAGGAGGACGCGCCGCTCTACCTCGGCGTTACACGGAAGATTCGCGGGCAGGCGTCCGCGTTTCAAAAGCTTGGCTATGAGGTGACTTATACCCTGTGGCGGGAGAAGACATTTTGTTTCTGCGGTGAGGACCGCCACGAAGTACAGATCGGGCCGGGCCGCGTGATGAAGCAGTTTTTCCAAATTGCAGCGGACTATGTGGCTGCGCACCGGTTCGACGTCCTGTATATCCGCCTGGACCGGATCAGCTTTGATGTGATTCATCTTTGCAAAGCCGCCCGAAAAGCCGGAACCCGGCAGATCGGGGTGGAAATCCCCAATTATCCCTATTTGAAGGATTACGCGCGAAACATTCAATACGCCAAGGGGATCAAAGCGGGCGCAACGACAGCGGCCAAGATTGCGGCCAATATCGCGGCGGACCGCCTCTCCGGACTCTCTTTAAAGGGGCTAGTCGATGGCGTTGTGCTCTATGGGAACCATGCAGACCACTTCTTCGGTGTAAAAGCAATCAATGCGGACAACGGCATCGATACGGATTCCATCCCGGTGGTTGCGCCGAAGCCGGAAGGGGAACCCATCACTATGTTGGGGGTGGCCGGGACGCTGTGGTGGCAGGGATACGACCGCATCCTGCGCGGCATGCAGGCGTACCGGGCGTCCGGCGGGCGTCATCCGCTGCGCTTTGTGCTGGTGGGCGGCGACCGCACCGAAATGCCGGGATTCCTGGCGCAAGTGAAATCCCTTGGCCTGACGGAGGACGTGCTGTGCCCGGGCTTTCAAACGGGTGACGAGCTGAACCGCACCTACCGTACAGCGGATGTGGGGATTTCCACACTGGGATGCTACCGGCGTGGGTTGACCCGCTGTTCCTCGCTGAAGGCGAGGGAATATGCCGCGGCGGGATTGCCGTTCCTCTACGCATATGACGACGACAGCCTCACCGGTAAGGAGCCGTTCGCGCTCCGTGTGCCGAATGACGATACACCGGTGGATATGGAGCAATTGATTGCATTCGTTGAGCGCTGTAGGCGGCAGGCGGATTGCAGCAGACAAGAACGAACATTTGCAGAAGAACAATACGATTGGAAGGCGATGATGCAGCGCATCCTTGCGTTCCTCGGTGCATAAGGGAATCGGAAAGGAGGCTTTTACGTGCCGAAGGTCAGTGTGATTGTACCGGTTTACAATGTGGAAGACTATTTGGAACAGTGCGTAAAAAGTATTTTGTCCCAAACTTTAGAAGATATAGAGGTTTTGCTTGTAAACGACGCTTCGACGGACGGGTCGTTGAAGGTTGCCCGCTCCTTTGAAACGGACAAGCGGGTGCGTGTCCTGGAGAAACCCCACGGCGGGTTAGGGGATACGCGCAACTATGGTGTGGCGCGCGCTACGGGCGAGTACCTCGCCTTTATCGATTCCGATGACTGGGTGGACCCGGAAATGCTGGAAACCGTCTATGCGGCGGCAAAGGAGCAGGAGGCCGACCTGGTGGTGTTTAACTATATGCGCGAAAACCTGATCGATGGGGAGAGCCGCGCGTGCAGCGTGCCATTGCAGGCGGGCGAGTCGGATGAAGAGCGCAACCGGGCATTGTTGGAAGAATTGATCGGCCCATCGGTGAGCGGGAGTTCCTGGCGCACCACGGAGATGCTGGGCTGTGCATGGCGCAGGCTCTACCGGCGTGCCTGGTTTGTGGAAAATCATCTGGCGTATTTCAATGAGCAGGAGATCATGCTGGAGGATCTGCCGGTGTCCATTATGGCGCATACATTGGCCAAGAAGATCGTCTTTGCCAAAGGCGCTTATTATCACTACCGTTACAACCCGGAGTCCCTCAGCACCCGTTACCGTCCGCACAAGATGGAAATGATGACGAAGTGCTACCAGGTTGTGCAGAAATTTCTGAAACAACAGGGGATGGATAAGCAATACCGGGAACGCCACTTGGCTTGGCTGCTCCGCAATGCAGCGCATTCTGCGCTGGTGAACTGCTTCAGCCCGCACAACCCTGCGGACGCCAAGCAGCGCAAAGCGGAGGTGAAGGGGATCTTGGAGACCCCGCTGTTAAAAGAAGCGGCGGCTTCTTCCTATCTGTTGGGCGGGAATCGGTCCGATCAATTGATCTTGCGGGTGATCCGCACGGGGAATCCGTCGATGGTCTATGCATTTTATCGCTTCTATAGCCATATGCTGTTCCGTGATACGCAAAAAAAATAACCGGAGGAGGGGTCGTTATGTCCCAGAAAAAACAGGTGCTTTTTATCAATTACAGTTTGCACAGCGGTGGGATTGAGAAAAGCCTGGTGACATTGCTCTCTCTGTTCGATTTTACAAGATATGACGTTGATTTGCAGCTTTTTGCCAATGAAGGGCTTTTTTTAGAGCGCGTTCCGCCCCAGGTGAACTTGCTTCCGCCCCTTTTCCCGGCAGAGTATAAGCTGAATATCCGCAAAGCGCTGTTTGCCTTGGTAAAGAGCGGCCACCCGCTGGTAGCGGTCTGCCGCTTGCTGGTGACCTTTGCAGGGAAAACCCCTGGGGGGATGGGGGACCGTTTGGCGCGCATGTGGAAAATTGAAAAGCACTTTGTGCATCCGGCCCGCAAAGAGTACGATGCAGTGGTGGCCTTTATGGAGGGGCAGCCCATCTATTATGCGGTCACCAAGGTGCAGGCCAAGCGGAAGATTGGGTTTATCCACGGGGACTACAACGCTATGGGGTTGAGCCAGGACTTCGACCGGCCCTATGTGAAGCAGCTGGACGCACTATGTACGGTCTCAGAGGGCTGTAAGATGGCGTTGGAGGATAATTTCCCGGAGTTCCGGGAGAAATTCCATGTGGTCTATAACATCCTCTCCGCGCAGTTCCTGCGGAAAATGGCGGAGGCGCCCGTGGATTTTGGGGACCGCTATTCGGGCAGCCGTGTGTTGTCCATTGCGCGTCTCTCCGTACAGAAGGGGTTAGACCTCGCCTTGCCCGCGGTTGCTTCCCTCCGCGAGAAAGGGCTGGAATTCCGCTGGTATATCATCGGTGTCGGTCCCGAGGAGGCCGCTTTGCAGGAGCAAGCGCGCTCCCTTGGCATCGAGCAGGACGTCTGCTTCCTGGGGGAACAGGCGAATCCTTATCCGTTTCTGCGGGCCTGCGATGTGTATTTGCAGCCGTCGCGCTTTGAAGGGAAGTCCATTGCCGTGGACGAGGCAATGGTGTTGTGCAAGCCTATTTTGCTGACGGATTTCTCCACAGCAGCGGATCAGGTGACCTCCGGGGAAAATGGCCTGATCGTCCCCATGACGCCGGAAGGGATTGCGGAAGGCCTGGAAAAGCTGTTGACCGACGGAGAGCTGCGGCAGCGCTTCCACGACGCCTTGGAAGCAGAGGACTATACAAACGAAAACGAGATCGAAAAGGTATATTCACTGATCGGCTCGGAATAAACATAATTGTTTCCAATAGAAACAATGAACGATGGAAAGGAAGCGCCCTTTTGGACGCATCGGGGAAAGGTTATGCTTTTAAAAGATTTACTGGAAGGGTTGGAATATCAGAGTTCCGGCAGTACGGAGTTGGAAATCTCCGCTCTCATTTATGATTCGCGCAAGGCAAAGCCTGGGTGTGCGTTTATCTGCCTGTGCGGGGCGAACGCAGACGGCCACCTCTATGCACAGCAGGCGGTACAGGCAGGGGCTGTGGCGGTGATAGCGCAGCACGAGGTGGACGCATCGGGGGCCACCGTCGTAGTGGTGGAGGATACCCGCTATGCGCTTGCCGTGCTCTCTGCGGCGTATTTTGGGCATCCCGCGAGGGATCTGCGCGTTGTGGGCCTTACGGGGACGAAAGGAAAGACCACAACCTCGTATATGATCCGTTCCATTTTGGAGGATGCGGGGATCAAGACCGGCTTGATCGGCACCATCGGTACGGTGATTGGCGATCAGGTGATTAAGACGGAGAACACAACGCCGGAGTCGTATGAAGTGCAGAAGTCCCTCCGCCGGATGGCGGACGAGGGGTGTGGGGCGGCAGTGATCGAAGCTTCCTCCATCGGCCTGCGGGATCACCGGGTATCCGGTTTCACGTTTTCCATCGGCTTGTTTACGAATTTTTCGCCCGACCATATCGGCGGAAATGAACATAAGAGTTTGGAGGAGTACCGCGCATGTAAGGCGATGCTGTTCCGCCAGTGCGAGCTGGGGATCGTCAACATCGACGATGAAAATTGGAAGGCCATCACAGAAGGGCACACCTGCCAATTGGAGACCTATGGTTTCCATCCGGAGGCGCAGCTGCGCGCCAAAGGGGAGCGCTTACTCTCCTGCCCCGGCTATTTGGGGGTGCATTTTGAATTGGATGGGCCCTATCAGTTCGGCGTGGATGTGGATATCCCAGGGCATTTCAGCGTGTATAACGCGCTGGCAGCCATCGCGGTTTGCCGTCACTTCGGCGTAACCGAGGAGAACATCCGGCGCGGTTTGAATGCGGTCAAGGTGAAAGGGCGTGTGGAGCCGGTCAAGGTGCCGGGAAATTATACGCTGTTGATCGATTATGCGCACAACGCCGTCAGCATGGAGAACATCCTGGAAACGCTGCGGGAATATCATCCAAACCGGCTGATCTGCCTGTTTGGAGCGGGCGGCAACCGGGCGCGCTCCCGCCGGTATGAAATGGGGGAGGTCAGCGGGCGGCTGGCGGACCTTTCCGTAGTGACCGCCGACAACTCCCGGTTTGAGGATGTCATGGACATTATCTCGGATATCGAAGTGGGGCTGCACAAAACAGACGGGAAGTATATCGTGATCCCGGACCGCAAAGAGGCCATCAAATATTGCATGGACCACGCGCAGGAGGGGGACATTATTGTCCTCGCTGGCAAGGGACATGAAGATTATCAGGAGATCAAAGGGGTCAAATACCATCTGGACGAACGGGAAGTCGTTGCGGACATTTTAAAAGAGGAAGGGTTGTCCTGAATTTGGAACGCCCTAGAACATCCAAGAGAAAAGGAGGCAGAACCATGAAGATGACGGTGGAAGAAATTCGTAGAGCCTGTGGAGGGAAACTTCTGTGTGGGGACCCGGAAGCGGTTGTGACTTCTGTGAGCACCGACAGCCGGAAAATAGAGCCCGGCGCACTGTTCGTCCCCATCAAAGGGGAACGGACCGATGCGCATGCATACATCACGGCGACATTTGCGGCCGGCGCGGTGGCAACCCTGACAGAAGAACATACGGAGATGGAGGATTCCCATGTTTGGATCCGGGTCCCCAATACCCTTTCCGCGTTGCAGCTGATCGCCACCGCATACCGCCAGCGGTTTTCAATCCCGGTGGTCGGCGTGACGGGAAGCGTCGGGAAGACGACGACGAAAGAGATGATCGCGCTTGCCCTTTCTGCGGAAAAGAAGGTTATGCGTACGGAAGGAAACCACAACAGCCAGGTCGGATTGCCGCTGACGATGTTCCGTCTGGAGCCGGAGCATGAGGTCGCTGTTGTGGAGATGGGGATGAGCGATTTTGGCGAAATGAGCCGTCTGGCGGAGATCGCAGCGCCCAATTGTGCGGTGATCACCAATATCGGGATTTCCCACATTCAGCAGCTTAAGACACAGCAGAACATCCTGGGGGAAAAGCTGCATATCATCGATCGTTTTCAGGAGGATTCTGTCTTGTTTTTGAACGGAGACGACCCCATGCTGGCGGGCTTGCGGGGAAAGCTCCGGGTAAAAACGCGGTACTTTGGGATGCAGCCATGGTGCGATGACCGCGCCGAACAGATCGCTTTCCACCCCAATGGGGTCCGGTTTGTCTTCCGAACAAATGGGATTGCACAGGAAGTGGATCTGCCCGTTTTGGGGTTGCACAATGTGACGAACGCATTGGCCGGCCTCGCGGTGGCACATTTCCTTGGAGTGGACTTGGAAAAAGCGGCTAAAGCCCTGAAAGAATATCAGCCCCTTGCTATGCGGCAGCAGCTGCACCGCCATAAGGGCATCACGGTTATCGACGATTCATACAATGCAAGCCCGGATGCACTCAAAAGCAGCCTGGATATGCTGGAAAACCTGCGGGAACAGGATGGGCGTTGCATTGCGGCACTGGCGGATATGCTGGAGCTTGGTGCCCTGGAGCACCGCGCGCACTTTGAGGTGGGCGCTTACGCAGCCGGAACCGGCGTGGATGCATTGGTGACGGTTGGAACGCGTGCGGCGGCCATTGCAGAAGGAGCGCGTTCTGTCAAACCGGAAATTCCCTGCCATGTTTGCGCTTCCAATGAGGAAGCGGTAGAGGTCTTAAAGGGGCTTCTTCGCTGCGGGGATGTTGTTTTGGTAAAGGGGTCCCGCGGGATGCACACCGATGAAATTGTGAAAAAGCTCTTGGAATATCTTGGCTAAGGGATTTTGTCCCTATTGTTTTACCGCTGGTAACATTTTTGTTACTTTCTAGCTCGGAAAACCTGCGTAAAAGATGGATTCTTCCCGTCTTTTGCGCAGGTTTTTATATGTTTTTGAGGATTTTCTCCCTCCAACTGGTTACAATTTGTAATTTTTTTTCATGAAAGGGCTTGTCATCCAGTATAATCTGTGCTATACTGTAACCAATTTGTTACAGATTGTAATTTGTATGTAAAAATTGTTACATACTCGAATAAAACGGACAAGCTGTTTCCGCGGGAAGCGGCAGAAAATTGGAGGGGTTACCATTGAATCGGATAAACCGGAAATTTTTGCTTTTCTTTACGTTGCTGTTTGCAGCGCTGACGATTACAGCATCGTTTGGACACAGTGTGACGGCGCAAGCAGCGGAGGAAAAAACCGGCGTGGATTTGGCGGATCATGTCCTTTTAGCATATAAGAATGGCTGGAAATACCGCAGCGGTTGCTATGGACAGTTCGTGGGAAATAAGCGTGCGAGCGATTGTTCCGGTTTGATTAAATCCTACCTTTGGTGGCAGGGAGAGGGCCAGAATCCAAATCCGGGATCGATGTCGGTGGCTGGCAGCTCCGGTGCGATGCTCCAGAGTGCCGAGGTTTCCGGAGACATCAATTACAATGATCCTTCCTCTCTTCCGCGTATCCACGGCTTGATCCTCTATCAGCCTGGCCATGTAGGGGTTTATGTTGGAAACAATACGGCGATTGATAATCGAAGCTCCGGGGAAGATATGAAATATGAAGAGGTCTTCGGGCGTAGAAACATCAAGTGGACAAAGTGGTTTAAGCTTCCCCAGATTACATATCCGACGACGGGATGGGCTACATATGATGGGGACAAGTACTATTATGAAAACGGACAATATGCGATCAACACGATCCGCATTATTGATGGTATTTCTTATACATTCGGTGAAGACGGAAAGATTGTAGAGCAAAAGCCATATGTCGCTTCATAAAGGGAGGGAATAATCCTCTGCAAAGAGAATCTCTTTGCAGAGGATTATTTTGTTTTGCATTGTTTCAACAAAGTACCGGTTGTTTTTTTATCTTCCATTGTTTGAATCATATGTCAAAAATAGGTTTTCATAAAAATATGAATAAATTTTAAAAAAGGATTGCCCTAGTTTGTCCACTTTTGCAATTTTTTGTCGTTGTTAATAGATGTATCAATTTTAAAGGAGGCAGTTCCTATGTTTAAGAAATTCGCAGCCGTATTTTGCGCATTCTGCATGATTGCCAGCGTTGGTACCAACGCGATGGCCGTGGCAGAAGTGCAGCCCGATGAAGTAAGCGCGATTGAGATCCAGCCCCGCTACACTTACGCAGACTATGTAGACAGTTGGCTGGATGTCAGCGGAGGCACCGCTTATGTAGAGGCGGAAGCGGCAGGTAAGTCCAATGTAACCAGTATCCGTTTGACTGTTACGCTTCAAAAGAAGAGCGGCAGCAGCTGGTCGTCTGTCCGCAGCTGGACAGAGTCGGATTCCAGCGATTTTGTAAGCCTCTCCAAGGAGTTGTCCGTTTCTTCCGGAACGTATCGTGTGAGAGCAACAGCCGTCTTCAACGGTTCTGAAACGGTCACGGTTTATAGCAACACAGCACCGTAAGCTACCGATCTTTTATTTAAGACCGTCTAACGGATTTTGGATCAAAATAATTCCATGCGGATTGTTTTGATGGTGTCTTTCCAGCCGCGGGACTACAGTGGCTGGAAAGTGGGTTTCTGTTTTGTACCAGCGGAGCAAGCTCCGTAAAATCTTGCCTACATGCATTTACCAATACAACCAAACGAGAGGGCCGCCCTTCCCCGGGCGGTCCTAGTTTTTTGTCATAAATAATATAAAAAATACCGCTGTAGCGTTTTAACACTACAGCGGTATAGGTCTTTATGGGTGAATTTTTATCGATTGCCGATCATATAATTCAGGAACATGCTCTCATCTTCCGGATTTTCCACCTTCAACTCAGCGGAAACCTTGGAGCTTTTTGCTCCATCCAAGAGAGCCCGAACACCATACAACTGGCACAGCTTGCTTTTCAGGTTGAGGGTGTTTCCATCCTCTGTTACCAAATATACATTTCCTTGTGCTTTATCAAGAAGGTCAAGAAGCTTTTGAATATCGATGTCGTAAAGTTTCATAGTTACTCCCTCCAATGAATTTATAACTTGGGTCTATTATACCATGTAAACTACAGAATTACAATGTGAATGATAGACAAGATTCCAAAGGTTAATCCGCCATTATGTCTTAGTCCACCCACTTACTTTTGCGCAGCGGGACATCCAATAACGGCAAAACATTTCTTCATCTTCTTTGTCTTCAACGATAATTTCAGGAGAGATTTTGTTATCTTTTGAATCCTCGAGCAGCATCTTAATGCCATACAGCTGTGCCAGTTTGCTGTTCATTCCAAAAGAGACGCCCTCTCCCGTAACCAGATAAATGTTCCCTTTTGCATGTTCAAGCAGGTTCACAAATTCACCCACGCTAATGTCGTATAGTTTCATGTTTCCCTCCTTGTAGTTTACATAAAGGATTATATCATACATGTTGCATAATTGCAAGCCTAATTCTTTGTGCAATATTTAAAATCCTGTAAAAAATTGGTAAAGGAATTGTGTATTATTGAGAGATAGGCTCCCACTTGCACACTTTTGCTTCATTGGGTTAAAGTATGCGGGCAGCGCCAAGCATGCTACAGGATTCTTTCGATACGTTATCAAAAGGCGAGAAAAACGGGTAATCACATTCACTTCTTGTCCTTGTAGCACATAAGATGGAGTGGCGTTTTTTATAATCAGTAAAGGAGAGAGTTTTCATGCCATCAATTGTTTATACAGTAAGAGAGGGAGATACCCTTTGGAATATCGCAAAAGCTTATGGCACGACTGTCAACGATATCGCCCGATATAATGGAATTGTCGAAACCGATGTGATTTATCCTGGACAGAGACTGCGGATTTTTGTCCCGGAGGAGAGCACACCGAAATGGTATGTCGTCCGTCCCGGTGATACCTTGACAAAAATTGCGGAGAAGTTTGGGACAACAGTGCAACGCTTGATGTGGCTCAACGATATTTCCGACCCGAATCTGATCTATCCGAGGCAGAGGCTGCGGATCCGTCCGTAAGTGCTTTTACGGCGGCTAGACATAGAAAATCCCCGCTCCATAGATCCTGATGGGGCGGGGTTCTCCTTTAAGAGTTTTTAGAATACGGGTAAACCTTTTCACTTAGCGGTGTACGGCATTTGCCTACCGAGGCAGAGTTTTGGCTGTACAACATTACAATTTCCCACATATCACGGATGAACGTGCGGTACTCTTCCTCAGTAATTGGCTTTGGCCAGCTTAGGATCAACAGCTGATGCGGCGTACAACCCTTTTGATAGGAGGGATGAATATAATAATATCCGTTGTAGTGAAAGCCCAGTCGCTCGTAAAAGCTTTTTCTCCGAATGGATATGTCGTCGATCGGCGGGTCGATCTCTAAAACGATCTTTTGGTTCCGTTTGCAGAATTCTTCTAGGCACCGGGAACCGATACCGCTACCCCGTAGGCTAGGTTCAATGGCAAGATGCTCAATATATTGAAATCCGCTCAATTCCCAATAAAATATTAAGCCGCAAAACTGTTCCCCCTCCCAGATGGTTTCACAGAAAAACCTTGGGTCAGCTAGCGCACGGATGTGGTCATCCAGGGAACGCTGTTCCTTCTCTGGGAAACTCACCTGATATAGAGAAAATGCCTTTTGAAATATGTCGTCCTTTTGGTCCATGTGCCGGATAAATTTCATAATATTCTCGTCCCTTCTATGTTGATGGATTAATTTCTTCATATGGTTTTGGAGCAGACCATTTCCATTCTAGCATATGCCTTGTAAAAAGTCACGGTTCCATGTTTGAAAGGGGAGAGAATCCTTGGCCGTTTAAGAAAACTGGAAGAAAACGCCAATTGATATCAATTCAGAAAATCAGACACGGCGGCAGCCGCCTTGCTTTGCTAAACAGAGAAAAATTTACATATTGTTAATTAAATACTGATGGAGGATATAGTAGAATACTAACGAGTCCAATTTATAGAATTTCGAATGAAAATCGAAAAAACGCGGCGAGGTTCCCTTTGAAATTGGCACGTGGATAGCGGGCTTTGCTTGCAGGTAAAATGCCTATAAGGGGGTGGCCTTGTGTTTGGATATGTCCGGCCTCAGAAGTCTGAGTTACGTGTGCGCGAATATGAAGCATATCGGGCGGTTTATTGTTCGTTATGCCGGCAGCTTGGAAAGAGCTATGGGATGTTCGCAAGAATGACGCTCAGCTATGACTGTACCTTTTTCGCATTGTGGCTGATGGCGTTGCACAAGAAATGCTTGGGTTTTCGAGAAGGCCGTTGCGTGGTGAACCCTCTCAAGAAATGTGGAGCTTGTATAGGGGGGGGAGACGAACTCCGTCTGGCTTCTGCGTTATCGGTGATTATGGTTTACCAAAAGGTGCGGGATAATATTGCAGATGACCGTTTTTTAAAGCGTATGAAGTCCTACATGGTACTCCCGTTTGTCTCCCAAATGCGCAGGAAAGCCGCAAAGGACTATCCGGAGCTGGACAAGATCGTGGCCTTGGCGATGATGGAGCAGGCGGCTGCGGAACAAAATCCAGGGCAGAGTATTGACTTTTATGCAGAGCCGACCGCGAAGATGATGGAGCAGGTTTTCGCCTTTGGTGCGGCTGCCCCGGAACTGAGCCCCGAGGACCGTCTTGTGCGGCAGGCGGGGTATTTTTTAGGCCGCTGGGTCTATATTATAGATGCGGCGGACGATTTGGAAAAAGATTTATATGAAGGAGCATTTAACCCTTTTATCATTAAGGAGCAGTTGCAGCCCAACTGTCCGACGGAACGGCTGAAAGAAGTCAAAGAGGAAGCAAACCGGATTTTAAATGCGACGCTTTCCCAGCTGATCGCAGCAGTCAACTTGATGGACCTTGAGCAGCTCGGCGCGATTGTTTCCAATGTGATGTTTCTCGGCTTGCCGGAGATGCAGCGAGCAATCCTGTTTGAGAAGGAGAAAGAAAAGCATGTCTGACCCGTATAAAATTCTTGGGGTACCTCCCACTGCAACGGACGATGAGGTCAAAAGTGCTTACCGGGCACTGGCAAAAAAATATCATCCCGATAATTATGCCGGCAGCCCTGTTGCAGATCTCGCGGATGAGAAGATGAAGGAGATCAACCAAGCGTATGACACAATTATGGCCCAACGCAAAGGACGCACAACAAGTGGTGCGCAGCAGACGGGGTGGGGTTATACAGGATATTCCTCCTATGCCAATCCTAGGTCCGGTTTTAATGATGTGCGAAACTTGATTATGACCGGCCGGATTGCGGATGCAGAGCAGATTTTGAATGGTGTCCCTGCGGAAGGGCGCGATGCGGAATGGCATTTTCTGAAAGGGACGGTGCTGTATAAACGCGGCTGGATGGAAGAGGCATACAATCATTTTTCAAGCGCCTGCCAGATGGACCCCAATAATATGGAGTACCGGGCGGCAATGAATCAGGCGATCAACCAACGCAATGGCGTTTACGGCGGATACAACCCGAATGTCCAGACCGTGGGTGGTTGTAGCTTTTGTGATATTTGCGCAACGGCAATTTGCTGTGATGCTTGTTGTAATCCGTATGGTGGGGGCGGCTGCTGTTGAGAAACAATACCATAAAGCTGGCGTTCAGCAGTATGCTGGCTGCATTGAGCACGGCGCTGATGTTTATGACCAATTTGTTTCCCGCTGCATCCTATACGCTTCCAGCGATCGCGGGGGCTTTGATGATGCTGACGGTGATCGAACTGGGCAAGAGATGGGCTTGGCCATCGTTTGTAGTGTCGGCTGTATTATCGTTTTTGGTGGTAGCCGATAAAGAGGCGGTCGCGATATTTGTCCTCTTTTTTGGATATTATCCCATTCTAAAAGCAAATTTCGAACAGCTCCCCAAGCGGTTGTTCAGGTGGCTTGCCAAGTTCCTTTTGTTCAATGTAGCGATGGTTGTGGAGTTTTTCCTCTCCATCCATTTGCTGGGCGTGCCGGAGGAAAGCTTTACGGTTTTTGGCGTGTATCTCCCTTGGGTCTTCCTGTTGGTCGGGAATGTGGCGTTTTTGCTGTACGATTATTGCCTTTCCTGCTTAGTCGTCGTCTATTGCCAGCGGATGCATAAAAATGTACAACGGTGGCTTAGGCTGAAATAAAGCTTGATTTTTCAAAATTTTGGTCTTAATATAGAGTGGAACCGTTTTCGCCCTGTGGGCGGCGAAAACAGCTCCACTATTTTTTGCATGATTTGTGGAGGTTGCCGTCGTTTTCTGCATGCGATCGGGCGGCAAATCCGATAAAATACACCGCTCGGAGATGGGATTTGAAATGAATAACTTGTTGACCGCCAGAATTCAAAACAAAATGACCAGTTTTTCGAAAGGCCAGAGACTGATTGCAAAATATATACTGGAGCATTATGACAAGGTGGCGTTTATGACAGCTGCCCGCTTGGGTGCTACGGTTGGCGTGAGCGAATCGACCGTAGTGCGTTTTGCCACGGAGATCGGTTACACAGGATATCCGGAGCTGCAGCAGGCCATGCAGGAGATGATCCGGAACAAGCTTACCTCGGTCCAGCGCATGGAGGTTACGGCCAACCGCATCGGGGACAACGATATCCTCGACTCGGTATTCAACCAGGATATCGACATCATCCGGCGGACCATGGAAGAGACCTCCCATGAGAATTTCTATAAGGCGGCGGACGCGATCTCTTCCGCGCGGAAGATCTATATCTTGGGCGCGCGCAGCTCCTTGGCGCTGGCGACGTTCCTTTCGTATTACATGCACCTGCTGTTTGAGAATGTGCTTCTGGTGCAGTCTACCAGCGAGGGGGAAATCTTTGAACAGATGATCCGCATCGATGAAAACGATGTAGTGATCGGAATCAGCTTCCCGCGGTACTCCCGGAAAGCGGTCAAGGCGATGAATTTTGCCCGCAAGCGTGGGGCGAAGGTGGTTGCGATCACAGACAGCACCTTGTCCCCGTTGGCAGAACCTGCCGACTATCTGCTTTTGGCGCGCAGCGATATTGCCTCCATTGTCGATTCCTATTGCGCGCCGCTCAGCTTAATCAATGCCCTGATTGTCACCATTGCCCTGAAAAAGTCCAATGAGGTCAAAAAGGTCTTCCAGAACCTGGAGGACATCTGGGATGAATACGGAGTTTACGAAAAGGTGGATGAACACAAGAGTGAGCCAAACGTATGATGCGCTGGTGATCGGCGGCGGAGCGGCCGGGATGCTCGCCGCAGGGACGGCCGCGGCCCGTGGACTGCGGACCTGCCTGGTGGAAAAGAATGCACGGCCCGGCCGGAAATTGATGATTACCGGCAAGGGCCGCTGTAATGTAACAAACGATTGCGATGTACAGGAGCTGATCGCCTCGGTCCCCTCCAACGGGCGTTTTTTATACAGCGCGGCATCTGCGTTTCCCCCACGGGATGTGATGGCTTTCTTTGAAGCGCAAGGCCTCCCTCTCAAAGTGGAGCGGGGAAACCGCGTGTTTCCGACATCTGACCACGCGGTTGATGTCGTGGATACGTTGATCCGGTACATGAAGCGCAGTGGTGTGGAAATGCTAACCGGGGAAGCCAAACAACTGCTGTTGGAGGATGGCACGGTGCAGGGGGCGGAGCTGCAGGGCGGCGCACGCATTTTGGCCCGGAATGTGTTGGTTGCGTGCGGCGGTGTGTCGTATCCAGGGACGGGCTCCACGGGGGATGGCTATGCGTTTGCACGTCAGGCTGGCCATATCGTCACGCCGCTGCGCCCCTCGTTGGTGCCCTTGGTGGCCGCCGGGACGGACTGTCCGGAGATGATGGGACTGTCGCTGAAAAACACGGCGATCCATGTCTGGGACACGAAAAAAAAGAAAGAGATTTACCACGATTTTGGGGAGATGCTTTTCACGCATTTTGGCCTTTCCGGCCCGATGGTCCTGAGCGCCAGCGCGCACATGCGCGATATGGCGCCTGACCGGTACCGCGTGGTGGTGGACTTAAAGCCGGCGCTGCGCCCGGAACAGCTCGATGCGCGCCTCCAGCGCGACTTTGAAGCGAATAAGAACCGCGATTTTTCCAATGCGCTTTCTGCACTGTTGCCGCGCAAGATGATTCCCGTGATAGTGCGCCGTTCCGGTATTGCACCGGACACGAAGTGTAATCAGATCACCCGCGAGCAGCGGCGTGCTTTTGCGGAGCTTTTGAAGGCATATCCTGTGGAGATTACGGGATTCCGGCCGGTGGAAGAGGCGATTGTCACCTCCGGCGGCGTATCCGTGAAGGAGATCAACCCGAAGACCATGGAGTCCAAGCGTGTGGCGGGGTTGTACTTTGCCGGGGAAGTGATTGACGTAGACGCCTATACCGGCGGATTTAATTTGCAGATTGCTTTTTGTACCGGCCGCCTCGCGGCGAATTCCATGAGTTAGGGAGGATATACGATGATTGCAATTGCCATTGACGGCCCGGGCGGGGCTGGAAAAAGCACGATGGCCCGCGCTTTGGCCAAAGAGCTTGGATATATCTATGTGGATACCGGGGCGCTCTATCGGGCGATCGGCCTGTATATGAGGCGGAAAGGCATCCCCACGACCGACTTTGCGGCGGTTGCCGGAAATCTGGGAGGCGTGGAGGTCCGGTTGGCCTTCCGCGATGGGGAACAGCGCGTGTTCCTTGCGGAAGAAGATGTTTCCGACGCCATCCGTACGCAGGATATTTCGATTGCAGCTTCCAATGTCTCCGCTGTCCCGGAGGTGCGCGCTTTCCTGTTTGACTTGCAGCGGGATCTCGCAAAGAAAAACCATGTGGTTATGGACGGCCGGGACATCGGGACGGTTGTCCTCCCGAATGCACAGGTTAAGATTTTCTTGACGGCTTCTCCCGAAGAGCGCGCCCAGCGCCGCTATTTAGAGCTTCGGGAAAAAGGCTTAGAGGCCGATTATGACCAGGTCCTGACGGAGCTCAAGCAGCGTGATTACGATGATTCCCATCGCGCGGTCGCGCCGCTCGTTCCGGCAGAAGACGCCATTATGGTGGACAGCACCGGTTTAACGCGGGAGCAGGCCTTCCAGCGCCTTTTGCGCACTGTTCAGGATAAGATTTCTTAAAAGGCCGTTCTCCCAGGGAAGACGGCCAAAACAACACCGGGATTTCCCGGAGATCGGTGGTTTGAAAATGAAGCGTACGCCTCTTTATGTATTTGCGAGGGCAATCGCAGAAAAGGTGACCTTTCCGTTTGTGCCCTATACCGTTAAGAATAAAGAACGGTTCCCGAAAGAGGGCAGGGTGGTGATTTGCTGTAACCATTTGTCCAACTCCGACCCCGTGCGCTTATCCTGTTCCCAGAGACGGCAGATTTTTTATATGGCAAAGGCGGAACTTTTTCAATTTAAGCCTTTTGGCTTCATTCTGAAAAAATTGGGCGCGTTTCCCGTGCAGCGCGGCAAGGGGGATGTCGAGGCGATCGACTCCGCTGCGGAGCTGTTGCATGAGGAATGCGCCATAGGGGTATTCATCGAGGGAACACGGTCCAAGGACGGTGAGTTGGGAAAACCAAAAGCGGGTGCCGTGATGCTTGCCTACCAAAACCAGGCCCCGATCTTGCCGGTTTGTATCACGCCGGTCGGCAGTAAAAAGCCCCGGCTGTTTCACCGTACGATCATTTCCATTGGAGAACTTATTCCCTGCGAACAGCTGGGCATTCAAGAGGGTACCGGTGTGGAATTTCGGAATGCCAGCCGGCTGGTGATGGACAAAATTCGAGAATTGCGGGAACGTGATTTGCGAGAGATGCAGGGATAACGTTCCTCTTTGAGCGTGAGGGCATGTTTACATAGAGCGCAAAGGGGGCCCGGCTATGTCTGTCTATCCATTTTGGAGGAAGCTTTTGGCGCCGGTCGGGAAATGGCTGTTCCGTCTGCAGATAGAGGGAACGGAGAATATCCCAAAGCAGGGACCGTTCATCCTTTGCAGCAACCACCGGTCGGTGCTCGATCCCTTTTTTATGGCGGTAGCGGTTCCCCGAACGATCCGTTTTATGGCAAAGTCCGAGCTTTTTGAGGATCACGGCCGCTTTGCGCGCTGGCTTTTGTACGTCTTTGGCGCATTTCCCGTCCGAAGGGACAAAGGGGATGCGGAGTCGGTGCGGACGGCGGTTCACATTTTGCAGGACGGCGGTGTGGTTGGGATTTTTCCGCAGGGCCGCTGTGTGTTCGATAATTCCCCTTTTCAGCCGAAGGCGGGCGCGGTGTTGGTGGCAGCGAAGGCGCAAGCCCCGATTTTGCCGGCCTGTATTTTTTTCAAGGGGCGTATCCGCCCTTTCAAACGCGTTGTGGTACGGTTTGGAGAAGTCCTTTCGATACAGGCGCTCGACCTTGCGGACGGTTCGCTTCGACATGTACGCGGGGCGGCGGGGCGATTGGCAGAAAAAATTAACGGTTTGCTTGAAAGAAATTGAGCTTTTGCGTTGTATTATCAGTGATGGCGGGAGAGCGTTCGAAAAAGAAGTTTCTTTTTGGAACGAAAACAGGCTTCTTTTTGGATCGCGCAGAGACGCCTTTTTCCCGTGAAAGGGTTCATAATTGGAGCGGGGCCGGGTAAACTTTTTGTAAGACCGGCCGGACAGGAGGACGGATTTTTGAAGGTAACCGTAGCAAAATCGGCCGGTTTCTGCTTTGGCGTGAACCGTGCGGTTCAGATGGTATTTGCATTGTTGGATGCGGGGAAACAGGTGTGTACCCTGGGCCCGATCATTCATAACCCGCAAACGCTGCAGGAGCTGGAATCCCGCGGCGTCCAAATCGTGGAATCGCCGTCCCAAACGCCGCAGGGCGCGACCTTAGTCATCCGCTCGCATGGGGTATCGGAGGCTGTCCTAGAGGAGATCCACCGCTTAGGGATCGCTTATGTGGATGCCACCTGCCCTTTTGTGGCCAAGATTCATAAAATTGTTTCGGAGGCCTCTGCAAAGGGACAAACCGTGCTGATTGCGGGAAATGCCACCCATCCGGAAGTGGAGGGAATTCGAGGCCATTGCCAATCCTGCTATGTTTTTAAAAATGCAAAAGATTTGGAAAATTTAACGAATAATTTTCCAGATTTAAAAAATAAACCGGCATGTTTTGTCGCACAGACGACTTTTAGCGTGGCGGAATGGGAAAATTGTTTGGAAATCATAAAAAAGGTATATACAAATGCCACAATTTTTGATACAATATGTAATGCTACTGCAAAGCGTCAATCTGAAGCGGTCGAATTGTCCGAGCATTGCGATGCGATGATCGTCATCGGCGGCAGGCAAAGTTCAAACACTGCGAAACTCCGCGATGTTTGTAGGCAGAACTGCACTACATATCTCATCGAAACAGCGGAGGAGCTTCCGCTGTCGGCTCTGAAGGGAGCCGCTTCCGTTGGCATTACTGCCGGCGCCTCAACACCGGCAAGCATTATAAAGGAGGTACTAGTTACCATGTCAGAAATTATTGAAAACGCAGGTGCGAATTCAACGGAGAATGCCGATACGAGCTTTGAGGAGATGCTTGAAGAATCCCTCAAAAGTTTAAATACAGATGAGAAGGTACACGGTGTGGTTGTCGGCATTGCCCCCAACGAGGTCTATGTAGATGTTGGGAGAAAGCAGGCCGGATTTATTCCGGTTGCCGAGCTGTCTGCTGACCCGAATGCAAAACCCGAAGATCTGGTAAAAATCGGCGACGAAATGGACCTCCTGATCATGCGCACCAACGATCAGGAAGGTACGATCATGCTTTCGAAGAAGCGCCTCGACGCAGCAAAGGGCTGGGAAACCGTCGCGGCTGCAGAGGAGAGCCAGGAGATTCTGACCGGTGTTGTAACCGAAGTGATTAAGGGCGGCGTGATCGCTGTGACCAACGGCGTGCGCGTGTTTATCCCCGCTTCCCAGGCAACGGCGTCCCGCAACGATCCTCTGGAGGATCTGCTGAAGAAGGAAGTCCGCTTCCGCATCATCGAGGTCAACCGCAACCGCCGCCGTGCGGTCGGTTCCATCCGTTCCGTCCTCAAGGACGAGCGCAAGGCTCTGGCGGACAAGTTCTGGGAGACCGCAGAGGTCGGCAAGGAGTACACCGGTGTTGTGAAGTCCCTGACCGCTTATGGCGCGTTTGTGGACCTGGGCGGCATCGACGGAATGATCCATATCTCCGAGCTGTCCTGGAGCAGAATTAAGCATCCGAGCGAGGTCGTCAATGTGGGCGACACCGTAAAGGTATACATCAAAGGTCTGGACCGCGAGAAGGGCAAGATTTCCCTGGGCTACAAGCGTGCAGAGGACAACCCGTGGGAGATCCTCAAGCGCGAGTATCCGGTCGGCACGGTTGCGGATGTCACCGTGGTTGGCATGACCACCTTCGGTGCGTTCGCAAGAATTATCCCGGGCATCGATGGCTTGATTCATATCTCTCAGATTGCGGATCACAGAATCGAGAAGCCGCAGGATGTGCTGAAGATCGGCGATGTGGTCAAGGCGAAGATCACCGACATCGACTTCGAGAAGAAGCGCGTCAGCCTTTCCATCCGTGCGTTGCTTGAGCCGGCGGCTGCTGAAGAAGAAGCGGCTGTTCCTGCACAGGAAGAAGCTCCGGCTGCGGATGCAGAATAAGTTTTTAAAATTTTTCGGGCACAGAGGGATGTTTTCCCCCTGTGCCTTTTTGTTTCTCTGAAATCAGAAAAAGTCTGCACAGCTTTTTTCCTTTTGCGTATGATGGAAAAGAAGCAAAAGGAGGGATGCGCCGTGAGACGATGGAGAAGAAGCAGGCCGCGCCGCCACAGACGTGGAGGGTGGATCGGAAAAGCGGTGGCTATCGTAGCACTGTTGGGCGTAATCTTCCTGTTTCTGGATTGGAGATTGCATCCGGTCGTCGAATCCATGGTGACCAATCAGGCGCGGATCACCTCGGTGGAGGCGATTAACGGGGCGGTCATGGAGGAATTGACTGCAAATTCCGTCTCCTACACAGACTTGGTGGACATCGAGCGCGCAGAGTCCGGGCAGATTTTAGCGGTTACAACCGACATGAATCAGATGAACCAACTCAAAGCATCGATCTTGCAGAGAGTGCAGGAACAACTGGGAGAGCATTTGGACACCGGTGTGCCGTTGGGAACGCTGCTCGGCAGTGAACTGCTGCATGGACGTGGGCCCAATATCCCTGTGCGTCTGTCCCTTTCCGGCAATGTGACGGCGGATTTTGAGAGTACATTTGAATCAGCGGGGATTAACCAGACGAAACACCGCATCTGCCTGCGGGTGCATGCCAGCATCTATTCGTTTTTGCCGCCTGCCTACAATGGCACGACCGAGATTACAACCGATATCCCTGTGGCGGAAACGGTGATTATTGGGGAAGTTCCTCAATTGATGGCGAATATTCAAGCATAAATTTTCCCAGCATCCCTTTACGCGTATAGGCTGGATGGAGTATAATCAAACTAATCGAAAACGGGCCGCCGGGCGGGATACGCCGGCGGCCTCTTTGACGGCGGGTGCGTGGAAAATGCTCGCGCAAAAGAAGGAGAAAAAGCCATGGAAGAACAAGCGGTAAAGCAGCAGATGCAAGAGTTGATCGCACAGATCAACTATCATAACCAAAAATACTATGTGGAGGACGCCCCGGAGATCGATGATTATGAATACGATATGCTGTACCGGCAATTGCAGCAGCTGGAAAACGACCATCCGGAGTGGATTCAGCCCGATTCGCCCACCCAGCGCGTGGGCGGCGCGCCCTTGAACACCTTTGAAAAGGTGGAACATGAGGTCCCCATGGAAAGCCTGCACGACGCCTTTTCCGAGGAAGAGTTGATGGACTTTGACCGCCGGGTGCGCGAGGTCGTGAGTGATCCGGTCTATATTGTGGAGCCAAAATTTGATGGGCTGTCCGTTTCCTTGGAGTATCGCGACGGCCTCTTTGTGCGCGGTTCCACCCGCGGGGACGGCTTGGTGGGAGAGGACGTCACTGAAAATTTGCGGACGGTCCGGACCGTGCCTTTGAAGCTGAGCCGCCCGGTTCCGTATTTGGAGGTGCGCGGCGAGGTTTACATGTCGCATGAGAGCTTTTTCAAGTTGGCAGCGCGCCAGGAGCTCAACGATGAAAAGCCCTTTAAAAACCCGCGCAATGCGGCGGCGGGTTCTCTGCGTCAGAAGAATCCGCGGATCACCGCGACACGGACCTTGGACATCTTTGTATTCAATGTGCAGCAGGTCTATGGGGAAGAACTGCATTCCCACAAGCAATCGCTGGACTTTTTGAAGGAGCTAGGCTTCCCGGTGCCACCCTCTTACAAAGCTTGTCCTACCATGCAGGAGGTCATTGAAGAGGTACGCCGCATCGGGGAACTGCGCGGTTCCCTGGGATATTCCATCGACGGCGCTGTCGTAAAGGTGGACGACTTCTCGCAGCGTTCCCTTTTGGGGAGCACGGCAAAATTCCCCAAATGGGCGGAGGCGTTCAAATATCCGCCGGAGGAGAAGGAGACAAAGCTCCTGGAAATCGAAATCAATGTCGGGCGCACGGGCGTCTTGACGCCGACCGGTATCTTTGAGCCGGTCACGCTGGCGGGCACAACCGTCAGCCGCGCGACGCTGCACAACCAGGATTTCATCACAGAAAAAGACATCCGCATTGGGGACACGGTTGTCCTGCGCAAGGCGGGGGAGATTATCCCGGAGGTGGTCTCCGTGGCCGCGCACAACCCGGATGCGGAGCCCTACCGTATCCCGGAGGTATGTCCCTCCTGCGGTGGCCCGGTCACCCGTGAAGAGGGCGAGGCCGCTATACGCTGCACAAATCCGGAGTGCCCCGCACAGCTGGTGCGCCACATGATCCATTTCAGCAGCCGTGACGCGATGGACATCGACGGGCTGGGCCCGGCGTTGATCGAGCAGTTGGTGGAGCGCGAGCTGGTGGCATCCCCGGCGGACCTTTACCGCCTGACCCAGCCGCAGCTACAGGAGCTGGAGCGCATGGGGGAGAAGTCCTCGCAAAATCTGCTGCAAGCCATTGAACGGAGCAAGGAAAACGACCTCTACCGGCTGGTTTACGCCTTGGGCATCCCGCACATCGGCCTGAAAGCTGCCAAACTGCTGGCCGCCCATTTTGGCAGTATGGATGCCATCTTCCAAGCGAGTGCGGAGGAGATTGCCGCGATTGACGGCTTCGGCGGCATCATGGCGGAGAGTATCCGGCAATTCTTCGATCTTTCCAGCACCGCGCACTTGATTGGGCGCCTGCGCGATGCGGGAGTGAACCTGCTGAGCAAGACCGTGGTGAACGATACCCGGTTTGCGGGAAAGACCTTTGTCCTAACGGGGACGCTCCCGACAATGACGCGCGCGGAGGCTTCGGCGGTGATCGAAAAGCTCGGCGGGAAAGTGAGCGGCAGCGTTTCGAAAAAGACCAGCTATGTCCTTGCGGGAGAGGAGGCCGGAAGCAAGCTGACAAAAGCACAGCAGCTCGGCGTTCCGATCCTCACAGAAGAGGAGTTCCTCCAGATGGTCGATTGACCGCGCATATTGCTTTATGCGGCTTGACTTGACAAAAAAACAAATCTTTTTTATACTGTAAACGTCAATTTTGAAAGTTAATCTGCGCTAACTTGCGGCGCGGAAATGAATGAGGAAAGTGGGAGCCAGATGAAAAAGCCATTTGTCACCAATGAACAATTGCAAAAAATTGTCGAAGAATATCCGACGCCGTTCCACCTGTATGACGAGAAGGGCATCCGCGAGCGTGCACGCAATCTCCAGAAGGCGTTCGCATGGAACAAGGGCTTCAAGGAATATTTTGCGGTAAAGGCGACGCCGAATCCGTTCATTTTGAAGATTTTGCAGGAGGAGGGCTGCGGCGTCGATTGCTCCTCGCTGACCGAGCTGATGATGTCCGAAGCGTGCGGCTTCTCCGGAAGCGACATCATGTTTTCCTCCAACGACACGCCGGCTCAGGACTTCCAGTATGCGGCAAAGCTGCATGCGACGATCAACCTCGACGACTTCACCCACATCGACTTTTTGAACAGCCTGGTGGGGATCCCGGAGACGATCAGCTGCCGGTACAACCCGGGCGGGAAGTTTGCAATCAGCAATACGATCATGGACAACCCCGGCGATGCGAAGTACGGCTTTACCAAGGAGCAGATGATCGAAGGCTACAAGAAATTGCAGGGATTGGGTGCAAAGCATTTTGGCATCCACGCCTTCCTGGCCAGCAACACCACGACAAACGAATACTACCCCACCTTGGCGCGCATTTTGTTTGAGCTGGCGGTGGAGCTGAAAGAAAAGACAGGGGCCCATATTGCGTTTATCAACCTTTCCGGCGGCGTGGGAATCCCATATCGCCCGGAGCAGCAGGAAGTGGATATCCTGGCCGTGGGCGAGGGGGTACGCAAGGCGTATGAAGAGGTCTTGGTTCCCGCCGGAATGGGCGACGTGGCGATCTTTACAGAACTGGGCCGCTATATGCTTGGGCCGAACGGCTGCCTGGTGACGAAGGCCATCCATGAGAAGCACATCTACAAGGAGTACATCGGCGTGGACGCTTGTGCCGCCAATTTGATGCGCCCAGCGATGTACGGCGCGTATCACCACATCACGGTGATGGGCAAGGAGGATCAGCCCTGCGACCACCAGTATGATGTCACCGGAGGGTTGTGCGAGAACAACGATAAGTTTGCCATCGACCGTATGCTGCCGAAGATTGACATGGGGGATCTGCTTGTTTTCCACGATACCGGGGCGCATGGTTTCTCGATGGGATACAATTACAACGGCAAGCTCCGCTCTGCGGAGGTCCTTCTGAAGGAGGATGGGACCACCCAATTGATCCGCCGCGCGGAAACGCCGAAGGACTATTTTGCCACCTTTGATTTTACGGGATTGTTCGACCAATATTGAGTTTGTCTTTCCAAATTTTATACGCATTGCAACTGCCCGCGGGTTTCTGCGGGCTTTTCTTTTTGAATATCAGTATAAATTTATTGAAAAACGATAAAAATATATTGCAAAACGATTTCAAGCGTGCTAGAATAGAAGCAGAAAAACAAAGGAGGAACCGCGATGTGGACGAAATCCAAATCTCTTATGTTGTCCATCTTCTGCACCAGGCTGTTTTTGGTATTGTTGGTGGCTGGGGTGATCTTTGCCCCGCAGATCGTGGCCTGGTACTTTGGGGAATCGCCGGACGCACAAGCCATCCATCTGGCGTTCCGGATTACGATTTACTGCTGTGCGGTACCCGGCCTATTTCTGCTTCTGTGTTTACACCGCCTTTTGCGCAATCTTCGCCGGGAGAGGGTGTTTGAGCAGGAGAACGTCACGCTGCTGCGGGCAATTTCCTGGCTGTGCATTGCAGTGGGGGTGGTGACCCTGGTTTCCGGCTTTTATTACACGTCGTTTTTTCTGGTGGCGGCTGCGGCGGCCTTCTGCGGGCTGATTGTGCGGGTGGTCAAGAATGTATTTGAACAGGCCATTGAGATTAAGACGGAAAACGATTACACCATTTGACGCCCACGGGCGATGAAAGGAAGAGCGACATGCCGATTGTTGTCAATCTGGACGTCATGATGGCCAAGCGGAAGATTTCGGCGGGAGAGTTGGCGGAGAAGGTCGGGATCACCCCCGCAAACCTGTCGATCTTGAAAAACAACAAGGCCAAGGCGATCCGGTTTTCAACCCTGGAAGCGATCTGCCGCGCGCTGGACTGCCAGCCGGCGGATCTTCTGGAATATCGAGAATCTTAAGAAACATACGGAAAGGAGCATCGGACAAATGCATATGGAACCGAATCATGAGGGCGCGGCAAGCGTACCCCAAACCACTGGTGCGCCCATTTTGCCGGCGGAACGCGTCTATCAGGACCCATCGGTGCCTGCCGGCCTCAAGGACAAAAAAGAACCGTCGATTCCCTTCACAGGGGTGGATGCCTGCTTTGCGATCCTGGCACTGGTGTGCGGGTATCTCTTTGTCTGGCTGGTAAACCCACTGGCGCTCTTAGCGCCGTATTCCCTCGGCGTAGGCGTTACAATCTTCGCCGCCTGTTTCTATACGACGGCCTTACTCTACATGCGGAAACAGAAGATCTCGCCGCCCAAGAGCAGCTATGGCTGGTTGGGGCTTTCCATGGTCTCCACACTCTACTTTGCGCTGTTCTCAAATGGAGTGTTGAAATTTTTCAACCTATTCTTTTGCATGATCGTGACTGTGTATTGGATTGCAGCGGCGTGCGGCTCCCGGCTGGAACCCTCCCTCGGTCGGTTTGTTGTGCCGGACCTGCTGGATCAATTGTTTCGGATTCCCTTTTCCAATTTTACTTGCGGCCCCAAGATTTTGCGCGGTGCAGCGGGCAAAAGCCGCCGGAGCAAAAATGCGCTGGCGGCTGTCTTGGGCATTTTGGTGGCGATCCCCCTCGTCATGGTTGTGGGGACGCTGCTGACAAGGGCGGACCAAACCTTTGCGCGGATGGTGCAGGAAATGACCGCGGAATTCGGGGAACGGTTGCTGGAGTTCCTGCTGCGGCTACTGCCTGCGGCGCTGGTGGGATGCTATTTCTTTGGAATGTTCTACGGAAACCTGCAAAAGCGCTTCGTAGCGGTCCGCGGGAAAGAAGATGTGGAAAAAGCCCGTGAGAAGCGCCGCAAGCTGCCGCCCGCGATGACAGTCACGGTCTTGGCGCTGCTCACCGGGGTTTACCTCCTGTTCTTTGGCGCCCAGGCAGCCACCCTGTTTTCTGCATTTGCGGGCGTGCGTCCGGAGGGGCTCACCTATGCCGAATATGCCCGCCAGGGCTTTTTTGAACTCTGCGGGGTGGCGATGATCAATCTGGCGGTGTTGGGAGGCGTGCGCCTGTTCACCGTGAAAAAGGGAGAAAAACCGGTGCGCCCGCTGGTCGTGTTCTCGGTATTGCTCTCCGCGGAAACCCTTCTGTTGATTGTGACGGCTCTGAGCAAGATGGTCTTATACATCCAACAGTATGGATTGACCCTCCTGCGCGTGTACACCAGCTGGTTTATGGTTCTGCTGTTCATCGTTTTTGCCATCGTGATCGTCGCGCAATTTCGCAGAGTTAATCTGGCCAAGGCATTGGTGCTCGCCTTTTCCATCTGCTTTTTGCTCCTGTGCTACAGCAATGTGGACGGACTGATCGCACGGTACAACATCGGCCGCTATCAGGCGGGGACACTGGATTCGGTGGACCTCGAAGCCCTATACGCTACGCCGGAAGCCTCCCTGCCCTATGTCAAGGAGCTCTACCAGGAGACGGATGACCCGGCCTTGCGCGCTGAGATCCGCAACTATTGGGGCGGTTTTGGGCAGTACGACGTCCCGTTCCACGAACAGAACTTGGAGCATTTTCTAGCACAAGAAAACACGATTTAACCAAAATGGCATTGTTTGCCGGGCCTTCCCAAGATATAATGAAAGAAAACATGGAAATGGGAAGGGTATGGGATGGAACAGGAATCTCTTGGGCGGCGGTGCGCGGCGCTGTTCGTCACCTTTTTAAAGATCGGCGCGTTTACCTTTGGGGGAGGCTATGCCATGATCCCGTTGATCCAGCGGGAGACGATTGAGTCGCGCCATTGGATTGACGATCAGGATCTGCTGGATATGTTAGCGATTGCAGAATCAACGCCGGGGACCATTGCGGTCAATTCCGCTACGTTTGTCGGTTACCGTGTGGCGGGGTTCTTAGGGGCCCTTTTTGCCACGATCGGTGTGGTGCTGCCTTCTTTTCTGGTCATCCTGCTCTTGGCAGGGGTCTTGGAACAGTTTAAGGAGCTGAAATATGTCAGCTATGCCTTTGAAGGTGTTCGCGCCGGGGTAGCTGTGCTGATTATAAACGCGGTTTTTAAATTGTCCAAACAATGCCCGAAGAATGTGTTTGCGATCGTGGTGGCAGCAGCGGCCTTTATCTTGGTGGCACTGTTCAGCCTGAACGTGATTGTTGTGATTATATGCGCTGCGGTTGCCGGGATTGCCTTTCAGCTTTGGCAAAAGCGGAAAGGGGGAGAGGCGCCGTGATCTTGCTGCATCTGTTCCTGACGTTCTTTAAAATCGGGCTTTTCACCATCGGCGGCGGATATGCGATGATCCCGCTGATTCAGGAGGAGGTCCTACAGAACCACTGGCTGAGCTTCACGGACCTGATCGACTTTATTGCGGTGAGCGAATCCACGCCAGGGCCGTTTGCGGTGAATATCGCAACGTATATCGGTGCGGAGACGGTGGGGATTTTGGGAGCGGTCTGCGCGACGGCCGGTGTCGTGCTGCCGTCCTTTCTCATCATCCTGCTGGTGGCAAAGTGGTTCTTGTCCATGCAGGAAAACCACTTTGTCCAGGGGGCGCTGTATGGTCTGCGGCCCGCCGTAGTGGGGTTGATCGCGGCGGCGGCATTTTCCGTCTGTACGACCAGCTTCTTTCCAGAAGGAAGTTTCACTGCGGTCAATTGGATTGGTGTCTGCATTTTTGCATTGGCGCTGGCACTGTTGCTCTGGAAAAAGCCGCACCCGATCCTGTTGATCCTATTCTCAGCAGGACTGGGGATTGTATTTTGTACCATACAGGAGCGATTCATCGCTTGAATAACAGAAAAAGGCCGTCCCGGAGCTCCGTTTGGATACGCCGGGACGGCTTTTTTGTAAAGAAGATGGGGAAAACCTTCGAGAAAATTAGAGCTTTTGTACAGAAAAGCAGGTGGAAAGTTTGTATCTACATAAAAAAACAAAAAAGTCAAGGTAAAACCACAAATTACCTTGACAAACACTATATATTGTTATAAAATATTAAACTGCATCATCATGGAAAGATATACGCATATCCATGCTTGCTTATCATATCACAACTCCCCCAAAAAGGCAAGCCCCTCTTGCAAGAGAGTTGTGTTTCCCATTATAGATGCCACAATCAGGATGGTAAATTTTTGAATGGAGTGATTGAGCCAATGGTGAATGTCAAACCGGTACAGGTCGGCAAAAATGTCCGCATGAGCTTCTCGCGCATTGACGAAGTGCTGGATATGCCCAATCTGATCGAGGTCCAGAAAAATTCCTATAAGTGGTTCCTGGACGAAGGCTTAAAGGAAGTTTTTAAGGACGTCTCAGGGATTACGGACTATACGGGCAATCTGGTCCTCGATTTTGTGGACTACAAACTGGATGTCGACAAGCCGAACTATAGCGTGGAAGAGTGCAAGGAGCGCGACGCCACCTATGCGGCTGCACTCCGGGTGACCGCCCGCCTCTTGAACAAGGAGAGTGGAGAGATCAAGGAATCCGAGGTCTTTATGGGCGATTTCCCGCTGATGACGGAAAGCGGCACCTTTGTGATCAATGGCGCGGAGCGCGTCATCGTATCCCAGTTGGTTCGTTCTCCCGGCGTCTATTACAAGATGGAGTATGACAAGACCGGCAAGGAATTGTTCAGCTCCACCGTTATTCCGAACCGCGGCGCGTGGCTGGAATACGAAAACGACGCCAATGATGTGTTCTATGTCCGCATCGATAAGAACCGCAAGATCCCCGTGACAGTCTTTATCCGCGCTCTGGGTTTGGGCAGTGACGAGGAGATCCGCGAGTACTTCGGCGACGACGACCGCATCAACGCAACCATCGAAAAGGACCCCTGCAAGAACATGGAAGAGGCGCTCTTCGAAGTCTATCGGAAGCTGCGCCCGAGCGAGCCCCCCACCATTGAGAGCGCACAGTCCCACATCAACGGCCTGTTCTTTGACGCGCGCCGTTACGACCTCTCCCGCGTGGGCCGCTACAAATACAACAAAAAATTGAACCTTGCGGGCCGCATCACCGGACAGCAGCTCTCCCGCCCGATCGTCAACCCGCTCACCGGCGAGCTGATGGCGGAAGAGGGCCAAGTCGTTTCCCGTGAGCTGGCAAAAGAGATCGACGACGCCGGCGTCAGCGTGGCCTATGTCACCGTGAACGAGCGCGAGGTCAAGGTCATCTCCAACGGCATGGTGGATATTCAGAAGTTCGTGAATTTTGATGCAGCTGCGGAGTGCGACATCAACGAGCGCGTTCGTTTCAGCGTCTTGGCGGAGATTCTCGGCGAGTGCGGAGACGACGAGGAAGCGCTCAAGGACGCGGTCCGTTCCCGCAAGGACGAACTGATCCCCAAGCACATCATCATCGACGACATTTTCTCGTCCATCAACTATATGAACTGCCTGGCGGTTGGGCTGGGCACGGTCGACGACATCGACCATCTGGGAAACCGCCGCATCCGCTCGGTGGGCGAATTGCTGCAGAACCAGTTCCGTATTGGTTTTTCCCGTTTGGAGCGTGTTATTCGCGAGCGCATGACCCTGCAGGCGCAGGACCTGGAGGTCCTGACCCCGCATTCGCTCATCAACATCCGTCCCGTGGTGGCTGCGATCAAGGAATTCTTTGGCTCTTCGCCGTTGTCCCAGTTTATGGATCAGACCAACCCGCTGGCGGAGCTGACGCATAAGCGCCGTCTTTCCGCGTTGGGTCCTGGCGGCCTTTCCAGAGACCGCGCCGGATTCGAAGTTCGCGACGTACACTACAGCCACTATGGGCGCATGTGCCCAATTGAGACGCCGGAAGGTCCGAACATCGGCTTGATCTCCTATCTGGCCACCTTTGCCCGGATCAACCAGTATGGCTTCATCGAGGCGCCTTACCGCCGGGTGGACAAGGAGACGGGCATCGTCACCAACGAAGTGGTCTACATGACCGCCGACATGGAGGACGAATACATCGTTGCGCAGGCAAACGAACCGCTGGATGAAAACGGGCGCTTCCTGCATACAAAGGTCAATGCCCGTTCCCGCGACGAGTTCGTCGAAGTGGAGCGCGAGCGTGCGGACTTTATGGACGTGTCTCCGCGGATGGTTGTTTCCGTGGCAACGGCAATGATCCCCTTCCTGGAGAACGACGACGCAAACCGTGCACTGATGGGTTCCAACATGCAGCGGCAGGCGGTTCCGCTGCTCAAGACGGAATCCCCGATCGTGGGCACCGGTATGGAATATAAGGCGGGCGTTGACTCCGGCGTTTGCGTGCTGGCAAAGCACGCCGGCGTGGTACGCAGCGTCAGTGCGGATGAGGTCCGCGTGACACGCGACGACGGCGAGATCGATACCTACCACATCATCAAGTTTATGCGCTCCAACCAGGGAACATGTGTCAATCAGGTTCCGGTGGTCAGCGTAGGCGACCGCGTCCAGGAGGGCGACGTCATCGCAGACGGGCCGGCGACCAAGGACGGCGAGATCAGCCTCGGCAAAAACGCCCTGATCGGCTTCATGACCTGGGAAGGTTACAACTATGAGGACGCGGTTCTGATCAGTGAGAAGATCGTCCGCGACGACGTCTATACGTCCATCCACATTGAAGAATACGAGACCGAGGCCCGCGATACAAAGCTCGGGCCGGAGGAGATCACCAGAGATATTCCGAACGTCAATGAAGACCTCCTGCGCGACCTCGACGAGAGCGGTATCATCCGCGTGGGTGCAGAGGTGCGTGCGGGCGATATCCTGGTCGGCAAGGTTACGCCGAAGGGCGAAACGGAGCTGACTGCGGAAGAGCGCCTGCTGCGCGCGATCTTTGGCGAAAAAGCCCGCGAAGTGCGCGATACTTCTCTGCGCGTGCCCCACGGCGAATACGGCATCGTGGTCGATGTCAAGGTCTTTACCCGTGAGAACAGCCACGACGAGTTGAGCCCCGGCGTCAACAAGGTTGTGCGCTGCTATATTGCCCAGAAGAGAAAGATTTCCGTCGGCGATAAGATGGCGGGCCGTCACGGAAACAAGGGCGTTGTGTCCCGCATCCTGCCGGTGGAGGATATGCCGTTCCTGCCGGATGGCACGCCGCTCGATATTGTGTTGAACCCCCTGGGCGTTCCGTCCCGTATGAACATCGGTCAGGTTTTGGAAGTGCACCTCGGCATGGCGGCCAAGGCGTTGGGCTGGAAGATCATGACGCCGGTTTTCGACGGCGCGCATGAGGACGACATCCGCGAGTGCTTTAAGCAGGCGGGGATGCGTGAGGACGGCAAGATCATGCTGAAGGACGGCCGTACAGGTGAATATTTCGACAACCCGGTCACAGTCGGCTATATGTATTACCTTAAGCTGCATCACCTGGTTGACGATAAGATTCACGCGCGTTCCACGGGCCCGTATTCGCTCGTTACGCAGCAGCCGTTGGGCGGCAAGGCGCAGTTCGGCGGCCAGCGCTTCGGCGAGATGGAAGTTTGGGCGCTGGAGGCATACGGCGCTGCTTATACCCTTCAGGAGATTCTGACGGTCAAGTCGGACGACGTGGTCGGCCGCGTCAAGACCTACGAGGCGATTGTGAAGGGACAGAATATCCCGAAGCCGGGTGTTCCGGAGTCCTTCAAGGTCTTGATCAAGGAATTGCAGTCCTTGGGACTGGACGTCAAGGTGCTTGACAAGAACAACGAAGAGATCGACCTCAAGCAGAACTTCGACGACGATGACGACATGGGCTTCACCCCCTCGGACGATCTGTTCGACGAGCCGACCGTGGAGGATGGAGAACTGGACGGTTATTCGACGGAAGAACATGAGGACGACGACCTCTTCGGCGGGGACGATTTCCCGTCCGATGGGGACGACGACCTCTTTGAAAAGGAGGAACCCTTTGACATTTCTTCTGATGTAGACGGCGAGCAGGAATAAAGAGAAGGGGGTCACAAAATGGAATTCAACGAATTTGAATCAATAAAAATCGGGCTGGCTTCGCCGGATAAGATCCGGGAGTGGTCCTATGGCGAGGTCAAGAAGCCGGAGACGATCAACTATCGTACCCTAAAGCCGGAGCGCGACGGCCTCTTCTGTGAACGCATTTTTGGACCGCAGAAGGACTGGGAGTGCCATTGCGGAAAGTACAAGCGCATCCGCTATAAGGGCAAGATCTGCGACCGCTGCGGCGTAGAAGTCACGCGGTCCAAGGTCCGCCGCGAGCGTATGGGCCACATTGAGTTGGCAGCGCCCGTATCGCACATCTGGTACTTTAAAGGAATCCCCTCCCGTATGGGTTTGATTCTGGATATATCCCCCCGTATGCTGGAAAAGGTGCTCTACTTTGCCCTGTATATCGTCACAGATCCCGGCAATGTCCGGGAATTGCAGAAGAAGCAGCTCCTGACGGAGAAAGAGTACCGCGATCTGCGGGAAAAGTATGAGGATGACTTCCAGGCCAGCATGGGCGCGGAGGCGATCAAGACCCTGCTGGAAGAGATCGACCTGGAGAAGGAGTCCACAGAACTCAAGGACGAATTGGCGACGGCTTCCGGCCAGAAGCGTGTGCGCATTTTGAAGCGCCTGGAGGTTGTGGAGGCGTTCCGTCTCTCCGGCAACCGCCCGGAGTGGATGATCCTCGACGTGGTACCGGTTATTCCGCCGGACATCCGCCCGATGGTCCAGCTCGACGGCGGCCGCTTTGCCACCTCCGACCTGAACGACCTCTATCGCCGTGTTATCAACCGCAACAACCGCTTGAAGCGCCTGTTGGAACTCGGTGCGCCGGATATCATTGTCCGCAACGAAAAGCGCATGCTGCAGGAGGCGGTTGACGCTTTGATCGACAACGGCCGCCGCGGCCGTCCTGTGACGGGCCCGAACAACCGCCCGTTGAAGTCCCTCTCCGACATGCTGAAGGGCAAGCAGGGACGTTTCCGCCAGAACCTGTTGGGCAAGCGCGTGGACTACTCCGGCCGTTCGGTTATCGTGGTTGGGCCGGAATTGAAGATGTACCAGTGCGGCCTGCCGAAGGAGATGGCGCTGGAGCTGTTCAAGCCCTTTGTGATGAAGCGCTTGGTGGAAACCGGCGCCGCTGGCAACATCAAGGCGGCAAGAAAGGCGGTCGAGCGCGCGAAGCCAGAGGTGTGGGATGCGCTGGAAATCGTCATCAAGAACCACCCGGTGTTGCTCAACCGTGCGCCGACGCTGCATAGACTGGGCATCCAGGCGTTCGAACCGGTCCTGGTGGAAGGCCGCGCCCTGAAGCTCCATCCGCTGGCATGTACGGCGTATAACGCGGACTTCGACGGCGACCAGATGGCTGTGCACGTTCCGCTGTCCTCCGAAGCGCAGGCGGAGGCCCGCTTCCTGATGCTGGCGGCTGGCAACCTGCTCAAGCCTTCCGACGGACGTCCGGTGACGGTTCCGACGCAGGACATGGTCCTGGGTTCCTATTACCTCACCTTGGAAAAGGACGGCGAGCCGGGCGAAGGTAAAGTCTTCCGCGACTTCGACGAGGCGATTATGGCATATGATGCGCATATCGTCGGCCTGCACGCGAAGATCAAGGTCCGCCGCACCATGGAGATCGACGGCAAGATGGTTTCCCGCCTGGTGGATACCACGGTGGGACGCATGATCTTTAACCGCCCGATCCCACAGGACCTCGGCTTTGTGGACCGCTCCGATCCGGAGAACCGCTTTAAGTTTGAAATTGAATTCCTGGTTGGCAAGAAGCAGCTGGGAAAGATTATTGATAAATGCATCAAGGTACACGGCGTTCCGAAGACCTCGGAAGTGCTGGACGCGGTGAAGGCGCAGGGATATAAATATTCCACCAAGAGCGCCATCACAGTTGCTGTCTGCGATGCAACGATCCCGCCGCAGAAAAAGGAGATCATCTCCGAGGCGGAAAAGAAGATCGACCTGGTCACCGATCAGTTTAAGAACGGTTTGCTTTCCGACAGCGAGCGTTACAACGCCGTACTGAAGACTTGGGAAAAGGCGACCAACGATGTAACCGACGCCCTGCAGAAGGGCCTGGACCGCTACAACCCGATTTTCATGATGGCGGATTCCGGCGCTCGTGGTTCCATGAGCCAGATCCGTCAGCTCGCGGGCATGCGCGGCCTGATTGCAAACACCTCCGGTAAGACGATCGAGATCCCGATTCGTGCAAACTACCGTGAAGGCTTGAACATTTTGGAATACTTCATTTCCTCCCGTGGCGCCAGAAAGGGCTTGGCAGATACCGCTCTGCGTACAGCGGACTCCGGTTACCTGACCCGCCGTCTGGTTGACGTCTCGCAGGATGTCATCATCCGCGAAGAGGACTGCGGTGCAACCGACGGCCTGGAGGTCTTCGATATTAAGGAAGGCAAGGAGTCCATCGAGTCCCTGCACGAGCGTTTGATCGGGCGTTACCTGGTGGAAGACTTTGTCGATCCGGAGACGGGTGCCGTGCTTGTTTCCAAGGACAAGATGATGGACGACAACGATGCGGACATCATTGTTGGGCACGGCGTGGAGCGCATCAAGGTGCGTTCGATCCTGAATTGCCGCGCGCGCCACGGCGTCTGCAAGAAGTGCTACGGCGCAAACCTGGCAAACGGCCAGCCGGTCACGGTCGGCGAGGCGGTCGGCATCATCGCGGCCCAGTCCATCGGCGAGCCTGGTACGCAGTTGACCATGAGAACGTTCCACACCGGCGGCGTCGCCAGCGCAGAGGATATTACACAGGGTCTTCCCCGCGTCGAAGAGCTGTTCGAAGGCCGCAAACCGAAGCATTTGGCCATTATCAGTGAGATTGGCGGCCGGGTGACGTTTGAGGACATCAAGAAAAACCGCCATGTGGTCGTGACCGATCAGGAGAGCGGCGAGAGCAAGTCCTACCTGATCCCGTTCGGCTCCCGGATCATCGTCAACGAAGGCGATGTGATCGAAAAGGGAACCCGGATCACCGAAGGTTCGGTCAACCCGCACGATGTGTTGGCCATCAGCGGCACGCATGCCGTGCAGGATTACTTGATCGAAGAAGTGCAGCGTGTTTACCGGATGCAGGGCGTTGACATCAACGACAAGCACATCGAGGTCATCGTGCGTCAGATGATGAAGAAAGTCAAGGTCGAAGATCCGGGCGATACAAAGCTGCTGCCCAGCTCTTTGGTGGAAAAAACCGAGTTTGAAGCGGAGAATCAGATTGTCCGCGAGCGCATTGCCGCCGGAGAGACCGATCTCCGCGAAGCGACCTGTTCGCCGACGCTGCTCGGTATCACAAAGGCGTCTTTGGCAACCGATTCCTTCCTCTCCGCAGCTTCCTTCCAGGAGACGACCCGCGTGCTCACCGATGCTGCAATCAAGGGCAAGGTGGACCCGCTGCTCGGCTTGAAGGAAAACGTCATCATCGGCAAGCTGGTCCCGGCCGGTACGGGCATGAAATGCTACAGTGGCGTCGAGATTCAGCATGAAGGTGAGGACTTGACAAATCAGGCCATTTAGCGCTATAATATTCAATTGTAACGGTGGGCTGGAGAAGATTCTTCCAAATGCTACAGTTTGTGGAAAGGATGAATAAAATCCGCAGGAAATGCTGGGGAAATTCAGCATATTTTGCCCCCGTGTTGTGAAGTTTATAAAAATTTATCCTGTTCCAGGAATTCCTTTTCTGGAACAGGATAAAATTGTGTTTAATCCCTTTTTATTTGGTGTTTAGCGGTTTTCCGCTTAACATATATTAACTTTTATGTGAGGAGGTGTCGTATGCCAACATTTAACCAGTTAGTTCATACTGGCCGTGAGGTAAGCGAAAAGAAGGCGAAGGCTCCTGCACTTTTGAAGGGTTGGAACTCCAAGAAGCGCATTGCGATCGATCAGGATTCCCCGCAAAAGCGTGGTGTTTGCACGTCTGTTAAGACGGCTACCCCGAAGAAGCCGAATTCCGCACTTCGTAAGATTGCCAGAGTAAGGCTCTCCAACGGAATCGAAGTCAGTGCGTATATCCCTGGCGTGGGCCACAACCTGCAGGAGCACAGCGTCGTGATGATCCGCGGCGGCCGTGTTAAGGACCTGCCTGGCGTTCGTTATCACATTATCCGCGGTACGCTGGATGCGCAGGGCGTTGCCAAGCGTATGCAGGCTCGTTCCAAGTATGGTGCGAAGCGTCCGAAGGCTGGTAAGGCTACAAAGTAAGCCGGCCCCCACACTCTAATTTGACAATATCCGAACGGCTGCATGTAAAACATGAATGACAATGCAGCGGCGTTTTATATAGATTTTCTATAGCGGACGCCTCTGTATTGGCCAACGGGAGTTTGTCGCTTTCGAGTACCTATGATATCATTCTGTGAAGGAGGGAAGTAAAGTGCCAAGAAGAGGAAATATCGCAAAACGTGATGTTTTGCCCGATCCGCTTTACAATTCGAAGCTTGTAACTCGTCTGATTAACAATGTCATGTACGACGGCAAGAAGGGCGTTGCCCAGAAGATTGTCTATGGTGCATTCGACATTATCCGTGAAAAGACCGGCAAAGAGCCGCTGGAGGTCTTTGAGCAGGCGATGGAAAATGTCATGCCGCAGCTCGAAGTCAAGGCCCGCCGTGTTGGCGGCGCTACCTATCAGGTGCCGATGGAGGTCCGTCCAGAGAGAAGACAGACCCTGGGCCTGCGCTGGATGACCAACTATTCCAGACTCAGATCTGAAAAGACCATGAAGGAGAGACTTGCTGGCGAGATCCTTGATGCTGTTAATGGTGCTGGCGGTGCTGCCAAGAAGCGCGATGATACGCACAAGATGGCAGAGGCTAACAGAGCTTTCGCACATTACAGATGGTAATCGGCGCAAGCTGTCAACTATTCTCAGAACTTTAAGGAGGAAACTATGCCAAGGCAGGTATCACTCGAAATGACCCGCAATATCGGTATCATGGCGCACATCGATGCCGGTAAAACAACGACGACAGAACGTATTCTGTACTATACGGGTGTTAACCATAAGATCGGCGAGACGCACGATGGCGCTGCGACGATGGACTGGATGGCGCAGGAGCAGGAGAGAGGCATCACCATTACCTCCGCTGCAACAACCTGCTTCTGGAAGGGCCACCGTATCAACATCATCGACACCCCCGGCCACGTGGATTTCACCGTAGAAGTGGAACGTTCCCTGCGCGTTTTGGACGGTTCTGTAACCGTTTTCTGTGCAAAGGGCGGTGTTGAGCCCCAGTCCGAAACCGTTTGGCGTCAGGCGGAAGAATACCATGTTCCGCGTATGGCGTACGTCAATAAGATGGACATCATGGGCGCTGATTTTTATAATGTCGTCAAAATGATGAAGGAACGCCTCAAGTGCAACGCCGTTCCGATTCAGCTTCCGATCGGCAGTGAAGATACCTTCCGTGGGATCATCGACCTGATCGATATGAAGGCCGACGTCTACTATGACGACATGGGAAAAGATATGCGCGTCGAGGATATTCCGGAGGATATGCGTGATATCGCTGAGGAATATCACAATGCACTGCTTGAGCATGTCGCTGAGCAGGACGACGAGCTCATGGAGAAATACCTCTCTGGTGAAGAGCTCACGAAGGAAGAGATCGTCCGTACGATCCGTAAGTCCACGATTGCCAACACCATGGTGCCGGTAACCTGTGGTACTTCCTACAAGAACAAGGGCGTGCAGAAGCTCCTGGATGCAATTGTCGATTATATGCCGGCCCCGACCGACATCCCCGCAATCCGTGGTACAAACCCGGAGACCGGCGAGGAAGAAGACCGCCATGCATCCGACAGCGAGCCGTTCTCTGCGCTTGCGTTTAAGATTGCGACCGACCCGTTCGTTGGAAAGCTGTGCTATTTCCGTGTGTACTCCGGCACATTGAGTGCAGGCGCCACGGTTTACAACTCGGTGAAGGATACCAATGAGAGAATCGGCCGTATTCTGCAGATGCACGCGAACCACCGCCAGGATATCGACATTGTCTACGCAGGTGATATTGCCGCGGCAATCGGTGTGAAGAACACCACCACGGGCGACACCCTGTGCGATGAAAAGCATCCGGTTATTCTGGAGTCCATGGAATTCCCGGAGCCGGTTATCCGTGTGGCTATTGAGCCGAAGACAAAGGCTGGCCAGGAGAAGATGGGCATTGCGCTGGCAAAGCTGGCGGAAGAGGACCCGACCTTTAAGGCATATACCGATGAGGAGACCGGCCAGACGATCATCGCCGGCATGGGCGAACTGCACCTGGAAATCATCGTAGACAGACTTCTGCGCGAATTCAAGGTGGAAGCGAATGTCGGTAAGCCGCAGGTTGCTTACAAGGAGACCATCCGCAAGCTGGCGGATGTGGATACCAAGTATGCAAGACAGTCCGGTGGTAAAGGCCAGTATGGTCATGTTAAGATTAAGATCGAGCCGAACCCGGAAAAGGGTTACGAGTTCGTCAATGCAACGGTTGGCGGCGCGATCCCGAAGGAATACATTCCTGCGGTCGATCAAGGTATCCAGGGAGCAATGCTCTCCGGCGTACTGGCTGGCTACAACGTTGTGGATGTAAAGGTTACGCTGTATGATGGTTCCTATCATGAGGTTGACTCCTCTGAAATGGCCTTTAAGATCGCCGGTTCCATGGCGTTTAAAGAGGCTATGAAGAAAGCTGACCCAGTGATTCTGGAGCCGATCATGAAGGTTGTTGTTACGGTGCCTGAGGACTATATGGGCGACGTTATCGGCGACCTGAACGCCCGCCGCGGTATGATCCAGGGCATGGACGCCGTTTCCGGCGCACAGCAGATCACCGCGATGGTCCCGCTGTCCGAGATGTTTGGTTATGCAACCGACATGCGTTCTAAGACGCAGGGCAGAGGCCAGTATACGATGGAGCCTGACCACTATGCAGAAGTTCCGAAGTTTGTTTCGGATTCCATCATAAGCGAACGCGGGAAAAAGGCTGAATAAGTTACAAAATGTGCTTGATTTTTCGCCATGTCCTTGGTAAAATGATAGCATAGTTCTAACTTTAAAAAATCTCTGATCTGTATTATAAAAAGGAGGAGAATCCCAATGGCAAAAGCAAAATTCGAAAGATCCAAACCGCATATTAACATTGGCACCATCGGCCACGTTGACCATGGTAAGACCACGCTGACCGCTGCGATCACGAAGGTCCTCAACCTCGAGGGCGACGCAGAGTTCGTCGATTATGCAAACATCGATAAGGCTCCTGAAGAGAGAGAGCGTGGTATCACGATCAACACTGCGCACGTCGAATATCAGACCGCGACCCGTCACTATGCACACGTTGACTGCCCCGGCCATGCTGACTATGTTAAGAACATGATCACCGGTGCTGCTCAGATGGACGGCGCAATCCTGGTTGTTTCTGCTGCTGACGGCCCGATGCCGCAGACCAGAGAGCACATCCTGCTTGCTCGTCAGGTAGGCGTGCCGTATATCGTTGTATTCATGAACAAAGTGGATCAGGTTGACGATCCGGAGCTGCTCGATCTGGTCGAGATGGAAATCCGCGACCTGCTGAACGAGTATGACTTCCCGGGCGACGACACCCCGATCATCCGTGGTTCCGCTCTCCAGGCTCTGGAGTCCGATTCCAAGGACCCGAATGCACCGGAGTACAAGTGCATCCATGAGCTGATGGACGCTGTTGACAACTACATTCCGACTCCGGAGCGTAAGTCCGACCTGCCGTTCCTGATGCCTGTTGAAGACGTGTTCACCATCACCGGCCGTGGCACAGTTGCGACTGGTAGAGTTGAGCGCGGCATGGCAAAGGTTGGCGATGAAGTTGAGATCATCGGCCTGACCGACGAGCGCAAGAAGACGGTTATCACCGGCCTTGAGATGTTCCGTAAGGTTCTTGACTTTGCTGAGGCTGGCGACAACGTCGGTGCTCTGCTCCGTGGTATTCAGAGAACGGAAATCGAGCGCGGCCAGGTTCTGTCCAAGCCGGGCACCATTCATCCGCACACGAAGTTCCGCGGCCAGGTTTACGTCCTGACGAAGGATGAAGGCGGCCGTCATACTCCGTTCTTCAACAACTATCGTCCGCAGTTCTATTTCAGAACGACCGACGTTACTGGCGTTATCAGCCTGCCGGAAGGCACCGAGATGTGCATGCCTGGCGATAACGTCGAGATGGACGTTGAGCTGATCACCCCGATCGCTATCGAGGAAGGCCTCCGTTTCGCTATCCGTGAAGGCGGCCGTACGGTTGGTTCCGGCGTTGTTATCAAGATCAACGAGTAATTTTCTTGCTTAATAAAGGGCTTCATCCGCTTGGGTGAAGCCCTTTTTGCGTATTTGTTCCGATTTCCATTCCATGAATGCTCTTTTCGTTTGGAATCAGCCATTGACGATGGTTCCTCCGTCCGGATGCAATACCTGCCCCGTCATATAGCTGGAATCGTCACTGGCCAGAAATACGTAACAGGGGGCAACTTCAAAGGGTTGGCCGGCGCGCATCATCGGGACCTGCGAGGAATAGGTTCCAAAGGTTTCCACTTCACGGGCAGAATAGGAGGCGGGGATCAGAGGCGTCCAGATCGGCCCGGGCGCAACGCCGTTGACGCGGATACCACGTTCCACCAAGCTTAGGGAAAGGGAACGTGTCAGCGCCAGAATGGCCCCCTTTGTGGCGCTGTAGTCCAATAGTTCCGGGCTGCCTCTATACGCGGTGACGGAAGTCGTATTGATGATGGAGCTGCCCGGTTTTAAATAGGGCAGTGCTGCTTTTATCATATAGAAGAACCCATAGACATTGGTGCGGAATGTCAAATCGAGCTGCTCTGCGGAAATATCCAGGATGCTTCTTTGGACGAATTGAACCGCATGGTTGTTGACTAAAACATCGATTTTTCCGAAGCAATGCATTGTTTGCCGGACAATTTCCTGGGTGACGGCTTCCTTTTTTAGATCCCCGGAGACCACAAGACATTTACGCCCCAGTTTTTCCACATGTTGCTTGGTTTCCTGGGCGTCACGGTGTTCGTTGAAATAGGCGATGACGATCTCCGCGCCCTCCCTGGCAAAAGCATAGGCGACCGCACGTCCGATGCCGCTGTCTCCTCCGGTAATAATTGCGACCCGATCTAGGAGTTTCCCGCTTCCCTTCTGTTCCGGGTTTTCTGAGATGGGGCGCGGGTCCACGAGATATTCGGCGCCGGGCTGATTGTATTGGTGTTGCGGCGGGAATGGAATGGGAATTTCCTTGCATTTGGTTTCACGTTTTATGTACGGATACATGGGGATCATGGGAATACCGCCTTTCTTGGATATTGCGGGGTCGCTGGTGTGAGCCACTGTTTTTATAGAATATTCTGCTGGAAGGTGAATCATGCCGGAAAGGGGATGGGTCCGATACAGGAAATTGGTATCATTCATTTTTCCATCCCATATGGCTCTTCCTGGCTCAGGTTTTTACTTAAAAATGTGCGGAAGCATCCCATCAAGAAATCAGCCTTTTGCTTTCGATAATATCGAAAGAGGAAAGGAAGCCATAGGAGGCTTCCGACCAGGCAAACGATCATATCCTGCATGGTATCGGATACGCCCGTCAAGGCCACCTGCTGTGGATCACAGGGAAAAAATATACCGACCAGATATTCGCCGATCTCCCATAATCCAGCAGCCGCCATCGATGCGGAAATGGAGAAAATGGCTACCAAGGGAAAATCCTGCTGCTGCACCCGCCGGCCGTGTTTCAAGATATAGAACAGTACCACGCCCAGAAAGGTTCCGAAGGTACCCGACAGAGTATGCATCACTTTGTCGTACAACGGGATAAAATGGTATCCCTGCATGGCGAGCCCCACAACGTAGGCCAAAAAACTGAACCCGTAGAGAAGAAAACGAAACTGGTAGACGGGGACAAGGCCGCATACACGCTCAAAAGCGGCTGGCAGTAAGAGGAGAAGAATCCCTCCCAGCCCCAAGGTCGCATAATAGAGTCGCCCATTCGCCAGATAGTATGTGATGAGGCAAATGCTGAAGATCAAATAGAACCCCACGAAATAGATATTCAACTTTTGGTACCAAATTTCTTTTTCCATAAGATCCTCCATGTTAGCCTTTTTGGTTGAATATCCATATGCATAAAGAGGAGAGTGAACCAATGGATAATCCCATCTTGCAGAGCCTTTGGGATCGAAAATCGACGCGTGTTTTTTTAGAGAAACCGATCACCAAGGAGGCGCAGGAGATTATTTTAGGAGCTGCGATGCAGGCGCCGACCGCCGGAAATCAAATGCTATACACCATTTTGCAGATCACCGATCAGAATTTGAAGGAACGCCTGGCGGAAACATGCGACCACCAGCCATTCATCGCCAAAGCGCCGCTGGTGCTGGTGTTTTTGGCGGATTTTCAGCGCTGGTACGACGCGTTTGCATCCGCGGGATGCCATCCCCGTCTGCCGGCGGAAGGCGACCTGATGTTGGCTGTAGCTGACGCGTGCATCGCCGCCCAGAACAGTGTCGTAGCGGCGCAAAGTTTGGGAATCGGTTCCTGCTATATCGGTGACATTTTGGAGCAGGTAGAAATCCATCGAGAGCTGTTGGATTTGCCCGATTACGTGATGCCTGCCGCAATGGTGGTCTATGGGTATCCGACGGACCAGCAGCAAAACCGAAAGAAACCGGAGCGTTTTGCTCCGGCGTATATTGTCCAGGAGAACCGTTATCACACATTCTCTGCGTCCGAACACGAAAAATGGTTCTGTGAGCGTGCGGAGCGTGAAAAGCAGACGGATTTTTCGTATCCATCCTATATGGATGCGTTTTGCAAACGAAAGTACCTATCTGCATTTTCCAGGGAAATGTCGCGTTCTGTGGCGGTCTATTTGGAAAAATTTAAACATTCCTAAAAAGCAGAAGAATCCGCATGTGTAGATGCACGATGCGGATTTTTCTTTTCCGGTTTGCGTTTATTCGTTCCCTTTGGGACATATTGGCCGGCACAATTTGTAATGCTCTTGATACGCCGCCTTTGTGCCGGATAACAGTCCAAGCTGTTCGCCGATTACTTGGAATAAGTTACCGAGCAAAGCCAAGTCTTCTGGCGGACATTCCTGTGCAAGCTGGAAAGCGATGGCAGTCCCGGCGGCGATTAGTTTCTCTCCATAGCAACAATCGTTCATTGATCCCACCCAAAATAGAAGAAAATAGGATACAGCGTTTCGGACGTTCGCCCCTTTTTGTAGTTCGCTGTATGCCAGTCTATGAAATGGATGGGAATTGGTGCGGTCAGCCCTGTGCGGAATGGTTGGCCAAGTGGTCTACAAAGGCTTGCATCTCTTGCTTGGAATGAATCTGATGGGTATGGTCGATAACCATACGCTGCTCTTCATCGGTAAGCGCACAGAAGCGCTGCATGGCTTCGGAGCGCTGTGCCAGGGCCATGCCAAAGCCGAGCGGTAAATCTTCCATGGTTTTTCCTCCTATCTGCATAAGTGGTACTAGTGTTTACGGAAAAGGGGCAAAACATGAAGGTTCCGGATTGTCAAAACCTGGCTATCCAGCAAAAGCGGTATGATTTCCCTGCTTTGTGTAACAATAGTTTTGGGAAATACACCCCGCAAAGCTTGAAGAACAGGGATGAAGCAATCAATGAGAAAAAGAAAATCCAAAGTAAAAATGTTTTTTCTTTCCGTTGGAGCCTTGGTCGCCGCAGCCGTCACCACAGCGGCAGTGAGCACCGTTTTTATTTTTACTATGGAACAGGCTTCGGCAAAACCGGAAGAAGCCCCGGCAGTATCCGAGGTCGAGAGCGAACCGGCCTTCTCATCCGCACAACCGCCGAAAAGCGGGGCGGCACAGGCAAATGCAAAGCCGGAGGAATCCCCTGCTGAAGACGACCGGATCGTGCTAGTCAATTATGCGGAAACCATGCCGGAGGATTTCCATCGCAATATTGTCAATCTATACGGCGTGGATGTGGACGAGCGCATTGTGGAGCCATTTCAACAGATGCAGGCGGCCGCCCAAGCGGACGGTATCTCACTGTGGATTTCCTCCGGGTATCGCAGTGTACAGCGGCAAAGCGAGTTGTTTGATCGGGCGGTAGAAGAAAATCTGGGCAATGGGATGGGGCAGCAGCAGGCGGAGGCAGTCGCGGCGCTTTCCGTGGCGCGGCCGGGATGTAGCGAGCACAATACGGGGTTGGCGATCGATTTGAACGGCGTCCGGGAGAATTTTGATACCACCCCCGAATACGAATGGCTGACGGAACACGCGGCGGAATATGGATTTATCCTGCGCTATCCGGAGGATAAACAGGAGATCACGAAAATTCGCTTTGAACCATGGCATTATCGCTATGTAGGGGTGGAACACGCGAAAGCGATGCAGGAACGCCACTTTTGCTTGGAGGAATATGTGGAATACCTGGAAAATCAACGTTGAAATCCTGTGTATATTTGGTATAATAAAAGAATTGAGACGCCGGAGGATTCCTTCGGACGTGAGGGGCGCGCTGGATAGTTTTCCGGCGCGCCGATCAAAAGGAGAGGCGGATTTAGGAATGCAAAACGAGACAGTGAGAACACGGTTTGCGCCGAGCCCCACAGGGTTTATGCATGTGGGAAATCTGCGTACGGCGCTGTACGAATATTTGATTGCCAAGTCCATGGGCGGCCAATTTGTGCTGCGCATTGAGGATACCGATCAGGAACGTCTGGTGGAGGGCGCAGTCGATGTGATCTACCGGACGCTCGACCAGGTAGGCCTGAAGCACGACGAGGGTCCGGATGTTGGCGGCGATTATGGTCCGTATGTCCAGAGCAAGCGCAAGGATCTCTATAAGCCCTATGCGGAGCAGCTGGTCCGGGAAGGAAAGGCGTACTATTGCTTCTGCACCAAGGAACGCCTGGACGCTCTGCATGAAGCGCAGGAGGGCGGCGGATACGACCGCCATTGCCGCGATCTTCCCCAAGAAGAGGTGGACAGGCTCCTGGCTGCTGGGACGCCCTATGTCATCCGCCAAAAGATGCCGGTCGAGGGGTCCACAACTTTCCACGACGTTGTATATGGCGACATTACCATTGAAAACCGCGAGCTGGAGGACCAGATCCTTTTGAAATCCGACGGCTATCCTACATACAATTTTGCAAACGTCATCGACGACCATCTGATGCACATCACGCATGTGGTGCGTGGGTGCGAGTATCTAACCTCGACGCCCAAGTACAACCTGCTTTACGAAGCATTTGGCTGGGATGTGCCGACCTATGTGCATCTGCCCCTGATTATGGGCAAAAACGAGGACGGCAGCGTGTCCAAGCTTTCCAAGCGGCACGGTGCAACCGGTTTTGCCGATTTGATGGCAGAGGGGTATCTCCCGCAGGCGATCACCAACTATATTGCGCTGCTGGGCTGGTGTCCAAAAGAAAACCGCGAGCTGTTTACGCTGCCGGAATTGGTGGAAAACTTCTCCATCGAGGGCATCAGCAAATCGCCGGCGGTGTTCGACTATGACAAACTGACGTGGTTTAATGCGGAATACATCCGCGCTATGACGCAGGACGAATTTATTGCGGCGGCAATGCCGTATTTCCAGCAGGTGTTTGGCGACAAGCAGATGAATTGGGAGGTTTTGGCCTCCATCTTGCAGCCTCGTGTGACCAAGTTGATGGAGATCCCGGGGATGATCGGTTTCTTCCAGGAGCTGCCGGAGTATTCGGTCGATCTCTTTGTCAATAAGAAGAGCAAGACCAATTTGGAGAATTCCGTCACGATGTTGGAGGCCGCGATTCCAGAGCTGAAAAGCGTGTCGAATTGGCAGTTGGATACCATCCACGATCAATTGATCGCCTTGGCACAGCGCTTGGAGGTTAAGAACGGCACATTGCTCTGGCCGGTGCGGATCGCAGCGGCAGGAATGCAGGTGACACCGGGCGGCGCGATGGAAATTTTGGCCATTTTGGGCAAGGAGGAATCCCTGCACAGGCTGGAGATTGGCTTGGAGAAGCTGAAGAAATAAAGAGGAGATGGCAACATGAGCGACGAGATGAAGAAGCCAGGGGAGACCGAAGGCTGGAGCAATTTTATCCACGACTTTATTGACGAAGATATCGCCGAGGGAGGCCGCTATGCGGGCCAAACCGTGCATACCCGCTTCCCGCCGGAGCCGAATGGCTATTTGCACATCGGCCATGCCAAGGCCATCTGTATTGATTTCGGCACAGCGGAGAAATACAACGGTGTTTGCAACCTGCGCATGGACGATACCAATCCCACCAAAGAGGATGTGGAGTATGTCGATGCGATCAAAGAGGATATTGCATGGCTGGGATTCTCCTGGGAGGACCGGTTCTATTATGCATCCGATTACTTCCCGAAGATGTATGAGGCGGCGGTGCAGCTGATTCAAAAGGGCCTGGCGTATGTGTGCGAGCTGACGCCCGAGCAAATGCGCGAAAACCGCGGCGATCTGACGCATCCTGCGGTCAGCCCCTATCGCGACCGGCCGATCGAGGAAAGCCTGGACCTCTTTGCCCGCATGAAGGCAGGGGAATTCGAGGACGGGAGGATGACGCTGCGCGCGAAGATCGACCTGGCCTCTGGAAACTTTAACATGCGCGACCCGGTGATTTACCGGATCAACCACTTGCACCACCATCGGACGGGCGACCGTTGGTGCATTTATCCGATGTACGATTTTGCCCACCCGATTGAGGACGCCTTGGAGGGGATTACCCACTCCCTGTGCACCTTGGAATTTGAGGACCACAGGCCGTTGTACGATTGGGTGATTGAACATGTCGACCTTCCCGCAAAACCGCGGCAGATCGAATTTGCACGTTTGGGAATCGACCATACGGTGATGAGCAAGCGCAAACTGCGCAAGCTGGTGGAAGAGCACTATGTCTCCGGTTGGGACGACCCGCGCATGCCCACGCTGTGCGGCCTGCGCCGCCGCGGATATACGCCGGCGTCCATCCGCAATTTCTGCGAGCGCATCGGCGTTTCCAAGGTAAACAGCACCGTGGAATACGGCTTTTTGGAGCACTGCCTGCGGGAAGACCTCAACGAGCACGCACAGCGTGTGATGGCCGTCCTGCATCCGGTCAAACTGATTCTCACCAATTATCCGGAGGGGCAGACGGAGACCTTTGAGGTGGAAAACAATCCCGGAAAGCCGGAGGATGGAACCCGCACGGTTTCCTTCTCCCGTGAGCTTTGGATTGAGCAGGAGGACTTTATGGAAGAACCCGTAAAGGGTTATTTCCGTTTGTTCCCGGGCAACGAGGTGCGCCTAAAGACCGCCTACGTCGTGCGCTGCACCGGCTGCAAAAAGGATGCGGACGGCAATGTAATCGAGGTCTATGCGGAATACGACCCGCAGACCCGCGGCGGCAATACGCCGGATGGCCGGAAGGTCAAGAGTACCATTCACTGGGCGGACGTTCAGACCGCTATCGATGCGGAAATCCGTCTCTACGGCAACCTGTTCTCCGTACCGGATCCGGATGCGCACGATTTCTTGGAAGTCCTCAACCCGGATTCCTTGGAAGTGCTCACCGGCTGTAAGGTGGAGCCCTGCTTGGCGCAGGCAAAACCCGGCCAGTCCTTCCAGTTCATGCGGCAGGGATATTTCTGCGCGGATAACCGCGACAGCACCCAGGAGCATCCTGTGTTCAACCGTTCCGTCTCCCTGAAAGACGGCTTTAAACGGAAATCATAAGAAAACAAAAATCGGCCCATTGCAGAATAGTAACACTGCGATGGGCCGATATGTTTCTAGCAAAAAAGAGAGCATGCACAAGACAACCATCTATGGGAAACTTCATACGTCTATTTCCTTGCGATGGGCTGAATATCCCGAGACACATTAAAAAGGTACATTGCGTTTTTTTCACGCGGGATCAAGCACGTTTCGAGCCTTCCGGATTCGGAAGATGTTCCCCATAGATTCCCTGGACAACGACCTCCCCGGCGTTGATGGATATACGGCCGCCTCCATCCCGCTCCACGATCAATTCACCGGAGGGGGAGACGTCCACCGCCATTCCTGTCTGCTGCTCACTGTTCCAGAAGAAACCCACGCGGCGGTTCAGGGAGACACAGAGGGATTTATACTCGTCAAGAATCTCCTGGAAGGCGCTGCCTGCCTTGGCGTTCAGCAACAGGGATTCCAGCTCCTCCAAGACGGCGCGCAGTATGGCGGCGCGAGGGAAAGCGCTTCCGGCTTCGATCCGCAGGGAGGTGGCCTTTTCCGCCAATTCCGCGGGGAAGGCTTCCGTATTGGCATTGATTCCAATGCCCAAGACCACGTATTCCACCCGCTCGATTTCCGCAGCCATCTCGGTCAGAATGCCGCAGACCTTGCGGCTTCCAATGACCACGTCGTTCGGCCACTTGAGCTTAGCCGCACATCCGGTCACAGAGCGGATGCCCCGGCAGACCGCAATGCCGGCCAAAAGGGTGATGCTGCTGATTTCCGACGGGACCAGGCTTGGCCGCAGCAAAACGCTGAACCAAATCCCCGTGCCCGCTGGGGATTCCCATGTGCGGCCCAAACGTCCTTTGCCGCCCGTCTGCCGTTCCGCGAGGAACACACTGCCGTCCGGTGCGCCGCATTGCGCTTGCCGTTTGGCCTCTTCGTTGGTGGAATCTACCTCTTGCAGCGCAACGATGTTTTTGCCGATTGCCCGCGTATGTAATCCACAGCGGATCTCCTCTGGGGTGAGGACGTCGGGCGATGCGGTCAGGCGATACCCCCGGTTCGTGGCCGAATCAATGGCATAGCCGGATTCCCGCAGAGCAGTAATGGCTTTCCAAACGGCCGCGCGGGAAACGCCCAGCGTTTCGCTGAGCTGTTCGCCGGAGAGATACCCCTCGGTCTGGCGAAGGCGTGTTAAGATTTCCTCTTTTGTGTTCATGGAACCCCTGCTTTCTATCGAGCCTATTTGAGAAATAGTATAGCACAAAAGGGAAGCTTCTGCACGCGCTGGCGGCGTTGGGAGAGAATCCCAAAAAAACATTGTCTGTTTTGTGGGATTGGTGCTATAATATATTCTCGAACGCATGAAAATCACTTGAGAATGGAGGTGCGGATGCAGATGGATGTGCGTCCTGGCGACCGTTTACAGATGAAAAAACCGCATCCGTGCGGCGGCAAAGAATTTTTGGTCTTGCGGGCCGGCATGGATTTTAAGATCCGCTGCACCACCTGCGGCCATGAGGTTATGCTGCCGCGATTGAAATGCGAGAAAAACATTAAGAAAATCATTCGGGAAAACACAGGGGACGAACTCTAGCTCCTTTGCCTGTAAAATGTAATGGATTTGCAAAGGAGAATGGATATGTTTGAAAATATACAGGTGTTTGAGAAGCGCTATGAAGAGCTGAACCAAAAACTCTGCGACCCGACCATTTTGGCGGACCCAGCTGTCTATGCGGAGCTGATGAAAGAGCACAAGTCCATCACCCCGATCGTCGAAAAATATCGCGAATATAAACACGCGGAAGATTCGGAAGCGGAGGCGTTGGCCCTGCTGGAAGAAAGCGGCCTGGAGAAGGAATTGCGGGAATTGGCGGAGCAGGAACTGGAGCAGGCAAAAAAGGATATCGCCCGCACGTCGGACGAGTTGAAAATCCTTCTGCTGCCGCGCGACCCCAACGACGAAAAGAACGTCATCATGGAGATCCGAGGCGGTGCAGGCGGCGAGGAGGCGGCGCTCTTTTCCGCAGTCCTATTCCGCATGTACAGCATGTATGCCGAGCGCCACGGCTGGCAGACGGAGCTGCTCAACGTGAATGAGACGGAGCTCGGCGGCTATAAGGAGATCAGCTTTATGATCTCCGGCGACGGGGCATATTCCCGCTTGAAATATGAGAGCGGCGTGCATCGCGTACAGCGCGTGCCGGAAACGGAAACACAGGGCCGTGTGCACACGTCCACGGCGACCGTTGCCGTGCTTCCCGAAGTGGACGACGTCGAAATCGAGATCAATCCAAAGGATTTGCAGATCGATACCTTCCGTTCCAGCGGCGCGGGCGGCCAGCACATCAACAAGACGTCGTCCGCCATCCGGATCACGCATTTGCCCACGGGCATGGTGGTGGAATGCCAGGACGAGCGCAGCCAGTTCAAAAATAAGGATAAGGCGATGCGGGTGCTGCGGTCCCGGCTATATGAGATCGAGCAGGCAAAGCAGGATGCGCAGGTGGCGGCAGACCGCCGTTCCCAGGTGGGCACGGGCGACCGCTCCGAACGGATCCGCACCTACAATTACCCACAGGGCCGCTTGACCGACCATCGGATCGGCTTGACACTCTACCGCCTGGACGACATCCTCAACGGGGATCTCGATGAGGTGATCGATGCGCTTGTGGCGGCGGACCGTGCGGCCAAACTTGAGCAGTCGGTGGAAAGCCAGGGATAAGGGGGCATAGATATGCAGACACAGCTTTTACAGGCGGATGCGCCAGGTGCAATCCAAACGGCCGCTGCCATCCTGCAAAACGGCGGCTTAGTCGGCATTCCCACGGAGACCGTCTACGGCCTGGCGGCCAATGCGTTGGATGGGGCAGCGGTGGCAAAGATTTTTGCCGCGAAGGGCCGCCCGATGGACAATCCGCTGATTGTGCACATCAGCCATTTTGAACAGATTTATGACCTGGTGCGCGAAGTACCGGAAGCAGCCAAAAAGCTGGCCGAACAGTTTTGGCCGGGTCCATTGACCATCATTCTGCCTAAATCGGCCCGCATTCCAGATGAGGTGAGCGCAGGGCTGGATACCGTCGCGGTGCGGTTCCCCTCCCATCCGGTAGCGCGTGCAGTGATCGACGCGGCGGGTGTGCCGCTTGCCGCGCCATCTGGGAATCTCTCCGGGCATCCGAGCCCCACGACAGCGGTCCACGTGATGAACGATATGGACGGAAGGATTGAAGCCGTGTTGGACGGCGGCCCATGCTCCGTCGGGGTGGAATCCACCGTGGTGACGCTTGCTGAACAGCCGCCGCGCCTTTTGCGTCCCGGCGGGATTACGTTGGAGCAGCTTCGAGGGGTGCTCGGCCAGGTGGAGATGGACGATGCGGTCCTTCACCCTCTGGCGGACGGAAAGCGCGCCGCTTCCCCTGGCATGAAATATAAACACTATTCCCCAAAGGCAAATGTGATTATTTTGGACGGTTCCTTGGAACACTATATCGACTACGTCAACACGCACGCAGGGGACGGCGTCGCGGCGCTGTGCTACGATGGAGAGGACAAAGCGCTTCAGGTGCCGTCGATTTGTTACGGCGGGGAAGAGGACTGCGGCGAACAGGCGCGCGAGCTGTTTGACGCACTGCGGGAGTTGGACGAGCAGCTCCATGCAAAGACCGTCTATGCACGCTGTCCAGAGCCGGAGGGCGTGGGGTTGGCGGTATACAACCGTCTGATCCGTGCCGCGGGATTTGAGGTGATCGACGTTGGATAAGCCTTTTGTGATCGGCCTGACCGGTCCGACCGGCGCGGGAAAATCCACCGTGGCGGCGGCGTTTGCCTCGCTTGGATGCGATGTGATCGACTGCGACTGCGTTGCGCGGGAAATCACCGATACCCCCGCATGCCTTTCGGCGTTGCAGGACGCCTTCGGAAGCGATATTGTGTCCAATGGGATTTTAAACCGTCCACTTTTGGCCGAACGCGCCTTTGCGGATGCGGTTTCCTCGCAAAAACTGAACGGCGTCACCCATCCGCTCATCATGAAAGAAGTGCGCCGGCGCATTGCAGCCAGCGGCCGGGACATCGTCGTGGTGGACGCGGCGCTGCTGTTTGAGAGCGGGGCGGATACACTCTGCCATGTCACGGTGGCGGTCGTAGCGGACCCGGCCCTGCGGATGCAGCGGATTATGCGGCGGGACGGCATCACAGAAGCGCAGGCGCGCGCCCGCATGGATGCCCAGCAGCCCAACGCATATTATACGGAGCGGGCTTCATATGCTATGGACGGGGGGATTGACGCCGCCCAGGTCCCGCAGGAGACAGAAAAATTGCTGCAAGTCCTGCTGTCATCCCGTTAAACGGAGGATTTCCCATGAGACGATCTGTAAAAACCATCCTTCTTTTGATTGTCCTGGTGGTTATAGGCGCGGCCGTATTGCGGCTGGGGCATGATTACTTTATGCGCACCGCCTATCCATTGGGATACAGGGAGATTGTGGAGGAAGAGGCCCGCACGCAGGGGGTTGACCCGGCCCTGGTGTATGCGGTGATGAAAGCAGAGAGCAATTTTGACCCGGACGCCACCTCGCACGCGGGGGCGCGGGGCCTGATGCAGATTACACCGGATACATTCGATTGGCTACAGACCAAACTGCGGGAAGGGGTTTCCTATACGGCGGATGACCTCTATACGCCGCGGGTTAATATCCGTTATGGGTGTAAATTTTTACAGATTTTGCAGGATGAATATACCGAACAGGTCACTGCACTCAGTGCCTATAATGCGGGCATGGGGACGGTGAACCGTTGGCTAAGAGATCCCAGCATTTCCGAGGACGGCGTGGAGCTGAACCGCATCCCCTATCCGGAGACGGAACGGTATGTAAGCGCTGTGCTGCGGAATTATCAAACATACAGGGAACTCTATGAATTTGATGAAATAGGAGGAACATTTCATGGCTAAGAAAAAGGAACAGGTGGATGTGGAGCAGCTCCGCGAGGAATTGCTGATCTGCCGCAAAAATGGATACCAGAAGCTCTCCGATGATCGCGTAAAGAAGGCGGATGCCTTCTGCGAGGATTATAAGGTATTTCTGGACCACAGCAAGACCGAGCGCGAGGCGGTGAAGTCCGCTATTCTGCGCGCGGAAAAAGAGGGCTTTGTGGCGTTTGATCCCAAAAAGACCTATAAGGCCGGGGACAAGGTGTATTACAACAACCGGGGCAAGGCATTGATTCTGGCTGTGATCGGCAAAAACGGCTGCAAGGACGGTGTCCGCATTGCAGCGGCGCACATCGATTCCCCGCGTCTGGACCTCAAGCCCCATCCGCTCTATGAAAAGGACGAGCTGGCGCTCTTCAAGTCGCACTACTATGGCGGGATTAAGAAGTACCAGTGGACAGCCATCCCGCTTTCCATGCACGGCTTGGCCGTTCTGAAGGACGGCACGCATGTGGAAATTCGTCTCGGCGAGGAACCCGGCGAGCCGCAGTTCTGTGTGACCGACCTGCTGCCGCACCTCGGCACGGAGCAGATGTCTAAGACGCTCAACAAGGCGATTGAGGGAGAAAACCTGAACATTCTGGCTGGCAGCCGCCCGGTGCGTGCGGACGAAGGGGACAACCTCTTCAAACTGAACACCATGCGGTTGATTCATGAGAAATACGGGATGACGGAAGAGGATTTCGTCTCCGCCGATATTGAATTTGTCCCGGCATTCAAGGCGTCGGACGTCGGGTTTGACCGCAGCATGGTCGGCGGATACGGCCAAGATGACCGCGTCTGTGCGTACCCGTCCCTGATGGCGGTGCTGAATGCGAAGAATCCGCAGCACACCATTATCACGGTTCTCGCGGACCGTGAGGAGATCGGCAGCGACGGCAACACGGGCCTGAATTCCGAGTTTATGCGGTACTTCATCGCAGACCTGGCCCAGGCGGAGGGCTTGGAGCCGCGCCATGTGCTCAGCAAGTCCAAGTGCCTTTCCGCAGACGTCACGGCTGCATACGATCCGACCTATGCAAGCGCTTATGAGAAGACCAATTCTACTTTCCTGAACAACGGCATTGGAATGAGCAAATACACCGGTTCCCGTGGGAAGAGTGGCACTTCGGAGGCTTCGGCGGAGTTTGTTGCAGAGATCCGCAGCCTCTTCGAAGAGAACGATGTGCTTTGGCAGATCGGCGAGCTGGGCAAGGTCGATGGCGGCGGCGGCGGAACGGTCGCTATGTTCATTGCCAACCTGAATGTGGATGTGCTCGACGTCGGCGTGCCGGTGCTTTCCATGCACTCCCCGTTTGAAATTGTCTCGAAGACGGACATCTATATGACCTATAAGGGGATTAAGGCGTTCTTCGAGTCTAAAGTGTAAGGAAAGGGCCGTTGCGCTGCCCGGTTTTTAAAAGGGTTTAGGTGAACGCTAAGCTCTAAATAGATCAACCCCCTGGGTTCCATCTGAACACAGGGGGTTGATGGGTAAAAGAAGGAGCTCCATTTCATAGAGAAATGGAGCTCCTTCTCTTTGGGTGTATGGAAATCACAGTGTGATGGAATCAAGGATGCCGTTTAGTTTGGCCAGAAGGACGCCATAATTGGTGATGGGGACCTGCGCTTCCTCTGCACGCGCAATGCGCGAGAGCAAATATTTGCGGTTGAACATACAGCCGCCGCAATGGACAATCAGATCGTAGGGGGTGAGGTCGTCCGGGAAATCCGCGCCGCTCACCACCTGAATGTCCATATCCTTTCCATACTTTTTGCGCAGAAGATTGGGAATCTTCACACGCCCGATATCCTCGCTCAAAGGGGCATGGGTACACGCTTCCGCGATGAGCACATGGGATTGGCCGTTCAGGCGCTCTACGGCTTGTGCTCCGCGCACATAGGCGTCTAAATCGCCCTTATAGGCGGCAAATAGCACGGAAAAGGAGGTCAGCTTGCTCTCCTTTGGCGCCTTCTCATAGACCGTTTTGAAGGCCTGGGAATCGGTGATGATAAGATCCGGCGGCGCTTTCAGCGCGGCCAGTGCGCCCTCCATCGTGTCCGGCGTCACGTTGATGGAGATACAGCGGTTGTCCAGCAGGTCGCGGATGGTCTGCACCTGTGGGAGGATCAGCCGCCCTTTGGGGGCTTCGCTGTCCTGGGGCATCACCAGCATCACCACGTCGCCGTCCTTTACCAGGCGTCCGGTAATGCTCTCCGCACCATATCCCTCCGGCAGCGCGCGCGTCAATTCCGCCAGCAGTGCAGGGATCCCCGTGCGGTCCACGGCGCTCACCGCCAAGGGGGAGAGGGAGAGTTCGGTCCGGATGCGCTCCATCAGCGGAGCGGGGTCCTGTAAATCGCTCTTGTTGACCACGGCGATCACCGGGACGCCGCTGCTTTTGAGCGCTTCCAGCCAGGACTTTTCCAAGGAAAAATCTGTGTCGCTGAATAGCATAATGGCAATATCGGCTTTGGGAAGCGTTTCGCGCGTCTTCTGCATGCGCAGTTCTCCCAGCGCGCCTTCATCGTCAAAACCGGCGGTGTCGATAAATACGCAAGCCCCCAACCCGCGGACCTCCATCGCCTTGTAGACCGGGTCGGTCGTTGTGCCGGCGATGTCCGATACCAACGCCACCTGCTGGTTGGTGAGTGCGTTAATCAACGAGGATTTCCCGCTGTTCCTTCTGCCATAGATGGCGATGTGCAGCCGGTTCGCATTTGGGGTTTGGTTGAGATTGTTCATAAGAATCCTCCTACAGAGAGATCAAGTCCGTATCGCGGTTGCGCTCCGGCTGTAATCCAGACGCAAACGGGATTAGAAGCGGAAATCGCGAAGGCCCTCGTCGAGTCCATGGAGATTCTTGAGCGCGATTTCGCGCACTTTGTCGTTGGGAATGGTTTGGACTTCCTTCTCGATCATTTCCAGGGCAAGGCGCTTTGTCTCCGGGCTGGCATAGTCCTCCGCATATTCTTTCAAGGTCATCAGGGCGTTGGGGAGGCAGCAGTTCTTAATCTGCCCGGCCTTCACAAGGGTCATAAAGCGGTCACCCGTGCGTCCTTCGCGATAGCAGGCCGTGCAGAAGCTCGGGATATAGCCCAGCTTCAGCAACCAGTTGACAACTTCGTCCAGCGTGCGGTGGTCGCTCACTTCGAACTGGGCGGAATCCTCTTCCATGCGGTCCTCCTCAGCATAGCCGCCGACGCTGGTGCGGGAGCCGCCGCTGATCTGGGATACGCCGTATTTGATGACCATTTCGCGGGTGCGCTGCGATTCGCGCGTGGAGACGATCAGGCCCGTATAGGGGACGGCGATACGCAGGATGGCCACGATCTTCTGGAAGAGCTCGTCGGAGATGGCGTTGCTGAAGTCGTTCACGTCGATGTCATCCGCATTGCGCAGACGGGGGACGCTGATCGTGTGCGGCCCGACGCCATAGACCGCTTCCAGGTGTTCAGCGTGCATCAGAAGGCCGACAAAATCATAGCGGTACAAGTTCAAGCCAAACAGGACGCCGCATCCCACGTCGTCGATGCCGCCCTGCATGGCGCGGTCCATCGCTTCGGTGTGGTAGGCGTAGTTGCTCTTCGGCCCTGTGGGATGCAGCTTTTCGTACTGCTCCTTGTTATAGGTCTCCTGGAACAGGATGTATGTACCGATGCCCGCCTCCTTGAGTTTGCGGTAATTTTCCACCGTGGTCGCTGCAATATTGACGTTTACCCGGCGAATGGCGCCGTTTTTATGTTTGATGGAATAGATCGTCTTGATGCTCTCCAGAATGTATTCGATCGGGTTGTTGACAGGGTCTTCGCCGGTTTCCAGCGCCAGGCGCTTGTGGCCCATGTCCTGCAGCGCGATGACCTCGCGGCGGATCTCCTCCTGCGTCAGCTTTTTGCGCGCGATATGGCCGTTTTTCTTATGATAAGGGCAATAGGTGCAGCCGTTTACACAGTAGTTGGAGAGGTACAGCGGTGCGAACATCACGATGCGGTTGCCGTAGAACTCCTGCTTGATCTTGGCAGCCTGTGCAAAAATGCGCTCCAGCGCGTCCTTGTCCTCGCAGGCAAGCAGGACGGCCGCTTCCCGGTGCGTCAATCCCTTGAGTTCGTCGGTCTTGTCGATCAAGCGGTTGATCAATTCCAGGTTGTCTTTGTTTTCGTCCGCATAGCGGAGCGTATCGCGAATTTCTTGATCGTCGATAAATTCGGTTGCAATGGTGGACTTTGGATTATACATATTCCATCTTCCTTTCAATCAGTTGAAATCCATACAGAAAAATTTGAAATTATACAGGCGTCCGCTGCATCGAACGGATTTCCGCTTCGGTTTCACGCCGGCCGGTGCGGATATCCACATCGGAAAAAGACGCCGGATAGATTTGGTAGAGTTTTTTGAGGTTGTTGGGGGTCACTTTGCGCATGATGACGTTGGCGCCGCAGGAGAAGACGTTCTCCTTTTGCGCGCCGTCCAACACGCCGAGGGCGGTCGTAGCGGGAAGATTGGCCTTTGGAAGCAGCAGGCGCGCCAATGCCACAGCGCGCTTGGTCAGTTCCGTACTGCCGTGCGGTGCATCGTGGAGGGGGGTGTCCGGATGGGGGATAAACGGGCCGATCCCCGCCATGTCGCACCCGATGTCCTGCAAGAGGAGTAGATCCCCCGCAATCGTAGACAGCGTCTGCCCAGGAAGCCCGATCATAAAGCCTCCACCGGTCTCATAGCCGAGCTTTTTTAACGTTCGCAGGCACGCCACGCGCGCGTCCAGGGAGCTATCGGGGTGCAGGGAGGCATAGAGCGCTGGGTCGGATGTTTCGTGTTTAAGCAAATAACGGTCCGCGCCGCAGTCCCGCCAGTACTGGTAGACGTCTTCCGGAAACTCCCCACAGCTCAGTGTGATGGCCATGCCGGTTTTTTTGATCTGTTTGACGATGTCGCCGATCCGATCCGGCGTGTACCAGGGGTCCTCGCCCGATTGCAGGACGATGGTTCTGTAGCCCGCCTGGGCAGCTTCCTGTGCGGTGGCGATCATATCGCGGGGGTCCATACGAAAGCGGGAGAGCTTTTGATCGGTCGCATTCAGCCCGCAGTAGGTACACAGCCGTTTGCAGTGGTTGGAGAACTCCAGCAGTGCGCGGATATGAACCACATCGCCCACCGTTTCCCGGCGGAGCGCATCTGCCTGTGCGTAGATGTCATGGAAATCCTCCAATGCGAGAAGCGACTCCAATTGTTCACGTGTATAGGTCATTCTGCCTGCCCAGCCTTTGAATAGATGGTTTTGACACTGAGGCCCTTGAGCATTCCCAGTTTGCCGGAAATAGTGCTGATGACATTCATCGGGGCGTCCACAGCAATGCTGATGATAGAGATCCCACGGCAGCGGTAGGGGATCCCCATGCGCCCAATGATATAGTCGCCGTATTCATGCAGGATATGATTGAGCGCTTCGACGCTCTCTATATCCTCCACCACGATGCCGATTAAGGCTACACGCTTTTCCATATCGTTTCCTCCCAGAAATCAAAAAGCTCCGCGCAAAAAAGCGCGGAGCTACCCTGATCCTTCAGTCATAACAACCGCCTTCTTTCTCGGGAAACCTCCCTCGTAAATCAGAACGTATTTGTGTTTTGGTCCATCCTCGCCCGCGGAAAGACTCCTTGGGGTAGGAAGTTTGTTTCATTCTACCAAGATTGCGAAAAAAAGTCAATAGACAGTAGAAAAACAATACAAAATTTGTCTATTTCAAATGAGAGCCGTTTCCCTTCGGCATGATCTCGTCCGTATCCAGCGGGATGGTGACGGGGCCGTCGTTTTCGATGGAGACGAGCATGTCCGCTCCAAATTCACCGGTGGCGGTGCGGATTCCCTGCGCCTGGATCTGCGCGATAAAACGCTCGTAAAGGGGGATGGCCTTTTCCGGGCGCGCTGCGCGGACAAAGGACGGCCGCCTTCCTTTCCGGCAATCGGCACAAAGAGTAAACTGCGAAACAATCAGCATTTCGCCTTGGATATCCAACAGAGAACGGTTCATTTTGCCTGCGTCGTCTTCAAAGATGCGCAGCCCTGCAATTTTATCCGCAAGATAATCGCATTCCCGTTCCGTATCGTCTTCCGATACGCCGAGCAGGACCATCAGTCCCTGCCCAATTTCCCCAACCATTTTTCCGTCGATTGTCACGCTGGAACGCTTGACGCGTTGGACAACTGCTTTCATAAAAGAAGTTCCTCCCTGCTACAAAGTTACTGTTATTGTAGACTGCAACGGAGAATTTGGCAAGTGCGGGCTCTTTCTGGTAAAAATTGCACGGGGTAGATTCGGCAAAAAAAGTAGCTTTTTTGCAAGGCAATGTAGTATAATAGAAATGTTCGCGAATGGGTCGCTTTGTTAAAAAGGAGTTTTTATCTATGTGGAATAGCAGCAATCGAATGCTTTTTCGTGCTTGCATTGCGGATTTGATCGATACGCCCAGTGTGCAGGCCATGCGAAATGTCAGCCAGCATGTGGATATCAACTGTCTGGAGCACTGTGTTTTTGTGGCATATGTGAGTTTCCTGATTTGCCGGCGCATGGGATGGGATTTTCGTGCGGCAGCGCGGGGAGGGCTGTTGCATGACCTGTTCCTCTATGATTGGCACCAAAAGGGAAGCCACCAAGGATTGCATGGGTTTACACATCCGGAGGCGGCGCTGCGCAATGCCAGCCAGATTTGTGTGTTGACCGAGGTCGAACAGGACATCATTGTGAAACATATGTGGCCTTTGACTTTGCGGAAGGTGCCAAAATATCGGGAATCGTTTGTAGTCAGCAGTGCGGATAAGATCTGTGCGTTGGCGGAAATGTTGCAGATCTATCGCTTGATGCGCGTGGCGAAAAAGCTAAATGTCTGTTGCAGCCAAGCGTGAGGAACGCTTGGCTGTTATAGCACAGAGATTGGCCGGTCGAGCGCAGTGGAAGTATATGAATTGGACCATTCGAAATCTCCAAAAATTGGACCTGCAAAAAAAATTCCATTTTTTTTAAAAAAAGACTTGCTTTTTTTGAAATGGTGTCATATAATAGTCAAGGCGATTCGCTCCAAGGGTTTTCAAAGAGAGTGAATTGTGGACAACTTCATAATGCGGAATTGTGTAATGGTAGCACGGCAGACTCTGACTCTGTTTGTGAGGGTTCGAATCCTTCTTCCGCAGCCATCGAGGTGTGGCTCAGTTTGGTAGAGCGCTACGTTCGGGACGTAGAAGCCGGAGGTTCAAATCCTCTCACCTCGACCAGCAAAAAGCCGAGTACAATCTGTACTCGGCTTTTTGCGTCTTGATTTATAGGCTGTATGGCGCTGCTCGTTTGGTTATTTGTTCAGATAAAAGGCGGTTTGGTAGGCCAAAAATAGAGAGGATACGCTCTCGCAAAGTTTAAATGTAATCGGGATACAAAAGTCCTTATTGGCTGGCGAATCGGAAAGGCATTCATTCACATAATGTTTAGATTTGAAAATGCACATCCGCAAGAATAGACAAGAAAATCGAAGGATTTCGAAAAATCAAAAAGATAATTTAAAAAATCCGCGAATTTTACAGAAAAATACAATCATATATTGACAAATGACGGTTTTACTACTATATTAGATTCGTTGCGTTTGCATCTAATACGGCGCGATGCAAATGTCCGCGCGGCGTCCTGCGAAGGGTGCCTGCTTTTGCGGCGTTTGTATGGGGCCGGAGGGGATGGGGCAGGTTGCCGGCATTCCCGAACCGTCAGCCTCGCTTCATTGCCGCAGTCATGTTTGATTGTGAAAAATCCTTTGCGGAGGGCAATGGGAACGGCACGGCTGCGCTTGCGTTTAGTACCGTGAATCATTTTAATCGTTGTTCCGGCTTTCACGCAACGAATTTTACCGCAAAGGGGATGCACTTTTCCAATGGGAGAGACACCAATCATCGAATTAAAAAACATCGCCGTTTCCTTTGATGGCGAGGCCGTTCTGAAAGATTTCAATCTCCGTATCCGGGGAGGCGAATTTGTCACCCTGCTTGGTCCGTCGGGATGTGGAAAGACCACTACCCTGCGGATTGTCGGCGGCTTCGTTCATCCGGACCAGGGCGATGTTTTTTTCAATGGCCAGAAAATCAACGATGTTCCACCGCACAAGCGCGAGGTCAACACCATTTTCCAAAAGTATGCGCTGTTCCCGCATTTGAATGTTTATGACAATGTGGCGTTTGGAATGCGGGTCCATGGCAAAAGTGAAAAGGAAATCAAATCGACCGTGAAGAACATGCTGAATATGGTCAATTTGAATGGCTTTGCGCACCGCAATGTCAATCGCCTGTCCGGTGGCCAACAGCAGCGCGTCGCCATTGCCCGTGCGTTGGCAAACCATCCGAAGGTTCTTCTTCTGGATGAGCCGCTGGGCGCGCTTGACCTCAAGCTGCGCAAGGATATGCAGGCCGAGCTCAAGAAGATTCAGCAGCAGACGGGCATCACCTTCATTTTTGTCACGCACGATCAGGAAGAGGCGCTTTCGATGTCCGATACCGTCGTGGTGATGGATAAAGGAGAGATTCAGCAGATCGGTTCTCCGCAGGATATTTATAACGAGCCAAAGAACGCGTTTGTGGCAGACTTTATCGGGGAAAGCAATATTTTGGACGGCGTGATGGTTGACGACTATCTAGCCGAGTTTGCGGGGCAAAGGTTCCGCTGTGTGGACAAGGGGTTTGCGAAAAACGAACCCGTGGATGTGGTCATCCGCCCGGAGGACATCGATGTGGTGGCGCCGGACGAGAGCCCCCTCTCCGGTGTGGTGACCAGCGTGACGTTCAAGGGCGTGCATTACGAGATCATTGTGGATGTCGCAGGGTTTAAATGGATGATTCAATCGACCGACTTCCAGGAGGAAGGCAGTAAGATCGGTTTGCTTTTACAACCCGACGATATCCATATCATGAAAAAATCGGAATATTCCGGAATGTTCGGAGATTATACGACGTTCAGCGATGAGATGGATGAGGATATCCTTGCATCTCAGAGGGAGGAGGCGGAAGAAGAGGATGAGATCTAAAACCGCTTCCATCCCATATGGAATTTGGATGGCTATTTTTATTGTTGTCCCCATGATTTTGGTGGTGATTTTCGCATTTACCGATAAAAGCGGCCGGTTCACGCTGGAAAATATCGCAGCTGTAGGACAGTATTCCAATGTTTTTTTGCGCTCCATTTGGCTGGGTGCAATCGCCACAGGGATCTGCCTGCTGGTGGGGTATCCGCTGGCCTATATCATCTCACGCACCGGCGCACGTGTGCAAAGCGTACTGGTGATGCTGGTGATGCTGCCCATGTGGATGAACTTTTTGCTGCGCACCTATGCGTGGATGACGCTCTTGGAGGACAACGGCATCATCAATACGGCGCTTGCCACGCTGGGATTGCCAAAGCTGCATATGATCAATACGTCCGGCGCAGTGGTGCTGGGCATGGTCTATAACTATATCCCCTATATGATCCTGCCGTTGTATTCCGCCCTGGCCAAGATGGACCATTCCGTCATCGAGGCGGCGCAGGACCTCGGCGCCAACCAACGCCGTGTGTTCACGAAAGTGATTTTCCCGCTCAGCATGCCAGGCGTCATTTCGGGGATTACGATGGTGTTCGTCCCCGCAGTGAGCACCTTCATCATCTCCAAGATGCTGGGCGGCGGATCAAACCTGTTGATCGGCGACCTGATCGACATGCAATTCCTTGGAAGCGCGTACAATCCCAATTTGGGGTCGGCTATTTCCCTGGTGCTGATGGTGCTCATCCTGATTTGTATGGGTATCATGAATCAGTTCGACGACGGCGAAACGCGCGGGGGAGGGCTGATGATATGAAAGTTGCATCGAAAGTATATACCTTCCTGGCTTTTCTCTTCCTATACGCGCCGATTTTTGTCTTGATTATTTTCTCCTTCAACGATTCGGATACAATGAGCCGTTCGGTGTTTTCCGGCTTTTCCCTGCGGTGGTACGCCCGTCTGTTTGAAGACCGCATGATTATGGATGCGCTCAAAAATACGCTGATCATTGCGGTTGTTGCGGCCGCGGTAGCGACCGTACTTGGCACGGTTGCGGCCATTGGGCTCAATGGGATCCGCAACAAATGGGTCCGCCGCATGATGATGAATGTCACCAACCTTCCGATGGTCAATCCGGAAATTGTAACAGGCGTTTCCCTGATGCTCTTGTTCGTCTTTGTGGCTCAAAGCTTGGGAGGGCTTTCTCTCGGGATGTTGTCCCTGATTTTGGCGCATATTACGTTTTGTACGCCCTATGTGGTGTTGTCCGTCCTGCCAAAATTGCGGCAGATGGACCCGCACCTCTATGAAGCGGCCCAGGATCTGGGCTGTGACCCGCGGCGGGCGTTTTTCAAGGTGGTCCTTCCGGAGATTATGCCGGGCATTGTGACTGGCATGATTATGGCTTTCACCCTTTCCATCGATGACTTTATCATCAGTTACTTTACAAGCGGCACCACCCAGACGCTGCCGATCTATATCTATTCGATGACCCGGAAGCGGGTAAGCCCGGAGATCAATGCACTTTCCACCTTGCTGTTTGTGGCCGTTTTGTTTTTGCTGGTGATTGTCAACCTGCGCCAGGCAAGGGACAAGCGCGCACAGGAGAGAAAGGAGGGCCTGGAACCGTGAGTTTCAAAAAGCGTTTTCTGGCTCTTTCTGCGGCGGCGCTCCTTTTGCTGGGCATGTCCGTCCCCGCTGGGGCTTCCTCTGAGGAAGAGGAACCGGCTGCACCGAAGCGCGGTGTCACCATCAATGTCTACAACTGGGGGGAATACATCTCCAACGGTGTGGAAGGGACGTTGGATGTGAACGCGGAATTCACCCGCCGCACGGGGATTGACGTGAACTACACCACCTTTGATACGAACGAATCCCTCTATTCTAAGCTGGCCGGCGGCGGGGCCAATTACGATGTGATTATCCCTTCGGACTACATGGTTTCCAAGCTGATCGAAGAGGGGTATTTAGAGAAGCTGGACTTCGATAACATCCCCAACTTCCAGTACATTGACGAGCAATACCGCAATCCCGATTACGACCCGACCAACGAATATTCCGTGCCTTACACTTGGGGTGTCGTGGGAATTTTCTATAATAAGAACTATGTGAAAGAAGAGGTCAACAGCTGGAAGATCCTGTGGGATGAACAGTATGCAGGAAAGATTTTGATGTTTGACAACCCGCGGGATTCCTTTGGCATTGCGCAGAAACTGCTGGGATACTCCTTTAACTCCACGGACGAGCGCGAGTGGCAGGAGGCGGCCATGCTGCTGAAAGAGCAGAAGCCGTTGGTGCAGGCGTATGTGATGGACCAGATCTTTGATAAGATGGCGAACGGCGATGCGTGGTTGGCGCCGTACTACGCGGGAGATGCGGCCACGCTTGTGGAGGATAACCCAGACATCGGTTTTGCGATTCCCACCGAAGAGGGGACAAACTTCTTCGTGGATGCACTCTGCATCCCAAAAGGGGCTGCTCATAAAAAAGAGGCCGAAGAGTACATCAATTTCCTCTGCGATCCGGAGATTGCCGCCGCAAATGTGGATTACATCGGCTATTCAACCCCGGAATCGGCGGCAAAGGAGTTGCTTCCGAAGGAGACCGTAGAGAACCCGATTTTCTATCCGCCGCAGGAGATTCTGGACAATTCCGAGGTGTTTGTCAACCTTCCGGAGGAAACCAGCTTACTGTTGGATTCCCTCTGGGCAGAGGTAAAGATGGGCGGTCCTGGAGAGACAGCCACGCTAGTGGCAATATTGGCAGGTTTTTTACTGCTCTATATTGGGATTGTCGTCTATAAAAAGATCAAGGCAAAGCGAGAATTGCAATAGATATATCCCCCGGCTTTGGCTGGGGGATTTCCATTTTGGAAAAGGCTTTCCGGCAGGATCCTGATTCCTGCCGGGTTAGAAGTCGTACGTTTGAAAGGATGGTACAACATGGAGCGATTGACCAAGAGAGAACTCCCTGAAAGCCCTTGGCGGGTAGAGCCCGCCGCAGTGGAGCGCACGGAATTCGGCTACAGTGGGACGGCAATCGAACGATTGGCCAAGTTTGAAGACATCTTGGAAGCGGTTTTGGAGGAGCAGGGGCGTTTAGGGCCGAAACTGGAACAAATGCGCATCGATGGAAAGACCCATTCGTATCAGTTTAAGGAAATGATGGGAAAAAAGCTGATGAATGCACATCTGTTGGCGCTTTTCAAAACACATGGGATTATGGACTGAGAAAGAGGATTGCGGTTTCTATAGGAGAATGATACAATAAGAGGGACAAGACGTGTAATGGGGCGTTTTCCGGCCGCCCAAAAGACGCGCGAAATTAGAGAAAGGGGAAGGAACCATATGCGCACAAAGATTCAAAACAAAACGGCCAGTGCAGAGATCGAGTCCCTGGGTGCCCAGCTGATGAGCCTCAAAAATGCGGAGGGGACGGAATACCTCTGGCAGGGAGACCCTGCATTTTGGAGCAGCCGCGCGCCGGTGCTGTTTCCTACCGTGGGAAACGTACGCGGTGGGACAACGATTATCAATGGAAAGCCCTATGCGCTGAAGCGCCATGGGTTTGCCCGCAATCTGGAGCACTCGGTGTTGGATTCCGGCGCAAATTTTATTGCGTATTCCCTCAAAGACTCAGAGGAGACAAGAAAGCTATATCCGTTTGTCTTTGAACTGCGGGTCACTTACCGGTTGATCGAAAACGGACTTACAACGGAATTTGCGGTGTTTAACCGGGGGGATGAGGAGCTGCCGTTTGGGATCGGCGGCCATCCGGGATTCCGTTGCCCGCTGGTTCCGGGGGAGCGCTTTGAGGATTACCGCATCCTGTTCGAAAAAGAGGAGACGGCCGATTGCCCGACCATTGACATCCAGACAGGTTTGATCGACTTCAATAAGCGCCATACGGTTCTGCGCGGGGAGCGGGAGATCTCCCTGCGGCACGATTTGTTTGTCAACGACGCGCTGGTATTTGATGCGCTTCAATCCACCAAGGTGAAGGTGGTCAGCCGTGTTTCGGGCCGGGGAGTAGAGATGGATTTCGCTGGCTATCCGATGTTGGGCATCTGGTCGCCGTTGGGGGAGGCGCCGCTTGTTGCGCTGGAGCCCTGGGCGGGATGTGCGACGGCCAAGGATGAGGACGACGTGTTTACCCATAAACGTTATCTAAACGTATTGGAGCCGGGAGAGAGTAAAGTCTTCACCTTTACGGTCAAGCTTTTATAAAAATTTGAAATTTGGATAGATTATCCCTGCCATTTTACAGAAATTCCTGTAAAATGGCAGGGATTTTTGATGTACCTTCTCTTTCCCGCAAAACCAATCCCACCCAAAAACCTCCTGAGAATGCCGTAAACCTGCGCCGCTTTGCCAAATTGTGACGGAATAAAAGAATATTGCTAACATATCTTTCACGCAGCGAGGCAAAGTAAGAGATGCCGGTTCGGATAAGAGCCGGCAGGCGGCGTCGAAGGAGGTGAGACCAATGAGACCGTCAAGGAAACATTATGGGAAATATCTGGTTTTTGCGCTGACCGTGACAACCGGTCTTTTGGTGAGTATGGTCGGCGTTGCGCGTTATTTTACCCCGAACGAATATTATGTGAAACGAGGAAACCAATTGCAGTGGGATTCACAGTGGATTTCCCTGGAAGACCCTTACAACGAAGGCGATTTGCCAGCGGGGACAGCGACTTCGTCGAACGAGACCTATCGTGCGGAGTTGATGCTCTTTCACACGGTTCCGGTTAAAACCGTGGACGTAAAGGTGGTGGAAGATCGGGAAGTAGCGCTTTGCGGCACACCGTTTGGGATCAAGATGTTTACCAATGGTGTGATGGTTGTCGGCGTGGCAGATATCCAAGGGGAAGACGGAACGGCGAATCCCGGGACGGACGCCGGATTGGAAGCGGGCGACATCATCACCGCTCTGAATGGGCATCCGGTTAACCGAAACGAAGAAATCGCACAGGCGATGGAAAAGAGCGCGGGAAAGCCTGTGAAAATTGCTTTTCTGCGCGAGCAGGAATCTATGGAGACGACGCTTCTTCCAGTCCGCTCCAAAGTAGATGGGACCTATAAGGCAGGCCTTTGGGTCCGCGACAGCACGGCGGGAATTGGTACGCTGACCTTTTACGATCCCTCCACGCAGGAGTTTGCAGGCCTTGGCCATGGAATCTGCGATACGGATACCACCGAGCTGATGCCTCTGCGCAACGGGGAGATCGTACCTGTTACCATCAATGGCGTGGTTAAGGGACAAAAGGGCGCCCCAGGAGAGCTGCGCGGATATTTCAATACGGATGTCCCCATGGGGACACTGCACGCCAATCTCGATCAGGGGGTCTACGGGCAATTGAATAGCGGCGCTGTGGAAGAACAAAAGCTGGCCGGGGATACGGTCTGCGTTGCCATGAAGCAGGAAGTTCAGGCCGGGGCCGCGCAGATTTTGACCACTGTGGACGGCGGCGAGCCGCAGTTTTACGATGCTGTGATCGAAAAAATTAGTTATCACGATACGGAAAGCAGCAAAAATATGGTCCTCCGGATTACGGACCCCACCCTTTTGAGCACCACCGGAGGCATTGTGCAGGGGATGAGCGGAAGCCCGATCGTCCAAGATGGCAAATTGGTGGGCGCCGTTACCCATGTATTTGTCAATGATCCGACACGCGGATATGGGATTTTTGCAGAGAACATGCTCGGCACCTGTCAGAGCGTGTTGGGAGAGGTAGAAACAACGGTTGCGTAAACGAATGTTTCCAGAGTATATTTCCCCCTAATAAGAAAAATATTTTTACAAGCTATTGCCAATTTTACCAATATATGGTATTATATCAGCACAATCAATCTATTAGGGGGATTTCGTATGGAAAAGCGGTTAAAGGTATTGGTTTCAAATGACAGTGTAGAATTTCAGCAAGAATGCGGCCAAGTTCTGGAGGATTCCGGGATGGAATTGATTTATACGCAAAAAGATGGCGTAAAATTGCTGGAGAAAATCGAAGCAATCCACCCCGATGTGGTCCTTGCCGATCTCTTCATGCCCCGTCTGGACGGCATCGGTGTGATGCATGCGGCGGACAAATTGGGACATCAAAAGCCATTATTTGTAATAATTTCCAATTTTACCAGCCCAACTTTAGAGCGTGAAGTGATGACCTCCGGCGCTGCGTATTTTGCGGTTTCTCCGTTTAATGCATCGGAACTTGCAGAACGCATCGTTCAGATTGTTGGTTTGACGGAAGGTGCCCTTCAACCGGAATCGGAGCCATCTTTGGAAATCCAAGTCACGGAAATTCTGCACCAGATCGGCGTTCCCGCCCACATCAAAGGATACCATTACCTGCGTGACTCCATTATCATGGCAATTGAAACACCGGAAATTATCAATGCGGTGACGAAGCAGCTCTATCCAAGTGTTGCAAAGAAATACGACACGACCAGTTCCCGCGTAGAACGCGCCATTCGCCATGCGATCGAGGTTGCATGGGATCGCGGAGACGTCGATATTCTCAACAGCTATTTCGGCTATACCATCCACAACACGCGCGGGAAGCCAACCAATTCGGAATTTATCGCAATGATCAGCGACCGTCTACGCCTGCATATGAAATCTGCCAGCTAAGTTGCGAATACTCGCTTTTTGGGGATAAGTTGTATTCAAAAAGGCCCTCTCTTCTGTGGAAATCGTCCACGAAGGGAGGGCCAAACTTTTTAAATTGGACAGTTTTATGGTTCTTTGATGGCTTCCATCTTTTGATAAAGCTCTGGAAAATGTTTTTTCATACTCATGGGACGGAACGTTTTGGCGTTGACCCAAGCGTGGAGGGTGGAGCCGGTATTGATCGGCTTGTCCTCGCCCTGCTTGAAGACGCGGTAGGCAAAACGGATTCTGGATGGGGTCAATTCGGCGATGGATGTTTCGACCGTCAAGACGTCCTCATAGCGGGCGACTCCGATGTACCGGCAGCTGAGTTCCACAAGCGGCGTCATTACCCCCATGCGCTCCAATTCCGAATACGTGATGCCCGTCTCTTTAATGAGGTCCGTCCGGCCGATTTCATACCAAACCGGATAATTCGAATGGTGTACAATGCCCATCTGGTCCGTTTCCGCATAACGGACGACCACTTGGCTTTTGCTAATCATAGAATCCCTTCTTTTATCAATAATTTCAAGATTACGATCCGATTTTATCATATTTCCCCGTATGGAATCCAGTATAAAATCTATCATAAAAGTGATATTTCCTGTTGGATATTTTGTAAAGGGAGGTCCAAAAAGTAAATAGGAATCCGGCAAAAGATAATCGCATAATAAGAATATAGATTTATAAATATAATGAAATAATTATAATTATTGACTGTTTTACTATAATATGTTAATGTTTAACTGTATGAAAAGCTGGTAAAATATTTTTTACGAGGTCTCAAAAGAAAGGAGGTACTTGGGATCTCAACTTTGCGAATTTTTAAGAAGAAAGGGGAAATTGTATGAAAAGGTGGAAAAAATTTATCAGCTCCATACTCGCAATTGCCATAGCCACCAGTACCCTTCCAGCTTCTTTCGTATCCTTTGCACAGGATAATTCCTTTAAGATTGAAGCGGAGACGGGCTATATGGTGGACCGCGACGGCGAGAAGCTTGATCAGGCACCTGCAACGGATGATCAACATGCCAGCGGAGGGGCGTACTATGGTCATTTTGATGACGGTGCTGGCAGAGGGCTTATCCTGGAAAATGTATCCGAGACGGATGCAACATCGCTTTCCATCAAGTATGCTTCTTATAACCAAGGGACCTTCGATATTTATATCAATGCGTCCGAGGAGGCGTACCAACTAGCATTTATCGCTACGGGTGACTGGTATATGGACACCGGGAGAGAGGTTTCTGCGAACATAGAAATTCCGGCCGGTGCAACCATTAAGATTGTCCCCAGCCGGCCCGCCAATATCGACTACATAACGTTGGGGAGCCGGGCGGCGGACTCCGAGTTGATCGAAGCGGAAACAGGGTATATGGTCGACCGCAACGGCAATCAAATAGATCAAGCACCTGCTACAGATGACCAATATGCCAGCGGCGGCGCCTATTACGGCCATTTTGACGACGGAGAAGAGAGAGGCCTTGTGCTGGAAAATGTGACCGATACCGCAAAGACATCTCTTTCTATCGGATATGCTTCCTACAATCAGGGGACCTTCGATATTTATATCAACGATTCGGAAAGCGCTTATCAGCTTTCTTTCACCGCGACAGGCGATTGGTATATGAATACAGGAAGGGAAGCCTCCGGCCGCATTGAAATCCCTGCTGGTGCAACCATTCGAATTGTCCCCAGCCGTCCTGCCAACATCGACTATATTGTCTTGGGAACCGAGACCGATCTCCCTGCCATTCCCAATGAGGATGACTTTGTCTTGATTGAGGCGGAGACGGGCTACATGGTGGATCGCGGTGGTAATCGAATCGACCAGGCCCCCGCGACCGATGACGAGTATGCCAGCGGTGGCGCGTATTACGACCACTTTGACAGCGGCGAGCGCAAAGGTTTGATTTTGGAAAACAATACCGGCGAAGATAAGACTTCCATTGCGATTCGGTATGCTTCCAAAGGGTATACGGGAACCTTCGACCTCTATATCAATGATTCCAAAACCGCGCGCCAGCTCGCATTTACGTCGACCAGCGACTGGTATATGAATACGAGCAATATCGTTTCCGGCCGCATCGACATCCCGGATGGCGCAACAATCAAGATTGTCCCGAGCAATCCGGCGAACATCGACTATATCGTTCTCGGAAATGACGAGACGCTCCCGGTGATCCCGGAAGAAACGGTTTCCCGTGAGCAGGAGCTTGCCCGTCAGATGGAAACCGAAAGCATCGTCCTGGCCCAAAATGACGGCGTCCTGCCGCTCTCTGAGGACACCAAAATCGCGGTATTTGGAAGCGGACAGCTGGCGCCAGCTACCGGCGGTTCCGGCTCAGGAGCAGTCAACGGGGAATACACCTCCAACTTTATTGATGGGCTGTATGAACTGGGGATCGAACCGTACCAGGAGCTTTTGGAGTATTACGAAGCGCGCGTCCACTCCAACAACGACATTGACCATGGCTGGGATACCAGCACAGAATATCCGGACGAATGGGGTACCCCTGTGTATTCCGGGACAAGCTGGTCGCACGCCGCAGGGGTCAATACGCCCGACGTCAAGTTGGATAACGGGGAAATCACCGACGACGGAATCGTCGCAAGGGCTGCGCAAGAGAGCGATGTCGCCATCGTCTACATCACCCGCACTACCGGCGCAGAAGAGATGGACCGCATCGAGCAACCGGGCGACTGGAACTTGAACGCATCCGAGCGGGTGCTTCTGGAACAGGTTTCGGACAAATTCGATCGGATTGTCGCCATTCTCAGCATCAATGGGCCGATCGAAATGTCGTGGGTGAAGGAATACGGCGTGGATGCCGTCATGATCTCCTATGCAAGCGGTTCCCAGAATGGGTACGCCATGGCGGACCTCGTTTTTGGCAAAGAGAACCCGAGCGCCAAGCTTGCGGATACCATTGTCGAGACTTATGACGAACATCCTACAGCGGATACCTTTGGCTACATTACATATTCGGAGATGGGTCTGGATGGCGAAGCCAACCATACTGCGTTTGGCGATGAGGACCCGATCAGCCCCTATCTGGAAAATATTTATGTCGGCTACCGTTACTTCGATACCTTTGGCAAAGAGGTGCTCTATCCCTTCGGAAGCGGGCTTTCCTATTCGGATTTTGCCTTTGAGGATATGGACGTCGGCTTGAATGCTGCGGACAAGAGCATCACTGTCAGCGCGACGATTGAAAATGTCACGGAGGACCCGTCCATTGTCCCCGGCAAAGAGGTAATGGAGGTCTACGTGTCCATTCCAGACGGGAAACTGGAACAGCCCTATCAGAAGCTGGTCGATTACGAAAAGAGCGAAGAGCTTGCAGCGGGCGAATCCCAGCGGATCTCCATCAATGTCCCGCTGAAAGACCTTGCCTCTTATGATGAGGAACGCGCTGCCTATATCCTCGAGCCCGGCACCTACTATCTGCGTGTTGGTTCCTCTTCGCGGGATACCCATATCGCAGGCGCGTTTACAATCGAGGATACCATCGTCGTCGAGCAGTTGACCAATCAATTGGTCATGTCCGACGATGCAAAGGCGTTGTTTGAAGAAAAAGCGTTGACAAAAGAAGAGGCGACCCCCATCACGTATGACGGCGAAGCGGAGGAGATGCGGAAGGCGGAGGCAGAAGCGTTTACCGTCACCGCAGACGATGTGGAGGTAAGCCTGGAAGTCCCCACAGTCACGGAACCAAGCTTCCGTGAGCTTCCGGAGGATGAACCGGTCCATAAATTCTCCGAAGTGCAGTCCGGGGACATTTCTCTGGAAGACTTTGTCGCGCAGATGACCGAGGATGAGCTCATCACCTTCCTGTCCGGCGGCAACTACCGCAAAGACGATGGCGTGGGCTATTCGGACGACAGCGGCATCCCGGAGAATTTTGCTTCCAAGGCTTCCGGCGTTGGCGGCGCAGGGCAGACCCGCAACATCGAACGCTTTTCCATCCCGTCCATCACCTTTGCCGATGGTTCGGCTGGAATTGGTTACAGTGCGATCCCAGGCGTCCGCGATAAAAACATCGGCTGGCCGCGCGCAGCAGCGATGGCCTGCATCTGGAACAAGGAGCTTCTGCGGGAATTCGCGGTCGAGATGGGTAAGGCGATGCTGGACATCAATGTCGATGTATGGCTGGCACCGAGCATCAACTTGCACCGCAATCCTCTGGGAGGACGCGGCAACGAATACTATTCGGAGGACCCGATCCTTTCTGGCCTCGTTGCATCGGTCGTTGCGGAAGGCGTGGCAGAAAGCGGTGTGACAGTCTGCTTAAAGCATTTTGCTGGAAACGACCAGGAGTATTACCGCCGCGGCGTCATCAACGATACCACAGAACAGAATGGCACCAGCCGGGATGCCATCAACGTGATTGCCACCGAACGGACCTTGCGTGAGATCTATTTGAAACCGTTTGAGATGGCTGTAAAGACCGGCAAGGTCATGAATGTCATGTCCGCCTTTAATAAGATCAATGGACAATACTGCGCGTCCAATGAAGGCCTTCTCACCGATATTCTGCGCGGGGAATGGGGCTTCCAGGGCTTTGTAGTGACCGACTGGGGCGACTATGACGTCCTTGCGCATGAAGGGCATGCTTTGGCGGCCGGCAATGACTTGAACATGCCGGGCGGCCACAGCCGGTACTGGATTACAAATAAATACCGCGAGAGCTTGGCGGATGGCAGCCTGACGCTGGATCAGATGCGGCGCAGCGCCTATCGCCTGTTGAACACCATTCAATCGAGTGCACTTTCCTCCATGCCGGAAAAGCACAATTTTGCAAGCAATCTGTCGATTCAATCCACAACCTTGCCCGATGCAAAGATCGGGTTTGAATATTCGGAGAGCAAGGTCAACCCGTTGATTGCCGCCGGAGGGAAAGGCTCGCGCTATTCCTTCCAGGTTGCTGCGGATTCCCCGGCGCAATTGCCAGAGGGCATCACGCTGCGGCCGAACGGAACGTTAACCGGCATTCCCGCCGCTGGGACGGAGGGAAGCTACGACATTAAATTCCAGGTCACGGATAATACCGGCGCCTCGGCAACCAAACAGCTTACCCTGACGGTGAACGGCGAGCTTTCTATTGCTCCGGAAGAACTGCCGGTTGTTGTGCTGAACGAAGCTTACGAACAGAAGCTCACCGCAAGCGATGCGCAGGGAAATCCCGTGGATGCGATTTTTACCACCACGGATGCTCTTCCCACTGGATTGACCCTTTCCGAGGATGGCACGATCCGCGGAACCTGCACCGATATTGGCGACGGGGTATTTGATATCACCATTTCGGTCGTTTCCAAGGACGGCAGCAAAACCGGAACGGTGTCCTATAAGTTGGACGCCATTTCGAGCACGGCGCAGATTGCCACGGAGTCCCTCGAAGATGCCGTTCCCGGCGAATTCTATAGCTTTGCGCTGTCGGCGGACGGGGGCGTCCAGCCCTATACCTGGGAAGTGAGCGCTCTGCCAGAGGGCTTCGTCCTGCACGACGGCGCCATCAAGAGCGGAAGATTGTCCGGAAAGGACTTCTTGGAGCAGACGGTTCCGGAATCTGCCGAAGGTGTTTATGAAATCGAGGTCAAATTGACCGATTCCATCGGCTACGAGGATACCAAGACTTTCCTGTTGAAGGTTGGAAACCCGGACGAAGAGGCCTTTGCGATCACGACCGGCTCCCTGGAAACTGGACGGGTTGGCGCCAGCTATGAAACGGTGTTGACTTCGATCAATGGGGAAGGAGACGTTCGCTATACCTTGGCGGAAGACAGTGATTCTTTGCCAGATGGAATGACTCTTTCAGAGGATGGAATCCTTTCCGGCACACCGTCCCTGTTGTCTTCCAATCTGTATCGCATCGTCATCCACGCAACCGATGGGAGCGGCAGCACCTGCGATCGAACCTATTCGCTGTATATTGCAGGCCAGCTTACCGCCGATCCTGCCGCCTTCCAAGTGCTGAATGCATCGGAAGGAAAAGCGTTCAAGCAGAGCTTTTCCGCGACCGGTGGGTATAACAATGAGTACAAATTCGAACTGGCGGAAGGAAGCAGCGCGCTGCCGGCCGGCCTGTCGATGACTTCCGACAGCTCCGGTATGACCATTTCCGGAACGCCAGAACCGGGAACCGCCGGCACGTATGAGCTCCTCATTTTGATGGATGCTGCGGAATTTGGAGGAAACCCGGTCACCAGCGTGATCCCCTACACGCTAGTTGTGGAGCCGGAGGAGATCAATCTGGCACTCGAAAAAGACGTCTATGCCAGCTCCTACATCGACATGCCGCCGGAATGGGCGGTCGACGGCAATATGGGTACCCGCTGGTCCTGCTACTGGCAGGATGGGGACGTTGACACGCCGTGGCTGACTGTAGACTTGGGCGCAGACTATGCTATCTACCGGGCTGTCATCTACTGGGAGACCGCACAGGCGAGCGAATACGTGATCCAGGTCTCGGACGACAATGAGACGTTCACCCCGGTGGACGTGGTCGGGCGTTCTCTCAATGGCAACACCCATACGTGGGAAATCGAGGCTACCGGCCGCTATATCCGGATGCAGAGCATCAAAGCGGCTACGAAGTGGGGATCGTCCATCTTTGAATTTGAGGTGTACGGAACTCCGGCGGAAGAAACGGATTATAGCATTGCCTCAAAAACCTATGCGATAGATGCAGAAAACGCCATTGTTTCTGGCATCCCGGCGAAGACGACCGCAGAGGATGTCCTGTCCGAATTGACTTGCCAGGCACAAGATGCAACGATTCAAATAGTTGATGCGTCTGGAGAAGCCCTAGATGGCGGTGGCATGGTTGCTTCTCAGATGAAGGTACAGGTTGTCGCTCACAATGAAGTCAGAAAGGAATATGTGGTTTCCGTGCTAGGCGATTTGGATGGATCTGGCGGCCCAAGTGAGGCGGCTATCGAACAAATCCAATCTTACATCCTCGGGGATGCTTCTTTGAATCTTCTCCAAGCATTGAGCGCGGATGTCAAGCCGGATGGAAAGATCAATGTGCAGGATCTTGTTTTGATAAAAAAATCGATCTTGCTCGGCCAATGACTCTTGCAAATCCTAGTTAGATAACCTTTAAATGGCCCCTAAGCCCCTTATACAAGGCTTGGGGGCCAGCTGAATGAAGCAGACCAATGACTATGCGGCGATTCCCTCTAAAATAGAACATCCAGATATGGAAAAAAGGCGGTATTCCGATCCCGTGCGAAGGGCACATAACCGGAATATCGCCTTTTCTTTTGAAGTTGATAGGAGAGAGGGCTGCTTTAAAAAGATCCTTGCTGTTTGTTGCTGGCACGCACGATTCCTTCCAGCGTGGCCAATCCATCGGATACCATGAGACCATTTCGTGGGATGGGCTCTTTTACATTGGCCCATCCATGTTCGTCCAGTTGTATACCGGCAATTTCCGGTTTATGATGGAATTACAAACGTAAAAACCGGCTTGCCTTAATCAAATCCGGACCTGTCCCCGGTTCTTCGTACCGCCGAAGAAGCAGGGAATGGCAAGAGATGTTCTGGCCTTGTTTGAACCGTTTATCTGGCTAAGGACAGCGCAGCGTTCGCCGTTTGCCAACAGTTGCAATTGATCGTTTAATCCCGAAGATCCGCGTTCCAATCGAAGATAATCCCTGTTTTGGGGTCCATTTCAAATTCATATTTCATGTTGTTATAGGACAGTTCACCCTCGTACCGGCCGCGGCCATCGCCATGTTCTTCCCAAATTTGAATCATATCTGGAGAGGCACCGGGAACTTTTGCTTGGATAATAGCACGGGCTTCCTCTAATGTTACGGCCTTTCCGCCAAGTGCGTCCAGCCATTGTTCATCAACCTCATAATCGGCCCCCACGATCTGACCACCGGAAATTGACACTTCGAAGTCGTAATCTCCATAATCAGTTTCAAATTCAATATCATAAATAGGGATGTCATGATCTCCGTCCCGCTCTATCTTTACATGATAAGCATCTTCCTCTGGAACACCAGCGTTGGCAAGGGCAATGGATAAGGCTTCTTCTTTGTCAATTGCTGAGGAGAAGATCTCTTCCTGCGAACCGCTGTTTCCTTCAAGTAGCACAGAACCGGCTGCTTCACTCTCAATAGAAGCATCATCTAGGGTAGATGGGATGTCCGATAAATTCACAGAGACAGGATTCCTTCCTGTATTTTGGAAGAATGTAGCCCCTTTTAGATGACAACCTGTAAAAGTGGTGGAAACGAAAAGAAAGGCTAGCGCTGTAACCCATATATGTTTTTGCTTGTTCATGAAATTCTCCCCTTACTCGTTCAATTGACCAGTAAAAGCAAAATAACCGGATGTACAAGTTTATGAGGCCACGCAACAGGCTGGAACAACTATTTATTCGCAGATCGCGCCATAGCACTCCGGCCGGCGGTCGCGGAACATCCCCCAGGAAAGCCGCGCCTCCCGGATCGCGGCAAAATCGTACTGTGCGCACAGCACGGCGTCGCCTTCGCGCCCGGCCTGCTGCAAAATGGCGCCGGTCTCGTCGGTCAAAAAACTGCTGCCATAAAATTGCAGTGCAGAAGTCTGCCCGCCGTTTTCGGGGCAAGGGGTGACACGTTCGAGCCCATAGCGGTTGGCCGCTACCACGGGCACGACATTTGCCGCCGAATGGCCCTGCATGGCGCGCTGCCAATGGCCGGCGCTATCCACTTCCAAGATCGGTTCGCTGCCGATGGCGGTAGGGTATAAAAGCAAATCCGCACCTAGCAATGCCATGCAGCGCGCCGCTTCCGGGAACCACTGATCCCAGCAGATACCGACGCCGATTTTGCCATAGCGGGTGTCCCATACACGGAAGCCAGTATTGCCAGGCGTAAAGTAAAATTTCTCCTGATAATAGTGGTCGTCGGGAATGTGGGTCTTACGGTAAACGCCCAGGACGCGTCCATCGGCATCGATCATGGCGATGGAGTTAAACAGCCGCGTACCGTCGGCCTCATAAAAGCTGACGGGCAGCACAACGCCCAATTCTGCCGCCACAGTGCGCAGACGCTGCACAGCGGGATTTTCGCTGACAGGCGCGGCATAGCTGTAATATTCGTAACGGCGCTCTTGGCAGAAGTACGGGCGCTCAAACAGCTCCGGCAGGAGGATAATCTGCGCACCTTTGGTAGCCGCCTGGCGCACCAATGATTCCGCATGGGCCAAATTTTCGGTGGGGTCTTCGACACAGCGCATCTGCACGGCGCTGACAGTAGTAATGGGCATGGGTTCCTCCTTTTTGTTTACGGACGATTCAATGATAAATGTGGTAGTATCTACAATCTACGCGAAGGATGCTGCGTACCACAAGCGGACTTTTTGCGGCACAAAACGACATGGTTTTCGCCAAAACAGGCGGCCTTACCGCGCAACCTTGGAAAATATATAGGGCTATATAAAACTGGTTCTTTTACGAATAGAAATTCATAAGGCGGACATTCCGCCGTGGCTGTCCGTGGCCGGGACTTGCTGCGTAATGCAGTGGATGTTGCCCCCGCCCAGCAAGATTGCGCGCGCGTCGATACCAATGACACGCCGGGTGGGGAAGGCTTCGCGCAGGATCGCCAGTGCATGGGCGTCGCTGGCAGCATTTTCTCCGCCAAACTGTGGCACTAGCACCGCGCTGTTGGCAATGTAAAAGTTTGCGTAGCTCCCGGCCAGACGGTCGCCGGGTTCGCGCATGTCCTCGCCAGGGGCAAAATCGTAGGCGGCGCAATCGGCTTCGGTGCACAGGATTGGATGGTCGGGGATGGGCAGCAGACGCACCTTCAATTTGCGTCCCGCCGCATCGGTTACATCGTTTAGATAGTCCAGGCATGCCTTTGACATTGGATACTGCGGGTCAGCTTCGTCGCCGGTCCAAGCTAACACGACCTCGCCCGGCGCTGTGAATGCACAGACGTTATCGACATGCTCGTTTGTCTCGTCCAGGTAAATGCCGCGCGGCAACCACAGAATCTTGCGGATGCCAAGATAGGCAGCCAACTTCTGCTCGATCTGCTCACGGGTCAGGCTGGGGTTGCGTCCAGCACTCAGAAGGCAGGCTTCAGTCGTCAGAAGGGTACCTTCGCCGTCCACGTGGATGGAGCCCCCTTCCAACACAAAATCGCCTGCATCGTAGCAGTCGACGCCCAGCGCCTCGCATAGCGCGGCGGCTACAGCGTCGTCCTTATCCCAATTGGCATACAGGCCGTCGACCGTTCCGCCCCAGGCATTGAACCGCCAACTGATCCCGCGCAGCGTCTTGCCGTCGGTTACAAACGTCGGCCCTACGTCGCGCGCCCAAGCGTCGTCGCTCTCAATTTCGTGTACGGTTATGCGGGGGAGGTCCGCCACAGCTGCGCGGGCGGCGGCCGCATCTTCGGCGCCGGCAAGCAGATAGACATCCTCTTCCTTGGCAATCTCGCGGATCACGTCCAGAAAAGCGCGCTGTGCGACCGATGGGTCGCGTCCCCAACTGCCGGGGCGAACAGGCCAGATCAACACGGTGGCGCTGTGAGTGGCAAATTCGGCAGGCATAGTAAAACCGTCTGCGGTGGGCAGGGTGTGTAACAGTGCCATGTCAGGAAAGCCTCCCTTTGAAATCTTCATAGCCGAACCGCCGTACCATTTCGCAGCTGCCGTCTCTACGGCGCAGGGCGATGTCCGGCAGCGGCATGCCGTTAAAGGTGTTGTTTTTGACCATGGAATAGATGGCCATGTCGCCAAATACCAACCGGTCGCCGATTTTTGGCATCTCATCAAAGCTGTAGTCGCCGATCACATCTCCGGCCAGGCAAGTGCGCGCGCCCAGACGGCAAGTTACGGCTTTTTCGCCAGGCTCCCCAGCGCCGTACAGCGGCGGACGGTAGGGCATTTCCAGCACATCCGGCATATGACAGGCCGCTGATGCATCCAGAATCAGAATTGGCATCCCGTTCTCGACGACATCCATCACCGTGGTAATCAGTGTGCCGGAATTCAGAGCAATGGCCTCGCCGGGTTCAAGGTACACTTCAACACCGTAGGTTTCGCGGATGCGCCGGATCAGCGCCTCCAATGCGGCAAGGTCGTAGCCTTTCCGGGTGATGTGGTGCCCGCCGCCCAGATTCAACCAGCGCAGCCCGTGTAGAAATTGCCCGAACTTTTTCTCGAACGCTTCAAACGTCTCCACGAGCGGCGCAGCATCCTGTTCGCACAACGTGTGAAAATGTAGGCCCTCGACGCCCTCCGGCAAGATATCACCCAGTGCGGCGTGGGGAATCCCCAGCCGCGAACACGGCGCGCAGGGGTCATAGATGGCGTGGCCTTCCTGCGTCGAATGCTCGGGATTGACCCGCAGCCCAACACTAACCCCCGCCGCCTGCCAGACGGGGCGGTGGTGCTCCAGCTGGCGCAGCGAGTTAAAGCTGATATGATCGCAGATTTTGCACAGCTCGGCCATCTCTGCGTCGGTATAGGCGGGGCAGAAGACGTGGTTTTCGCCGCCAAGCTCTTCGTGTGCCAAGCGCGCTTCGTATAGGCCGCTGGCCGTTGCGCCCGAGAGATAGTGGGCAATGAGCGGGTAGACCCGAAACATCGAAAACGCCTTCTGCGCCAGCAGGATATGGCAGCCGGTGCGCTGCTGGACACCCTGCAAAATTTCCAGGTTGCGGATCAGCGCGGCCTCGTCAATTAGATAGACCGGGGTGCGCAGTTCTTCCATCGAGCAGTTTGCCATGGCGCTCACTCGACGGTAGCGGGGGCCTCATCGACCACCCACGGCAGTCCATACTGATTCAGCAGGTCCATGAACGGGTCGGGGTCCATCTCTTCCAGATTGAAGACGCCCGGCTTCTTCCACGCGCCGTTCACCACCAGCGCCGCACCGATCATGGCCGGTACGCCGGTGGTATAGCTGATGGCCTGACTGCCAACTTCTTGATAGCACTCCTGATGGTCGCAAACGTTGTAGATATAAATGGTCTTTTCCTTGCCGTCCTTGATGCCGGTAAAGATACAGCCGATGTTGGTCTTTCCCTTGGTGCGCGGGCCGAGGGTGGCCGGGTCGGGCAGAAGGGCTTTCAAAAACTGAATGGGCACAATCTCGCATCCCTCAAACATGACGGGGCTGGTCGACAGCATACCGACATTCTCCAGACATTTCATATGGGTCAGGTAGCTCTGGCCGAAGGTCATAAAGAAGCGGATGCGCTTGACGCCGGGGATGTTTTTTGCCAGCGACTCGATCTCCTCGTGGTGCAACAGGTACATGTCCTTTTCGCCAACCTGCGGGAAATCGTAGGTGCGGTGGATTTCCATGGGCTTGGTTTCCACCCAGTGGCCATCTTCCCAATAGCTGCCGTTTGCTGAAACCTCGCGCAGGTTGATTTCGGGGTTGAAATTGGTGGCAAAGGCATAGCCGTGGTCGCCGCCGTTGCAGTCGAGGATATCGATGGTATGGATCTCGTCAAAATAATGCTTGAGGGCATAGGCCGAGAAGACGCTGGTGACGCCGGGATCAAAGCCGGAGCCAAGAATGGCGGTCAGGCCAGCCTCGCGGAATTTCTCGCGGTAGGCCCATTGCCAGCTATAATCGAAGTAAGCGGTAAAGCCCTCCTCCTTGCAGCGCTTCTCATAAAGAGCGCGCCAGGCGGGGTCATCGGTGTTTTCCGGCTCGTAGTTGGCGGTATCGATATAGTCGACGCCGCAGGCCAGGCAAGCGTCCATGATGGTCAAATCCTGATAGGGCAGCGCGACGTTCAGTACGGCGTCGGGTTTGTACCCATTGATCAGGGCTTTGAGTTCTTCGACGTTGTCGGCGTCCACCTGTGCGGTGGTGATTTTAGTGGTGGTCTTTCCGGCCAACTTTTCCTTCAGTGCGTCGCACTTCGAGACCGTGCGGCTAGCAATGCACAGCTCCGTGAAAGTCCCGCTGTTTTGGCAACATTTCTGGATGGCGACTGAGGCGACGCCCCCGCAGCCGATAACCAACAGTTTGCTCATGAGATACACACTCCTTTTATCATTAGCAGAGATTGGATAACGAATTCAGATGAAAAAGATATTTCCAGGACAGTATGGGGGAGGAAAACTGCCGTTCAACGATCTGGCCTACCCGTTCTCTTCTTCCTCCAAAAGTTCTTCGACATAACGTGGCAACATAAAAGCCCCACGGTGCAGATGGGTTGAGTAATACCACGTTTTGATGTGGCGGGCATTCCAGCGAGCTGCGTTAAAATCCTTCAGTGGATGATATTTTTTCGACGCAAAGCCGAATAGCCAGTACCCCGCCGGGCAGGTGGGAATATGCGCCTGGTATACACGGCTGATAGGGAAGCTGCGGTAAGCACGCTTGTGCATAGCGCGGCAAGTTTCCTCGTCCTCGTCGTAGAAGGGGCTGCCGTGCTGATAGACCATGATGCCATCCTCGTGCAGCGCTTTAAAGCAGCTGCCGTAAAACTCTTTTGTGAAAAGCCCGGCCGCGTGGCCTAAGGGATCGGTACAGTCATTGATGATCAGATCATAATCGTCCGATTTGGTTCGCAGGAATTTCAGCCCGTCCTCGTAGAAGATACGCACACGGGAGTCGCGCAGGCCGCAGGCATTATCCGGAAAATATTTACAACAGACGTCCACGAACAGCTTATCCGGCTCGACGACGTCGATTACTTCGATCTCGTCATACTGCGAAAGTTCGCGCGCGACGCCGCCGTCACCGCCGCCCAAAACCAGGACGCGGCACACATTGGGGTGGACAGCCATCGGGACATGTACAATCATTTCATCATAGGTGAATTCATCTTTTTCGGAGAAGATGACGCTGCCGTCCGACGTCAAAAAGCGACCGAACTCCGGTGAATCAAACACGTCGATGTGCTGGAATTCGCTCTCACCGTGGAATACCTGTTGCTCGACGCGGATGCTCAACTTGACGTTGTCGGTGTGCAATTCACCGAACCAGAGGTCCATATTCTGCATACGATCACTCCTTCAATACATACAGATGGGAGATATCCGAACTAGCCGGCCCCTGCATCGAACAGCCTTTTTCCTTTGCAAATTCGATGTAGTCGATGATCTCCTGGGTGATGACCTCGCCAGGAGCCAAGATGGGGATGCCCGGCGGGTAACACATCACAAATTCGCTGCAAATGCGCCCGGCTGTCTCGTCGATGGGTAGGCATTCCTTTTCCGCATAAAATGCCCGCTGTGGCGTGGCTGCCACCGTGGGGGAGATATACTCTGAGGTGAAAATATTTGTCTCCGGCTTTGCGTAAAGCCGCTTGATATCAGCCAGCGCACCGACCAGACGCTCGATGTCCTGAATGCGGTCGCCAATCGATATGTAGGCCAACATGTTGGACAGGTCGCCGAATTCGACCTGAATGTCGTATTCATCGCGCAGCAAATCGTATACCTCAATGCCGGTCAATCCGATGCCGCGGGTGTAAACGGCCAATTTGGTTACATCAAAATCGAAGATGCTGCCGCCATTAATTAATTCCGAGCCATAGGCATAGTATCCACCGATTTCATTGATCTCGCGCCGGGCGTACTCGGCCATGTCGACCACGCGGGAAAAGCTCTCGGCACCGCGCAGCGCGAGGTTGCGGCGGGAAATGTCGAGGCTTGCCATCAACAGATATGAGGCGCTTGTCGTTTGGGTCAAGTTGATAACGCTGCTGACATATCCAGCATCGACATTTGGTCCAAGGAGCAAAAGCGAACTCTGCGTCAGGCTCCCGCCGGATTTATGCATGGAGATGGCGGCCATATCAGCGCCCACGCGCATGGCGGGGCGGGGTAACCCGGGGCCAAAATACAGATGGGTACCGTGCGCTTCATCAACCAGTGCCAGCATGTTGTGTTCGTGGGCCAGATCGACCAGCGTTTTTAGGTCGGAGCAGATGCCGTAATAAGTGGGATTGTTGATAAAAACGGCCACCGCATCGGGATTTGCCTCCATTGCTGCGCGCACGTCCTCGACTTCCATGCCCAGAGGGATGCCCAACCGTTTGTCGACTTTGGGATCAATATACACAGGGGTTGCCCCACACAGCACCAGTGCATTAATGGCGCTTTTGTGGACGTTGCGCGGCAGGATGATCTTGTCGCCGGGCTTGCAAGCAGCCAGCACCATCCCCTGCACAGAGGAAGTCGTACCGCCCACCATCAAGAAAGCATGTGCCGCATCAAAGGCGTCGGCGGCCAGTTCTTCGGCTTTGCGGATGACGGACACCGGGTGGCATAGGTTGTCTAGCGGTTTCATCGAGTTGACATCGATACTGACACACTTCTCGCCCAGCAGTTGTACAAGTTCGGGATTGCCGCGGCCGCGCTTGTGGCCTGGCACGTCAAATGGCACTACACGTTGACGCCGGAAGCGCTCAAGCGCAGTATAGATCGGCGCCTGCTTTTGGCGTTCCTTGTCCAATGTTCATTCCTCCTGTATCTATCCTTACAGTATCCCGCAAAATGGCAAAAGAAAAAGCAGACAGTGCCCGCCACACGCGACAAGCACTGCCTGCGAAACGATCTATAGGACAGAACAAGCCCCCTTACCATTGCGCGTAAGGCGCACAGGGGGATTTTAGTATCCGGCTGCCTGATCCGTACACTTCAGAGTTTCCGGCGCGCACTAAAGAGGCGCGGCCTTAGCAAATATACTTTACCTACTCTTATTGACGTTTCACAAGTGGTGTGCGATCGCACGGGAAAGAAAGGACCAACTTATAAAATTTGAACCCTGAAAGGTCCATCAATAATTGCGGTGCATTACACCGCACGCGGCAACGGCCAGCCCTGTCCGATGAGCTTTAGGCGGGATTCCCGCCCGGCCAAATATATTTGCATGAGAAGTGCCGTGGCAACATCTATGCATAGCACTTTTATTGTAACATAGATTTGGGCAATGTCAACCGTTTTCGGCGTGATGCGCCATAAGAAACCGGAATGCTACACGAAACCAGCCTGCTTGGCGGCTTCTTATGCGCTATGTGGTAAATGAGAATCATAAAACACAACTTTAGGATCTGCTTTTAAGAATTTATATTGGGAGATCACCGCACAAAATGCAAGAAAAAATCAGACTTAGAACACTCTACCCGCTCCCGATAAAGGATGGAATGCCTTTAAAAGAAGGATTAGACATCCCTAGAAAGATGTAGTATTCTATAGTAGGAGCAGCGCATATGGGCAACGCTTGCAAAACCGGCGGCCGGTTGGAATTCCGGCCGCCGCCGTTGTTAGACTGGAAAGGCCCATGGAAGTAGATCCTACCAGTTGTTTCCGCGAGTTTATTTGTGCGTAAATATTTGGTGGGATCAGTTCAAGTGTTTTTATGCGCACTGGGAAGCCTTTTCCCGTGTGGGAAAAAATTGTGCGAAGGCCTTGGGCCCCCATAAATCTGGATTCAAACATGTGCGCTCCTCATTATACCGGTAAAGGTAAAAGGATTCTAACAGAAGGGATCACGGAACGTTTTCCTAACCAAAAGTTGGCAGAGACGGTCCAGGAATTATAAAATATGAAACAGAAAAAATGGCCTTTTTTTGTAGTAGGCATACTTTTGCTGGTTGGGATTGTAGGGAGCATTTTCGTGCTCCAACAACCGGATACCCAAATCGTGGAAATCGTTCAAGATGGGGAAGTGCTCTATCAGTTTGATTTGGAACAGGCCAGCGATCAAACCATCGAGGTGCAATATGAAGGCCGGGTTAATACCATAGAGATCAAAGACCATCGAATCCATATGTTGGCGGCAGAATGCCCCGACCAGACATGTGTGCATATGGGATGGTTGGATTCGTCCGTGCCAATTGTTTGCCTGCCGCACCACCTGGTGATTCAGTTTGCAGAGAATGGGAATGCATTGGATGGAATGGTTGGCTAATGGGGGTGACAGGTTTGAAAGTAAGAAAGTTGACGGAATTGGCGATGCTTACAGCAGTAGCGCTGATTCTTTTTGTTGTGGAACTCCAAATACCAAACCCTTTTCCAATTCCCGGTGTGAAACTGGGGTTGGCAAATATCATCACTGTCTATGCGGTTTACCATTATCGCGTAAGAGAAGTGTTCCTTTTGGTAGTAGCCCGCATTTTATTGGGCTCTTTTTTTGGTGGAGGGATGATGACCCTTATGTACAGTATGGCAGGAGGTTTATTTTGCCTTGTTGGGATGCTGTTGTTAAAGAGGTTCCTTTCAGAAAAGTATATTTGGATTTGTAGCGTGTTGGGCGCTATATTTCACAATATTGGTCAGATGACTGTGGCCTGTATGGTCGCAGGGTGGGGGATATTGTTCTATCTGCCGTTTTTGCTGATTTCTGGATGCTTGGCCGGGGGATTTACAGGGGTGTGCGCACAATTGATTTTACGCAGAACATCTTTAGAAAAGCAAACCCGTCATTTAGATTGATTAGAGATCAAAACAGGAACAATAGGATGTATTTTGGTAGTGTCTAAAGAACATGACCTTAAAAAGTGGAGCGGGGAAAAACTCCAGAGGCTCTTAAGAAGAGTACCAACGGTTTGAAGACAAAATATGGGGGTGTCAAACAAACGGAGTGCAGATCTTAGGATGGCTTAGGGGAGGGGAACCATTTAGGAAAGCATTGGTAAAATCAATCCCTGCAACAACGTTGAGAATCCCTCATCGAATGGGCAATTCTTTCTTCAGGTCTTTTGCCCGAAACGGCCTTAAAACATTATGCATGACAAAAAAGCCAAACCTGGGATGCTTCCTGCATCCCAGGTTTGGCTTGGTGCCGCTAACCGGACTTGAACCGGTACGGAATCACTTCCGAAGGATTTTAAGTCCTTTGTGTCTGCCAATTCCACCATAGCGGCAAATAACGGTAATTATTATAGCACAACACTCGCCCAAAAGCAACGGTTTTGTGCCGGCGAGCACGGGCGACAAGGGGGAAAATAGCATCTCCTGAATGGCCCGATGGGAGGGGGAGGCCATTCAGCCCCCTTGAAAAACCTCCTCAAGGAGACGGATTTCTTCGGCATATCCGTTGAGGTCATTTGGTGTTTCCAATTCAAAGGGTAATGTACAAAGCACAGGATGATTGATGATTTTGGTTAGAGCAGGTAATCCAATATGTCCCTGGCCAATTTTGGCGTGCCTGTCCTTATGGCTGCCAAGCGGATTCAGGCTGTCGTTTAGGTGAATTGCACGGAGCCGGCCTAGCCCGATGACCTTGTCAAACTCCTCTAAGACACTCTCAAGATGATCCACTATGTCATATCCAGCGTCAAAGACGTGACAAGTATCCAGGCAGACCCCCATTTTATCCGTGAGTTCTACCCGGTCGAGGATTGCACGGAGCTCTTCAAATGTACGGCCGACTTCACTACCTTTTCCAGCCATCGTTTCCAAAAGGACCGTTGTATGCTGATCTGGGCGGAGAATGCGGTTCAGACCTTGCGCAATGAGCTGAATCCCTATCTCCGTTCCTTGCTTCACATGGCTTCCCGGATGGAAATTGTAAAGGTTTCCGGGAAGATATTCCATCGTAGCGAGGTCTTCCGTCATAGCTTGGACGGCAAACTCCCGGAGGCCCTCGTCTGCGGAACAGAGGTTGAGGGTATAGGGTGCGTGCGCGACCAATGTAGAAAAATGTTCTTGTTCTGCCAAGTTATTGAATGCAGCGATATCCGCAAAGTTGACCGCTTTTGCTTTGCTGCCGCGCGGATTGCGGGTAAAGTATTGGAAGGTGTTTGCTCCAATGGAAAGGGCCTCCTTTCCCATGTGCAGATATCCCTTTGAAGAGGATAGATGACATCCAATGTTCAACATAGTATTTCCCTCGCTTGATAAAAGTGAATCCAATCTTAATGAAGTCCGTGTGGATACCTGAAATATAAAAAATACGGCCGTCCAAATCGGGTTCATAACAGGAAACATCAAGAGCAGTCCGGCCAGAAGATCCCCTTTGTAGTATATCATAGGGGCCTGTATCTGTTAAGATATACGGCTACAGGAAAATCAAAAATAGCAACACAAAAAAGCCCACAGGGAAATGTGAGCTTAAATGGACGCACAATCCTGTCAGATTGAATCGAAAAGGACATCTAATAGATGGTCGGGGCTTAATTGTCCTCTCGTACAGCGTTGAGCAAGCGCAGTTACGAAAGATGGATCTGTGGAAACATCTGAAAAGAAGCTTTTACGTTCCCAGCCTTTTTCTGTATATTGGAAGACGGCAATACCAAAAGAACGGTAATGTCCAATAAAAGGGGAAAAGAGAAATTCTTCAGAAGGAACGTATCGATACATGGGCATTTGCTTCCTCCAGATAATCTTTGATATCCAAGTCGAAGAAATAGACAAGGCGAAGAAAAATTTCTGTACCAGGCAAAATGTCCCCTTTTTCGATCTTCTGATATTCGCGTAATGAAATGAAGACAGCATCAGCGGCTTGCTGTTGCGTTAACTTGCGGTCGTCCGTTCGTGCGTGAAAGATATCGTGGGAAAGACGCTTTTTAAGAGACATGAATATTCCTCCTCAAAAAGAAGAATATTCCAGTCTGCTCGATAAGGCGACGAATGATCATTCATATTGTGAAAGATGTAAAATTACATCACTAGATTTTTGTGAAATATCGAATAAAGAAAGATTTATACATAAATATTTGTAAAAATTAAAAATATTTATGTTTATAAAGTAAACAATTGAAAAATTACTTACAGATCTTTGAATGAAACGATTTAGAAAGTAACAAACGTGTTCGAAATGCAAAAGATTCTATGAACCATTAAGTTAGGTCTTTATGGTGGAGAGTAGGGCTTCAAATTCGAACCGAGAGCCGCAGAAAAACGTCCGCCACCGCCTATCTCACTTCTAAGCTGTAGCCAATGCCGCGGACACTTCGGATATAGAAATCGGAGGCGTTGCCCAAATTCAATTTACAGCGGACTCTATATACATGGTGGTTGACAATCTCCCGGCCCGTTCCATAATCTGGTTCTTTCCGTATGTGCTCATAGATTTGGATAAACGTAAGGACTCGGCCAGTGTTTTGAGTAAGGCATGGAAAGATATCGGATGCTCTCCTTGATAAGGATCACGTCAGAATCACTTGGATATACACAGCACAGCGTTCAGATTGGTGTATGGTGAGATCCGTGATAACACAGATTTTGGCATCCATCCTCCGTTAGGCTTTGGACATCTACATCATGAAATGCAAACAGTGAAAGCCGAATGGCAGAAGAGGTACCGAGATCATCTTATATGGGTTTTCTTCGCATTTTTATCATTGGCTAAAAAGATATGCCGCATTATAAGCACACATCGATAATGGTTTATCTATTTTTTCTATCCAGCATTATGACGAATAACGCCCGTAAACACAGGAGTTTCTTGTGGCGGCAGAGGAATCATTTTACTGCCAATCTCCTTGCATTTCAGGAAATATGCCATATTGTGCCCCAGGATTCGCATGGTCTGCATTCCTTCCAGATCCTGTTTTACTTCTTCTGGCGTCGTGCCATGCACCATATTCCAATAACGGGAAGTGATGATGGGCATCTGCATCAGGCCAAAATATTTGTTTATCTGATCCCAGGTGGCAGTAGTACCAGCCCTTCTGGCCGATATGACCGCTGCTGCAGGTTTCAGGTAAAACCGGTTGGCGCCTCCGTTCAGATCGGCATAGAACGCTCTGTCTAGGAAAGATGTAATTTCGCCGGCTGCGGCGGCGAAATACACCGGTGTGCCAAAAACAAATCCGTCGTAATCGCCTGCCAGATCAAGAAAATCATTGACGGTATCCTGCATCACGCAGTGATGCAACCGATCGCATTGATGGCAGGCAATGCAGCCGGAAAAGGGGGGATTGCCGATCCAAAAAACATCCGTATCAATACCGTTTTGGTTCAGCGAGCTGGACACTTCACATAGCGCTGTATAGGTGCAGCCCTCCCTGTGGGGGCTTCCATTGATAAGCAAAACTTTCATTTCTGTGTGTTTCCTCCTTTTTGATGGTTGGTCACCCACTCTAAAATCTCTGTCTCGTCAAATACCAGATTGCCTCCGCCGTGGTAGTTCCCGGTGACGCCACGCTGGGCAAACCAATTGTTATCCGGGGTTTGGATTTGCAGGACAATATCGATCTCATTCCATCCAGCTTCTACATAAGCGTCACGGAGGCTGTTGTAAGCGCTCCAGGCCCGTTCAGAGCCATAATATTCGTCGTTCTGTGCCATGAAAATATAAACCGCTACGCCATTTTCTGCGATAGGGGCATATTCTCCGTCCCATTGGGATGCGCCGTGTAGATATGCCGCATACAGATCCGGGCGCATGGAGACAGCCTGGGACATGGTTTCCCCGCCTGCAGAATATCCGGCTGCATAAACACGGGTTTTATCCACAGAAAAATGATCGATAAAGTATTCTGTCAGCTCAATGGCCTGCTGTGCCGAAGTATCGTGCCAATCTGTGAGCTGGGCAGAGACGACAATCATATCCTCTGGAAGTTCTGTCCAGCATAAAAAGCCTCTCCAATTCAAATTAGAGCCGGAGGATTCTTCCCCGAACCACATCATGTCGTACCCTGGCATGACCATCATCAGGGGATATTCCTGGCGCTCATTGTAGCCGTGGGGAAGGTAATAGCTGTAATGGATCGTCCCTGTTTCGCCCTCCAGAATCTGCTCCGGGATGATCCCTGTCTGTACCGGCAGCTCCGTAGGAAGCGCCATGTCCGGCTCATCGGGAACGTCCGCCTGGGAGGCTTCCTGCAGGGTTTCACTATCCGATGCTGAACTTACGTCGGGCAATGATTGGGGTTTGGCAGCGCAGCTACTGAGAATCGCTAAAAAGGCTATGCCACACAAAAGCAGGCAAAAGGGAAAATGCGTGTTCATTGGCAGGACACCTCCTTGGTGGCCTGCCTCAGGCATTTTTGCACATCCATCTCACCGGTGATCAACTGGTTTCCACCTGCGGAATTGGAACGAATCGCCCCTTCGCAGCAAATCTTTGCGCCCTTATAGGCGGCCTTCCAATCCTTCAGCGCATAGCCTGTCCATCCTTCGTGGGCCTGGAAGGGGATCACCGTCTTGTCTATCCAATCGTGTTTCGAGGGGAAGGTAGCCACAGTGTGCCACCGGATAGGGGCCCCAACAACAGAAACAATGGGATCTTTTCCTAAAATGTGTGTCTTCATCTTGTATACCACTTTCTTTCCTTTGCATCTATTGTAATTCCGTACAGAGGAGCGCAGAAGTCTCCGTTTGTTATGCGGTAGAAACCAAAAGGTTACATGCACGGCTTTCCTTTGGCGTTCAATCCCCGGAAGGTGTGGGAGTACATCCCCAGGGATACCGGCAGCATAATAATCTCCACCACAAGCTGAGTCCAGATCATACCATATAGACCAAAGACCAAGTCCATTACGATCAACATCGGAATATTGAGCAACCCCTGGCGGCAAGAAGTAAGGATCGCAGACTGTATGCCTTTCCCCATGGCTTGTAATGTGTAGCTGATGAGAAAGTTCACGCTCGTTAGCGGCACCGCCAGGCAGGCAATCCGCAAAAAGGAAGCGCCCAAGGTGCTGGTCTGTGTCTCCGGGATAAAGAGATGCAGGATCTGCGGCGCAAAGATGGCAAAGCAGGCGATGAAACAGGCGGACATCACTAGGGCTATCTTCCAGGAGAAAATGGACACCTTGCGCATCCGCCCATAATCCTTGGAAGCAAAATTATACCCCACCAGCGGCATAAAGCCCTGGCACAGCCCCATAGAAACATTCAGAGGGAACTGATCGATGCGCTTCACAACACCATAGGCAGCCACGGGGATGTCACCGTAACCGGAGGCAAGATGGACCATTACCATATTGGAAGCGTTGCCCAGAGTGGTCGCTAAAGCCGATGCCAGCCCTACGGAGAAGACAGGTCGTACAAAGCGGAATGTAAAGTGCCGAGGATTCAAAGAAATGGCAGTCTTGTCCTTCAGCCGGATATACTGGATGATGAAGAACGCCACCGAGACAGTGTTGGAAAGCGCCGTGGCGATAGCGGCTCCCGCCACATCCAGATGGAATGCAAAGATAAAAACTGGGTCCAGCACCACGTTGAGGATGCCGCCGAACATCATGCCGGCACTGGCCTGTTTCGCATGTCCTTCACTGCGCAGCAGATGGCCGAGGGCCAGGTTCACCATGGTTGGCACGCCGCCCAGAACCACTACCCACAGGAGATACTCTTGGGCGTATCCATAGGTATCCGGGCTTGCTCCCAGAAAATTTAATAGGGGGAACCCGCGCAAGCCAGGTGGCCAGGGAAAAGAGAAGTGTCACAGCCGTCCCGCCCCAAATACTGAATACGGAAACATATTTGATGTCCTCGTGGTTTTGCGCCCCCATCATCCGGGAGATCAGGCTGCTGCCGCCCAGGCCGAACAGGTTTCCCAGAGCAGTCAGCAGGTTGAACCAGGGCGATACCAGCGAAACAGCGGCAACCATCAGCGGGTCACCGATCTGTCCCACAAAGAAGGTATCCGCCAGGTTGTAAATCATCGTGACCACCTGGCTGATGATGGTGGGGATGGCCAAAGTCGCTACCGCTTTGGGAACCGGCATTGCTTCAAACAGGTATTTTTCCGCGTCTTCCTCCATTGCTTTCATTGCTTCCTTTCAAAAATAAGCAGGTCCCTCCTGAGAACGGAGAAACCTGCCGATATAGAACAGGCGGGATAAGCCGCTCTGGGTGGTCAGTTGTCTGCGAAGATGGCGCTTAACCATTGGTCATAGGTGGGAATCCAATCCCCGCTGGCTCCAAAGCCATGGGGCATTCCATCAAGCTGCAGCCGTTCTACCGCTACACCCGCTTCCTCCGATGCGTCTGCATTAGCTAAAAACTGTTTGTAGAATGGGTCACGTGTCCCATAGCAATAGAAGGTGGGGGGCAGATTGCCGGAGTGCAGCAGATCCACGTCGGTGGTGCCCACACTTAGGCGCCCATAGAAAGAGTAAATCATGCCGCAGGCCGCGGCGTCAGCAGAAACGCTGTCCAGTTCATCCGGCTGATACTTGGGATCAAAAGTAGCTGGGTTTACATCTTCATCAAAATTCAGCAGCATTTCCCCGCTTAAGATCCCGCCCGCTGAAAAGCCCATAACGGCAATGTCCCGTGGGTCAATACGGTATTCCTCTGCATGGGAGCGGACAAACCGCACGGCTCTGGTCAGGTCAAGCGCGCCTTCTTGCTGGGTATAGGGCCGCAGGCGGTAGTCTACCACAAAGCTCTGATAGCCCAAAGCACTGAGCGCTTCTGCAACATCGATCCCTTCCGGCTGATCGCTGCGAAACTGGAATGCCCCGCCGGGGCAGACGAGTATAGCGCCTTTTGCATCCACACCGTTCGGGACGGGAAAGCTGGTGATGTATGGCCGGAAGTCCGGGCCATCGGAATAACCGCCGTTGTTGACGGTATACTCTGTTTGTGCCGGGGCATTGCCTTCCTCCCACAGATACAGAACCTGCGGTTCCTTAGGTGTGACGGCGGCAGTTGCCACTGTATTGGCAGGGGTATTTTCCGGCACAGCGGCAACACGGTTCAGTCCAAGGCTTTCCGCCCAGGCTCGGATTGCATCTTTTGTCATATCAGGCGATACCATCAAGACATCATTTCCCATCAAAGCCCCCGGCTGAAGCTGTGAGATGGAGGAGTACAAGCCGGCAGAGGAAATCACATCTTCGTCACTGCCTCCCAGAACAAAGGGGTAGATGGTACGTGCGCCAAAATCATGGCGCTGGAGGAATGCCTCTACTGTTTGGGGGAGTGTATCCCCATCTGGCGCAAACCCCAGCAACACATATTCATACGCATCTGCATGAAGCCCGCTGTCATCCTCTATTTCCTGCAAATCGCCGGAGAGCGCGTCCGCCAGAATATCTGCTGCCTGCGCCACCGTCTCCTGTGCGGGATCGTAAGCAATTAGAATGCTGTTGCCGCTTGGTTTCGTATAGTCATCGTCTGAACGCTCGGTTTGTGAAGAGCTGTTGCCCATATCTAGCGCAAAGTGTCCGGCATCCTCAGACCCGCAGGCGCAGAGGGAAAGCAGAAGCGCCATGGCCGAGAGTATGGATAAAAGCCGTTTCATAGCCAACGCCTTTCCGTCTGTCAGGACAGGTTCAGGCTGTCGAGCCACTCCTGCACATCCGCTTCGCTGACATTGGAGGAGAAACGCTGACCTTCCTGCCAATCGCCTGTGCCAGCCAGCTCGGCCAACAGCTCACCGCTCTCCCCAATACCGGAGCTGGAAGAGGTGCAGAAGGGAATCACGGTTTTGCCAGTGAAATCGTTGGCCTCCACAAATCCATCCACCGGCCACGCGGCGATGCCCCACCAGATGGGGTAGCCGATAAACACAGTGTCATAACTGTCCCAATTGTCCACAGTGTCGGCTACCAGTTCAATATCCCGCAAGGATTCGTCATCATGTTCCTGGTTTACACGGCTGCCATCCACTGTCCAGTTCAGATCATCATCGGTATAAGGATCGGTGGGTTCCAGCTGAAACAAATCGCCTCCGGTGATGTCAGCAATATAGTCCGCCGCTTGTTCCGTGTTGCCGGTGGCAGAGAAATAAACTACCAGAGTGCTGCCGTTTTCCCACTCAGTTCCTTCAGAGTTTTCCGGCTGAGAAGAAGGCGTTTCGTTCTCTGCCGGCACTTCACTGGGAACAGAGGGGGTGGAGGAAGGCGTACCACTGTTGCAGGCGGCAAGGCCCAATATCATGGCCAGGCTTAAAAACAATGCGGTTAATTTTTTCATATGGATCGTTCCTTTCTTTGTCAAAGAATTTTATTTATAGAATTCCTGGATGATTGCCAGGATTTTCTTATGAGCCATAGGCTTGTAGTTACCCTAGGAGATGCCAGGAATCTACGTTCTCTTTTGGCTGTCCCTTGCCCACGCCTGACTCTTTGAAAGTGGTAGGGTGGCCAAGCCTTTTGATAAAATCGGCCGGAGCGTCGAGGCCAGCCAGAGGAGCTCCTCATCAGATTTCCCATCGCAGGCGATCCCCCTACATTTTCGGCGAAGCGGACGAATTTGGGAAGCCTTTCTTTATAGATGTACCGCTAATATATCGGAAGGCATTCTGCTAGGCCGCCGCCATAGGGCAAGCAAAATGGCATGGGCATTTTGCGCCAGGCTGTCCATATGCTCTTTTGCACAACCCTTGCTGAAATAACCCCTTTTGTGTTTTAGAAAATAACGTTGTTCGTGATCATACATTTTTCTATAAGATGTTTGTTATATCCATAGGATGCTTACCTTTGCGCTTCCCAAAAGGCAACCGCTTCGTCCAACCATCCCTCCGCCACCGTACCGGTTCCCAGGCCGAAGCCATGAGGCAGTCCGGGATAGTGGTGAAACTCCGTTGGAATGCCCAGAGCACTCATAGCGTCCAGGCGGCGCTGCATGGTACGCCAGTTGGCGATGCCATCGTTTTCGCCGGCGCAGGCAAAGGTGGGTGGATCATTTTCTGTGTAGTCGCTGTGGCCGGTGTACTGCATAATCACTGCACCCGGCTGAGGGAGATCGTCCCCGCCAAAAGCTGCCGGGCCGTAAGAGCCAAGCCAAGCCGCCATCCGCGCCCCTGCAGAACCGCCCCAAAGGGAATAGCAATCGGTGTCTACTTCCAGTTCTTCTGCGTTTTCAAAGATAAAGCTGATTGCCCGCGCCAGATCTTCGCAGGCTGTTTGATCCCCAGGGCGGTAGATGAGGGCAAAGGCGTTATAGCCCTGCTTAGATAATTCCAGCGCATGGGGAAAACTATCTTGCATGGCGCCTACATAGGCAAATCCGCCTCCAGCATTGCACACGGCAAACTTTTCTCCCGGCTCACCCTTAAAGAAGAACAACCCGGTGTTCTCCTTTTCGGGGTCTGCCAATTTTTCTTCTTCGGTGTAAATATCGTAGAAAACCGTTTCACCCGCATCGGCCCGTTTCCACAAAGTATTGACGATCTCCACTGTTTCTGCCGGATCGATGTTGTGATACCAGGTCAACTGCAAATCTCCAAGGGTGCTTCCACTCATATACCAATCATCTGTGGGAAACAGCAGGCGGCCATAATTGCCAAACACTGGATCGCTGCGCACCATATCAATCTCTGTATTTTCATCAAAAGGTTCCTGTGTCACATCTATATCCACATCCGGCACAGAACTTTTTTCTAAGGTTTCCCACTCTTCATTGGGAATAGCGGAAACATCGCGGAGGGTTTTCTCTTCGTTACCACACCCTGTCAGGCAGAGCAGGATACACAAAGCTGACACAAATATTTTCTGTACCTTCATGTCCTTCACCTACCTTTCCTTTTGCTGGTTTTATTATAAAAAAAACGAGACCTCCGCAGAAGTCTCGATTGGTTATTCAGTATTTACCGTTAGGTTAACAGTGGATTTTTCTTTTGATCCTATGCATTTGTGCTGTAAAGATCCATATCCATAATTTGCATTTGAGGATGCTTTTCCAGAGATCCCCTCTGAACAGACCAACATAGTGGTTTCATTTGCATTTCATAAGCATCATAAGCATCAGCTTCTCGATGTACAAATTCTGTACAGTCAGTTTGTCCTTCTGAACCAACTTGTGGTGGATAGAAACGGCGCAGAATAATATGGCAACTCTTTTTGTCTGGAAGATCAAAATAAAACACACAGCGCTCCATAAAAGAGGCCATCGCGTTTTATGGCGGATATGGGATAAATTTCAGGGCGATAAAAATAAATCCGAACCCATCGCCTAACGGCACAAGGTTCGGATTTGTACGATGTGGTGGAGCATAGCGGGATCGAACCGCTGACCTCTACACTGCCAGTGTAGCGCTCTCCCAAACCCATCGGTTACATACCCCCGTAACCGGGTCTGCGAGATGCGCTTCAATACGCAATACCACCAAAACAAGCCACAGTTTCTTGTTGCTTCTGATTATAAGCTATTTGAAAGTGCATAGCAAGCCCATAATTTTATGGTAAGAACGCCGCCCAACGGGACTATGGGCGGCGTTTTCATATATCCTACCGAGAAAGGAGGAGTGTTCCCCCACAGGCCAGCCATCGGGCTGGCTTTTTCTATTTCACAACGAAGGAGGTTTTTAGGTGGCTGACGATAAAAAGAATATTCCCGACGCTGGGAAGGTAGACGATTCCCCCAAGCCGGGAACGGTAGAGCCTGCCAAAGCTGCTCCCCCGGTGCAGGATCAGCCCTCCCCGGCCAAGGCGGAGGCTCCCGTGATAGAGGATGCGTCCAAGGTGGTAACGCCCCCTGTGGCGGAAAAGCCCGTTGAGGGAAAGACAGCTCCCGACCCTGCGGCGGAGCAACCGGCTCCGGGGGGTAAGGAGGCTCCCAAAGACAAGGACGCTCCCGCCCCGTCTAAGGAGGGTGCGCCGCAGCCGGGCAAAGACGAGAAGCAGACCACGATCCCCGGTATGGGTGATCCTACCCCCGCTGGAAAGATGGTGGATTTTACCGCTGCCCGGGATGGGGCGACGAAGGTCAAGCCCCCGGAAAAGGCTGTTGCCCCGGATAAGGACAAGCAGGCGGATAAAGCGAAGGATGCGGCCAAGCCCCGCAGGGGCCGCCCGGCCAAGGCTGACAAGGCGGCCCCCGACAAGGCCAAGCCGCAACCTCGGGACAAAATGTCCCAAAGCAAACCGCCTGCCGGGAAAGGCGCTCCCGCTACGGCGGAGGCCCCGGCTGCAACCGAGCAGCCGCCTGCCCCTCGGGATGCCACCCGTGGCGTGAAAGAGGAGATTGTCTATCTCAATCTTTCCGATCTGCACCCATTCAAAAATCACCCCTTTGGCGTCCGGGACGATGCGGAAATGCAGGGGCTGGTGGAGTCGATCAAGGCCGCCGGGGTCAATCAGCCTGCGCTGGTGAGGCCCCGTGAGGGCGGCGGATATGAGATCATCGCCGGACACCGCCGCCAGCGGGCCAGCGAACTGGCCGGGTTTGCCAATATGCCCTGTATCGTCCGCAACATGACCGATGACGAGGCTATCCTCGCCATGACGGACGACAACCTGCGGCACAGGGAAAAGATTTTGCCGATGGAAAAGGCTCAATCTCTCAAAATGCAGGTAGAGGCCATCAAGCACCAAGGAGCCCGGCCCGGTGAGGACGATAAGAGCGCCGGAAAACGCTCCACGCAGGTTGTGGGGGATCGCAACGGCATGAACTACAAGCAAGTGCAGCGGTATATCCGCCTGACCGAGCTTGTCCCCGATCTGCAAAAGATGGTGGACGAAAAACAGCTCGCTTTTACCCCTGCTGTGGAGATTTCGTTTATCCGCCCCAAGCACCAGAAGTATATCGCCGTTGCCATTGAGGGGCAGCAGTCCTCTCCCTCCCTTTCCCAAGCCCAGCGGCTCCGTGAACTGGACAAGGAGGGCAAGCTGAACGGCGATGTGATCGACGGTATTTTGAGTGAGGAAAAGAGGGAGGTTGACAAGGTGATCATCAACAGTGCCGAACTGGAAAAGTATTTTGGCAAGGACAAGTCCCCCCGGGAGATGAAGGACACTATTCTGGCCCTGCTGGACGAGTGGAAGGAGAAGCAGCCCCCGGAGCTGGGCAAGCCGGAGAAAAAAGCTGATAAATCCCTGTAACTTTGGGACAGCTTGTCCCGAAGTGCTGCGCTCCCCTATAAGGGGCTCTGGTGCTTAATCCCCCGTCGCCGCCTATTACACGGCATGGCCGGGCGCTGTCCGTCAAGGGTGCATGGCACCGCCGCCCTGCGGCGGCTTGCCCTTTACGGGCGGCCCCGGCTGTGCCATTCCCGGAGGCGTGACGGGGGCATATCCTCCAGAGCCGCCCCCTTTCCCATGAATGGGAAAGGGCGGGGGGATAGGGTTGAACACCATGAAACGGAGGTTTTCTATGAAAAGACCCCTTGCGTATATCACCGCCGCATGGTGCGGCGAGGACTACAAGAACACGGAACAGGCGGCCCGGTATTGCCGGGCGGTGTATGAGGCGGGCTTTTCGCCCATCTGCCCCACGCTGTATCTGCCTTTGTTCCTCAACGACGCCGTTCCCGAGGAGCACAAGAACGGCATCGACATGAGCCGTGACCTGCTGCGGCGCTCCCATGTGCTGGTGGTGTGCGGCCATACCGTCACCGAGACCATGAAAAACGACATCGCCGTGGCCCAACGGCTGGGGATTACCGCCACAACGCTGGATGGCATCCTCACCGTCAAAGGACAGGGACGGCGCTGATATGGATACCCCGTTTGAAGCGTATGTCACCAACTTGGGGAAATACAACGAGGGCAGGTTGGTAGGCGAAAATCTAAAATTCCCCACTACCACCGAGGAGGTGCAGGCCCTCTTAAAGCGCATTGGCATAGATGGGGTGCGGTATGAGGAAATCTTTATCACCGACTACGAGGTGAACATATCCGGGCTCTATGACTGCCTTGGCGAATATGAGAGCATCGACGAGCTCAATTATTTGGCCAGCCTTATCTCCGAGATGGATCAAAGTGACCGTGAAAAGTTTGAAGCGGTTATTGACAGCGGCGAATACTCCGGCAGCGTCAAGGAATTGATCAACCTGACCCAAAACCTCGACTGCTTCGAGTTTTATCCAGGTGTGACAGACGATGAAACGCTGGGACGCATCTATGTGGAGGACATGGAGGCCATCGATGTGCCGGAGCACCTGCTCAACTATTTCGACTACGAGGCATACGGGCGGGATATTCGGATCAACGATGATGGGCATTATGCCAATGGCGGCTATATGTTCAACAACGGGAGCCAGTTTATCGAACACTATACCGGGCGGGATGATATTCCTGACGAGTATCGGGTGTTTTCCATGCCCAAGCTCAACATCCGGGAACAGATGGCCGCCTATAAGGAAGTAGCGGATCGGGCTGCGCCGGAGAAAGATCATCTTTTGCCTAAAAAGGAGGTGCCGGAGCGATAACAACACTTCGGGACAATTTGTCCCAAAGAAAGGGGTGGTTTGACTGGTAGATGAAGATATTTCCCGGCGCACGATAGCCGTTTCTGTGAAGGCGTCCAAGCTGACCGCCCGGGGCCTTGCCTATGTGCTGCGGGCCATTGGCCGAAAAATAGCCAAGCACCACCGGGCCAAGCAGACGCCCCACGGCAAGCAGAGCGTGAAAAAGCTTATGGCCCACGGCGCATCGGCATCCAGCATTGAGCTTTCCGGCGATACCAAGCTGTTTGACCGGGTAGCCCGGAAATGGAATGTGGACTACGCCTTTTACAAAACCGGGCCGGACAAGTATCTGCTGTTCTTTAAGGCTGGGCAGGCCGACGCCATGACCGCCTGTTTCTCGGAGTACTCCCGCAAGGTGCTGAACAAGTCCAAGTCCCGGCGCATCCCCATCCGGGATCATCTCAAACGGGCGTCGGAGCAGCTTGCCCAGGAGCGGCCCCGTCCCAAAGAGCGGGTACAGGAGGTGGCTCATGCCGACAGATAAGATCCGAAAATATATTCTTCCCAACATTCCCTATCTGTTCATTGGCTGGGCCTGTCTGAAACTGGGGACGGCCTACCGTCTGGCGGCTGGGGACGGGTTTGGTGAAAAGCTGCTGGGGCTGGGCCGGAGCATCGGCCCGACCTTTGCCGACTTTGCGCCGGGGCTTGATCCCTTTGACTGGCTCATCGGCGTTGTGGGTGCGGTTGGCTTTCGCCTGCTGATCTACTTCAAAAGCAAGAGCGCAAAGAAGTACAGGCGGGACGAGGAATACGGCTCCGCCCGGTGGGGAACGGAAAAGGACATCAAGCCCTTTGTCGATCCCAAGTTTGAAAACAATATCATTCTTACCGGGACGGAGCTGCTCACCATCAACACCCGGCCCAAAAATCCGGCCAACGCCCGCAACCTCAACGCCTGTGTCATCGGCTCGTCCGGCTCCGGCAAGACCCGGTTCTGGCTCACGCCCCAGCTGCTTCAAGCCCATTCCTCGTATGTCTGCGTCGATCCGAAAGGGGGTGTCCTCGGGCAAGTCGGTCACTTTCTCCAGCAGCGGGGGTATAAGATCAAGGTGTTCAACAGCATAGATTTTTCAAAGTCCATGCACTATAACCCGCTGGCCTACATCAAGAACGAGGCGGACATCTTGAAGTTTGTAAACGCCCTGATTTCCAACACCAAAGGCGAGGGCAAAGAAGGCGATCCGTTCTGGACAAAGGCGGAAACGCTTTTGTACTGCGCTCTGCTGGGGTACATCATTTTTGAGGGCTCCGAGGAGGAGCGCAACATGAATACGCTGGTTGACATGATCTCCGGCATGGAAGTGAAGGAGGATGACGAGGACTTTCTCAACGCCGTGGACTATATGTTCAAGGGGCTGGAACAGCGCAAGCCGGATTGCTTTGCGGTGAAACAGTACAAGAAGTACAAGCTGGCCAGCGGTAAAACCGCAAAAAGCATTTTGATTTCCTGCGGCTCCCGGCTGGCCCCCTTTGATATTCCCCAGCTCCGGGAGATCATGTCCTATGACGAGCTGGAGCTTGACCGCATGGGTGATAGGCGCACGGCCACTTTCTTCTGTATCAGCGATACCGACAGCACCTACAATTTTCTGGTGGCGCTGGCCTTTTCGCAGATGTTCAATCTGCTCTGTGAACGGGCGGACAATGTTCACGGGGGCCGCCTGCCCCATCATGTGCGGGTGCTGTGGGACGAGGCGGCCAACACGGGACAGGTGCCAAATCTCGAAAAGCTGGTGGCCGTGATCCGCTCCCGGGAGGTCAGTCTGACCCTCTTTTATCAACAGTTGGCCCAATGCAAGGCCATCTATGATAAGAACGCTGAAACCATCCTCGGCAACATGGACAGCGTGATTTTTCTCGGCGGGCGGGAAAGCTCCACCATCAAGGAGATTTCCGAAAACTGGCTGGGCAAGGCCACGATCTCCATGCAGACGGATGGCCGGACACGGGGGCAGTCGGAAAGTTACAGCCAGAATAACCAACGGCTGGGCCGGGAGCTGATGACCCCCAGCGAACTTGCCACCATGCCCGGCGACAGGTGCATCTTGCAGCTCCGGGGCCTGCCCCCGTTCTATTCCAAGAAGTACGATTTGAAGCAGCACCCCAACTACAAGTACACGGCGGAGGCCGACAAACAGAAAAACGCCTTTTCCCTCGACAAGCTCATTAACCGCCGCAGGCGGCCCGGGCTGGCCGAGGAATGTGAGGTGTACGAGGCGACCGTGCCGGACGAGGCGCTCACAGACGAGGACGAGGACATCCTCAACTATGACGATCTCGATGACCCGGACGCCTTTGTATAAAGACTTTGGGACAAGTTGTCCCGAAGTTGTGTAAGCGCCGCCTGTATGGGCGGCTTTTTTCATGTCCGGGGCATCCCCGGAGAAAGGGAGGCTATATGCAGTTTTTCGCTTCTGCTATCAACACTTTGCAGACCCTCGTTGTGGCCCTCGGCGCTGGCCTTGGCGTGTGGGGCGTGGTGAATTTGCTGGAGGGGTACGGCAGCGATAATCCCGGCTCCAATGCTCATGTACGGTAAGGAAGCAAGCAACCGAAAACAAGAGATAGACCGCCAGCACTACACTATTCCGAACCAAAGACCAAAAGATAAGCATTGTGGGAAAATCTAAACTTTTGGATTTTCCTACAATGCCAACTACGGCGGAATCCCTCCCACTCCTTATATCTTTCTGTATACATTGAATTTGTATTTAGTAAAATGCAGACAACACCCCGGATCAGCTTTTGGTTGGACAATTCCAACCAAACACCACAGCAAACAGCAGAAACTATTCTGAACGCCAAGAAGCCGGTATGATTGTTAACATATAAGAGGAAGAAAAATTTCTTTTAGGTACTTGCTTTCCTAAAGCTGATGTGATATAATAGTTTCATTCCAGAAAAGGAGTAAAAAAATATGCGGCAAGGTATTCTTAAATAAAACTATAATCAAATAGTGGGAACAAAGAATTATGATAGTCCCTTTCACGGGGGCTTAGTTTTTTGTACCCAATTTAAGAATACTTTTGCCTTATCAATTTTGACATATCCCCAAAAACAGCAATCACAAACAGGTGTATGCTGTATATGTGTATGTCCGCAACTTATAATCCCCAGTGGTAAAAGTATTTTACTGCTGGGGATTTTTATGCCCTTTGGGGCTGTAAAGGGAGGACAATCACATGAAAATAATCAATATTGGAATTCTTGCCCATGTAGACGCTGGAAAGACGACCTTGACGGAGAGCCTGCTATATGCCAGCGGAGCCATTTCAGAACCGGGGAGCGTCGAAAAAGGGACAACGAGGACGGACACCATGTTTTTGGAGCGGCAGCGTGGGATTACCATTCAAGCGGCAGTCACTTCCTTCCAGTGGCACAGATGTAAAGTTAACATTGTGGATACGCCCGGCCACATGGATTTTTTGGCGGAGGTGTACCGCTCTTTGGCTGTTTTAGATGGGGCCATCTTGGTGATCTCCGCTAAAGATGGCGTGCAGGCCCAGACCCGTATTCTGTTCCATGCCCTGCGGAAAATGAACATTCCCACCGTTATCTTTATCAACAAGATCGACCAGGCTGGCGTTGATTTGCAGAGCGTGGTTCAGTCTGTTCGGGATAAGCTCTCCGCCGATATTATCATCAAGCAGACGGTGTCGCTGTCCCCGGAAATAGTCCTGGAGGAAAATACCGACATAGAAGCATGGGATGCGGTCATCGAAAATAACGATGAATTATTGGAAAAGTATATCGCAGGAGAACCAATCAGCCGGGAAAAACTTGCGCGGGAGGAACAGCAGCGGGTTCAAGACGCCTCCCTGTTCCCAGTCTATCATGGCAGCGCCAAAAATGGCCTTGGCATTCAACCGTTGATGGATGCGGTGACAGGGCTGTTCCAACCGATTGGGGAACAGGGGGGCGCCGCCCTATGCGGCAGCGTTTTCAAGGTTGAGTACACCGATTGCGGCCAGCGGCGTGTCTATCTACGGTTATACAGCGGAACGCTGCGCCTGCGGGATACGGTGGCCCTGGCCGGGAGAGAAAAGCTGAAAATCACAGAGATGCGTATTCCATCCAAAGGGGAAATTGTTCGGACAGACACCGCTTATCAGGGTGAAATTGTTATCCTTCCCAGCGACAGCGTGAGGTTAAACGATGTATTAGGGGACCAAACCCGGCTCCCTCGTAAAAGGTGGCGCGAGGACCCCCTCCCCATGCTGCGGACGACGATTGCGCCGAAAACGGCAGCGCAAAGAGAACGGCTGCTGGACGCTCTTACGCAACTTGCGGATACTGACCCGCTTTTGCGTTGCGAAGTGGATTCCATCACCCATGAGATCATTCTTTCTTTTTTGGGCCGGGTGCAGTTGGAGGTTGTTTCCGCTTTGCTGTCGGAAAAATACAAGCTTGAAACAGTGGTAAAGGAACCCTCCGTCATTTATATGGAGCGGCCGCTCAAAGCAGCCAGCCACACCATCCATATCGAGGTGCCGCCCAACCCGTTTTGGGCATCCATAGGACTGTCTGTTACACCACTCTCGCTTGGCTCCGGTGTACAATACGAGAGCCGGGTTTCGCTGGGATACTTGAACCAGAGTTTTCAAAACGCTGTCAGGGATGGTATCCGTTACGGGCTGGAGCAGGGCTTGTTCGGCTGGAACGTAACGGACTGTAAGATTTGCTTTGAATACGGGCTTTATTACAGTCCGGTCAGCACGCCGGCGGACTTCCGCTCATTGGCCCCGATTGTATTGGAACAGGCATTGAAGGAATCGGGGACGCAGCTGCTGGAACCTTATCTCTCCTTCATCCTCTATGCGCCCCAGGAATACCTTTCCAGGGCTTATCATGATGCACCGAAATACTGTGCCACCATCGAAACGGCCCAGGTAAAAAAGGATGAAGTTGTCTTTACTGGCGAGATTCCCGCCCGCTGTATACAGGCATACCGTACTGATCTGGCCTTTTACACCAACGGGCGGAGCGTATGCCTTACAGAGCTGAAAGGATATCAGGCCGCTGTCGGTCAGCCGGTCATCCAGCCCCGCCGTCCAAACAGCCGCCTGGACAAGGTGCGCCATATGTTTCAGAAGGTAATGTAAAGATACATAATCGTCAAGACGGCAACAATCAGAAGTTATGGAGGGTAACAATGGAATATAGTAAGGAAGATTTAATGGAAGCAAAAAAGCAAATTTGGGGAGTGGGAGAGAACATGGGAACAGAGGAAAGTAAAAAAATCTGGGAGGAGAACGCACAATTTTGGGATAATGCAATGGGTGACGAATCTAATGAATTTCACAGAGAGGTAGTGCGTCCCAAAGTAACGGAACTTCTATCTCCTAATCCTGCGGATTACATTTTGGATATTGCGTGTGGCAATGGAAATTATTCTTCGTATCTTGCACAAAGAGGCGCTTCGGTTGTCGCTTTTGATTACAGCAAAAAAATGATAGAATTGGCTAAAAGACGGCAATCACAATATGCAAAACAAATTGAATTTTGTGTGGCGGATGCGACCGATAGAAAAAGTATATTAGAATTAAAAAGAAATCGAGCCTTTACGAAAGCAGTTTCTAATATGGCAATTATGGATATTACGGATATTGAACCACTTCTTATGGCTGTTTATGAACTGTTGCAGGAAAGCGGAATTTTTGTCTTTGCAACGCAACACCCTTGTTTTGTCACGTTGACTGAAAAATATATGACACCGCACAGTTACTATGATATAGCGATTGAAGGGCAACCGAAAGAGCAGATTTATTATCATCGTTCCATACAAGATATTTTTAACCTTTGTTTTAGAGCTGGATTTGTCATTGATGGATTTTATGAAGAATGTTTTAAAACCAACAAAGAAATTCCTATGGTAATGATAGTAAGGCTTAAGAAGGTAAAACGTGATAGCTTAAAATAAGGCTCTGTCACAACAAATGGTTGATTTTTGACGAGAAATAGCGTATAATAATAGTAAGAAACAGTACCACCGAAGGAGGTAATTGGATATGCCTACTATCAAAGACGCATTAGATATTATCGGTAAGTTGACTGTCGCAGAGCAGGAAAGCCTTAAAACAATGCTTTTAAGTCCTGCCTTTGTAAAGTCTTTGAATATTGAAGATTTCGTAGCAAAGGAACGCTTTGCAAATGGTCGTGTATGCCCTCTTTGTGGCTGTATCCATGTGGTTCGCAATGGTCATCGTAAAGATGGCACACAGCGATATGTATGTAAGGATTGTGGCAAGTCCTTCGTGATTGCTACGAACTCCATTGTGTCTGGTACAAGAAAAGACTTGTCCGTGTGGGAGCAGTACATTGATTGTATGATGAATGGCTTATCCATTCGTAAGACTGCTGTTGCTTGTGGGATTCACAGAAACACCGCATTCCTTTGGAGACACAAGATTTTGGATGCACTTCAGAATATGGCAGACGATGTTACCCTTGACGGCATTATTGAGGCTGACGAAACTTTTTTCGCCATCTCGTACAAGGGCAATCATAGCAAGAGTAAGACATTTGCTATGCCACGCAAGGCTCATAAGCGTGGTCATTCTACACATATCAGAGGCTTGTCCCAAGAAAAGGTATGTGTTCCTTGTGCGGTTAATAGGAATGGCTTGTCTATCTCCAAGATTACGAATACTGGTAGAGTTTCTACAAGAGATTTACATCATATTTATGATGGTAGGATTAAGACCAATTCCACTCTTGTTACGGACAAGATGAACTCCTATGTGAGATTTACAAATGCCAATGGCATTGACCTTGTGCAGTTAAAGACTGGCAAAGCCAAGAAAGGCATTTATAATATCCAACATATCAATAGCTACCATAGCCAGCTAAAGAGGTTTATGCGTGGCTTTAACGGTGTTTCTACCAAGTATCTGAACAACTATCTTGTGTGGAATAACCTTGTAAATTACGCCAAAGAAAGCGACATGGAGAAAAGGAACATCTTCTTAACTTTTGTTTTGGCAACATTGAAAACTGCTAAATGCAGAGATTTATCAAACAGACCAGCAGTTCCTCTGGTCGCCTAATTAGAATTTGTGGAGATGATAAGATGGTCAATATAACAGATGTAAAACAGATTCTTCAATTTGCAATAGATGCGGAGATTAAAGTCTTTCTTGATGGTGGCTGGGGTGTAGATGCTCTTCTTGGATATCAGTCAAGAGCCCATAATGATATTGACATTTTTGTAGAAAAGAACGATTATCAGAACTTTATAGAAATAATGAAAGCTAATGGCTTTTATGAGATTAAGATGGAATATACAACATTGAACCATACTGTATGGGAAGATTTGAAAAACAGAATTATTGATTTGCATTGTTTTGAATATACGGACGAAGGTGAAATTCTTTATGATGGGGATTGTTTTCCGGTAGAAACTTTTTCGGGTAAAGGAAGAATTGAGGAAATAGAGGTTTCCTGTATTGAACCATATAGTCAAGTAATGTTCCATCTGGGATACGAGTTTGATGAAAATGATGCACATGATGTGAAGTTATTGTGTGAGACACTTCATATCGAAATTCCAAATGAGTATAGATAACTGCAAATAACAGTTTGTAGGGGAGTTCTGATACTCCCCTATAAAAATGGCTATTTATCAACTGTTTGTTGTGACATAGCCTAAAATAAATTCAAGTTTGTCGGGTAAATAGCAAACCCAGCCGAGCCAGTCAACGGTCAAGATGAACGGCGCATATGCGCAGCCGTTGACAGCCCCGCCCGCCTTTGCTGGTAGGCAATCAAGGGGCGACAGCAAGAAGTGCCACCGCCCCGCACTATTATTCAGAAAGGGGAATTTCCATGACCGACCAGATAGCCTATCAAGAATATATCCAGCGCAGGTACAACGCCTTTTGCAAGACTGTTATCCGCTGTGCCGCCTTGGACAAGATTTTGAAGCTTAAACGGCAATGGGAACGGCAAGTTTCCCTTGACTATCTGATGAACGAGAAGTTTGTCCAGTTTGCCGCGTCGGAGCCGGACGAGGAATACCCATTTACCGTCTGCGGTCAGACCGTCCTGCTCTGCAACGCCGCCCTTGCCGACGCGATCTCTGTTTTGCCGGAGCAGACGCGGGAAGAAATCCTGCGCTATTACTTTCTGCGCCAGCCGCAGCGCGTGATCGGCGCGTGTATTGGCCGGTCACGCAGCACAGCGGGGCGGCATATCCAGCTTGCCTTGCAGCGGCTACGCGAAGAAATGGGGGTGAGCCGGTATGAGTAGACTTCTCCCCTATGAAACAATCCTCAAAGCCCGTGAGGGCGACCCAGAAGCCGTGAACGCTGTCCTGCTCCACTACGCCGGATATATCCGCTATTTCTCAAAAGTGAACGGGCAGGTCAACGCCGAGGTGGAGGACTATGTAAAGCAGCGGTTAATTGACTGTCAATTCAAGTTCCGGCTTGACGAACCACCGGACAAGTCATAAAAACTGAATACCAGCCGCCACCGACGCGGCCAGCGAAAGCAGTAAGTCTTGAAAAAGATTTACTGCTTTTTTTGTTGTCCGGCTCCGCTCCCGGCCATTTTGCCCCCTGCCGGTTGTAGTAGTAAGCGAGGAGGGAATTTTTCTGCCCTGGTGTTTGGCATTTGGAGCATTTACCCGTAGTAGAGGGCAAAGAGAAAGGATTTCTCCAACACCGGGTAGAAACCACTGCGTCCGGTGTCATTTTAGCGAAAGCGGGCAGGAATGCCCTTTACAGGATTAGTAGTAGCAGAAAAAGAGAAACAAACTTTTGTGGTTGCAGTTTTCCAAAAAAGTGGCGGACGGAAGTGAGAGAAAGTTTGCAGTCACGGAGAGCAAGTTTCTACCACGGTGCCAAAATCCGCAATTCTGCAGTTTTGCCCCTCGCGGGAAACTTGTTGGGGAGTGCCTTCCCCAAACCCTGCTCATGCGCCCTTACGGGCGAGAAAGGAGGTCACACCATGCGAAAGAAATACAACACGCCCCACCGCAGCCGCGTTGTGAAAACCCGGCTGTCCGAAGATGAGTATGCCGACTTCACAGCGCGGCTTGCGCCCTATGGTATCAGCCAGTCCGAATTTCTCCGGCAGGCGATACGGCGGGCGACCATACGCCCGGTTGTCCATGTGTCGTCGGTCAATGACGAGTTGCTTTCCGCTGTCGGGAAGCTGACAGCCGAGTACGGCAGGATCGGCGGCAACCTCAATCAGATTGCCCGGTATCTGAACGAATACGGCGTACCCTACAACACCCTTTCCGGCGAGGTACGCGCCGCCATATCCGACCTTGCCGTCCTCAAGTATGAAGTCCTCAAGAAAGTAGGTGACGCGGTTGGCAACACTCAAGCATATCAACTCTAAAAACGCCGACTACGGAGCCGCCGAGCAATATCTTCTCTTTGAGCATGACGAGTTTACCATGAAGCCCGTCCTTGATGAAACCGGCAGGCTTATCCCCCGCGAGGACTACCGGCTGTCCACGCTGAACTGCGACGGGGAGGATTTTGCCGTTGCGTGTATGCGGGCCAATCTCCGCTATCAGAAAAACCAGCGGCGGGAAGATGTGAAAAGCCACCACTACATCATCAGCTTTGACCCGCGGGACGGGCCGGACAACGGCCTGACCGTAGACCGGGCGCAGGCGTTGGGGGAACAATTCTGTAAAGAGCATTTTCCCGGCCACCAGGCCCTTGTCTGCACCCACCCGGACGGGCATAACCACAGCGGCAACATTCATGTGCATATCGTCATAAACAGCCTGCGGATTGAGGAAGTGCCGTTCCTGCCCTACATGGACAGGCCGGCCGATACGAAAGTCGGCTGCAAGCACCGATGTACCGACGCTGCCCTGCGCTACTTCAAATCCGAAGTCATGGAGATGTGCCACCGGGAGGGGCTTTATCAAATCGACCTCTTGAACGGCAGCAAGAACCGCGTCACCGACCGGGAGTATTGGGCGCAGAAAAAGGGACAGGCCGCGCTGGACAAGCAGAACGCCCCCATGATTGCCGATAGTATCACGCCCCGGCAGACCAAGTTTGAAACGAACAAGGAGAAGCTGCGGCAGACCCTACGGAAAGCCCTTGCCACCGCCGCCAGCTTTGACGAGTTTTCCTCTCTGTTGCTGCAGGAGGGTGTGACCGTCAAGGAGAGCCGGGGGCGGCTTTCCTACCTCACGCCGGACAGGACAAAGCCAATTACCGCCCGGAAGCTGGGCGACGATTTTGACCGCGCCGCTGTCTTTGCCGTTTTAGAGCAAAACGCCGCCAGAGCAGCCGAAGCGCCAGCCAGATCCCCCGATCCCCCACGCACCATAAAAGACCGCTTGCAGGTTGCCAGAGCCGAGATAGCCGCCCCGAAACAGGACGGAGTGCAGCGGCTTGTGGACATTGAGCAGAAAATGGCCGAGGGCAAAGGCCGGGGCTATGAACGCTGGGCGAAGATACACAATCTGAAGCAGGCCGCCAAAACGCTGTCCGTCTACCAGCAATACGGCTTTACTTCCCCGGAGCAGTTAGAAGCCGCCGTTGACACCGCCTATCAGAAAATGCGCCAGACCAGCGGCGAACTGAAAGCACTGGAAACGAAGCTGCAAGGGAAAAAGAAGTTGCAGCGGCAGGTGTTGGCCTACGCCCAGACCAAGGCCGCCCGCGACGGGCTGCGGGCACAGAAATCCGAGAAAGCCCGCGCCGCATACCGGCAGGCCCATGAGAGCGATTTTATCATAGCCGACGCAGCAGCCCGGTATTTCAAGGCGCATGGCATTACCAAGCTGCCCGCCCGGAAAGCGTTGCAGGCCGAGATCGAGCAGCTTATCTCCGAGAAAGACGGCCTGTATAACACCTATCACGAACAGAAACAGCGGTTCAAGGAGTTGCAGACCGTCAAGCGGAACATCGACCAGATTTTGCGCCGGGACGAGCCGCACCGCAGAAAGGAGCAGAGCCATGAGCGATAACCTGCCCCACATGGACTACCGCCAGCACCGGCGGGCGCGGCGGCTGGTACATGAGTGCTGTAACTACGATGAGGGGAACTGCCTGCTATTGGACGACGGGGAGCCTTGCGTGTGCGTCCAGAGCATTTCCTTTTCCCTCATGTGCCACTGGTTCCGTGTGGCTGTCCTGCCCCTTGACGGGGAGCTGGCCGCAGCCCTCTTGTGCCGGGGAAGCCGGAAACGGTGTGCCGTCTGCGGGGCGGCCTTTGTCCCCAAATCCAACCGGGGAAAATACTGCCCCGACTGCGCCGGGCGCATGAAGAAAATCAAAGCCGCCGAGAGAAAGCGGAAACAAAGGCAGAGATGTCACGCTTTAGAGCCTTTCAAACCCGCATAAATCAAGGCTTTTTTCGTGGGTGTCAAAGGGTACGCGATACATTTATCCTTTTCCCCCGGAAACGGCGTTTTAATGCGTGACAATACGCCAAAATCAACCCGAACACAGGGAGGTGATCCTACCCTGACAGGCTGGAACGGTTCATCGAGGAAATGAGCCGCTACCTTGCCGCCAACGGGAAAAGCTACCAGAACTATGCCGC
>NZ_JADMOD010000010.1:0-116133 GCF_015558525.1 Anaeromassilibacillus sp. D41t1_190614_C2 | reverse complement strand
TGCTGAATGCGTACCAGATGGACGACACTGCGGCTGGAAATCCGGACGAAGGTGGTTCCAGCTCGGAGGACCCGGACGATCCGGACCGCTTTAATGACAACGTGACCATCGAATGGCGCGAGAACACATTGGACGGCACGCTGGTGCAGAGCCGGAAGGTGACGGTAAAGAGCGATACCACGATTGCCGCGGCGGATTATGCTGCGCCGGAAGGCTATGTGTACAGCCCGGATGCGGCGGAGCAGTCCAGCGCGGTGACGGTTAATGATGAGACGGGCGCAGCCAGCCCGGCAACGGTGGTCTTCACGGTCGTTGAGGAAGAAGCCGAGACGATTGAGTATGTCTTGTATTATCAGAATACGGTGAACGATCAGTTGCTTACGGAGACTAAGACGGTTTCGCTGGAGGTTCCGGGCGAATACACCATTGCAACGCCGGATTGGGCAGGAAGAACTGTGACCATTACGGCCCCGCTGCCGGAGGGCTATGTGTTCGACCCGGCTGCACAGTCCTTTAATGTATCGGTGGATGCGGACGGTGTTGCGACTCCGGAAACCGTTACGTTTGGCGTGAAGCCGGAAGGCAGCGGCGAGGATCCCGATCCAGAAGAGCATCCGGAAGCCTACCAGGTGCGCGTGGATTTCCGCAATGCGGAGACCGGCGCATTGCTGGACCAGAGCAATTCGAAGACCTACAGCGGCCTGTCGAAGGCGGCCCATACCTTTACGCCGGTGGCAGAAGCGCAGACGGATACGGCCACAGCGCATTATGTGACCGCGCCGGAGGGCTATGAATACGATCCGGCGACGCAGACGGCAAAATTTGTGACCGTACCTGTGGCGAACGGCCCGGCGGTGATCGAGTTCACGGTAAAGCCGGAAGCTACGGAGCCTACCGATCCGGAGGAGCCGGAGAACCCGGACGATTGCCAGTTGCCTCACATCATTCATAATGAGGAAGAACTGAGCCTTGTAGACCAGCACATGGGCCATAACTTTGTTTTGGCCAATGATATTACGCTTGAAAGAGGCTGGAAGGTTTTGGGCTTGAGCTCGACTTCGGCTGCGGATGTGCCTTTCACAGGGACGTTTGATGGAAATAATCATACAATTTCTGGGCTGCACTCCGTGCAAGATGATTACTCCAATATCGGCCTGTTTGCCGTTAATGCAGGTACCATTAAGGACCTGAAGGTCGAAGCGAACCAGATGGAAGGCTGGAGTGAAGTCGGAACGGTCGCTGGTATCAACCAGGCTGGCGGCGTGCTTTCGAATGTCCATGTGCAGGCGAATTATGTTGGTGCATTATCCACGGGTTCGGCTGGCGGATATGCAGGTGGCTTAGTAGGTAGAAATAATGGTACAATTACTGGCTGCAGTGCAACCATTACGGGTTCTGGGTTGACTCGAGGCGTAGTTGCCTACAATTATGCGGGTGGACTCGTTGGCGGAAACTGGGGCACGATCGAAGAATCCTATGCAATGGCAGGAATCAACGCAGGATATAAGAGCTATATTGACCAAGGCCGTACTTCCGCTTATTATGCAGGTGGTTTTGCGGGCGGAAACGTTGGAACGATCCGCAATTGTTATGTAATTGCCACGGATTATATTGTCGGCGTTCAGCGGGTAGGCGGCTTTGTTGCTTTCAACGGAAGCAACGGACAGATTATCTCCTCCTATGTAGTACCGAATAATTGGGTATATGGGGGGCAAACATATACGTCCATTAGTATTGGTAAAAACGATGGCTCTACCACGAACTGCTATGCGGTTTCTACTACTCCGGGGACGGTCAATGGATTTAACCGAATCTCCAGTGCTGATCTGCAGAATGGCACCGGAGTCAGTGGCTTTGATACCTCGATTTGGTCCTTTGCCGCAGGGGAGTATCCGGACTTGATTAACAACGCCAGATAACAGTTAAAATTCATACCATTTTGTAAAACAGAAAGCCCCGGCGGGAATTCCCGCCGGGGCTTTTGTGTGGTGCTGCGCCATTTGCAGATGAAACGGGCCATACGTTCATGGATTGGAAGCCCTGCGTCACCATTCGCGTGTGTATCCTTGCTGTGGGTTTGCATCGTAAAGCAGCGCAGGGCGTCCTGCGTTTCTAGAATTTTTGAGAAAACGTGTTTCCAAAGCGGAAACCCGCGTTGGAAATTGAACAGATGGGGCGGTGTTGGGGTTGTGTTGACGGAATTCGGCACTTCCCTTTGCAACGTTACTTCCCAACGGTGTTCCCGCACGTATAAACGACCTGTAAATCAGGTTTATTTTATCAAAATTCCTGAAAATATATTGACATTTCATCGTCAAAGTGTATAATAATATATTGATAAATTGTTAAAGATTTATCAATATCGATTTGATTCTACATATTTGGAGGTATTTGTCATGTCCAGATTTACCCTTCCCCGCGATATTTATTACGGCGCCAATGCGCTGGAAAACCTCAAGAACCTGAAAGGAAAGAAGGCTGTCCTCGTTTTGGGCGGCGGCTCCATGAAGCGCTTTGGCTTTGTGGACAAGGCCCTGGCTTATCTGAAGGAAGCCGGCATTGAGACCAAGCTCATCGAGAACGTGGAGCCCGATCCCTCCGTGGAGACCGTCATGAACGGCGCCGCCGTAATGCGCGAGTTCGAGCCCGATTGGATCATCTCCATGGGCGGCGGTTCCCCCATCGACGCAGCCAAGGCGATGTGGGCGTTCTATGAGTATCCCGAGACCACGTTCGAGGATCTCATTACCCCCTTCAATTTCCCGGAGCTGCGCCAGAAGGCCAAGTTCTGCGCCATCCCCTCTACCTCCGGCACCGCTACGGAAGTGACCGCCTTCTCTGTCATCACCGATTATAAAAAGGGCATCAAGTACCCGTTGGCGGACTTCAACATCACCCCGGACGTGGCCATCATCGATCCGGCCCTGGCCGAGACCATGCCTCCCAAGCTGGTGGCTCACACCGGTATGGACGCACTGACCCACGCGATTGAGGCCTATGTGTCCACCTTGCACACCGTGTTCACCGATCCGCTGGCTCTGAAGGCGATCGATATTGTGAACAGCGATCTCATTAAGTCCTTCAACGGCGACATGGCTTGCCGTGAAGAGATGCACTATGGCCAGTGCTTGGCGGGTATGGCGTTCTCGAACGCCCTGCTGGGAATTGTCCACTCCATGGCGCACAAGACCGGCGCTGCGTTCTCCACCGGCCACATCATCCACGGCCTGGCGAATGCGATGTATCTGCCCTATGTCATCGCCTACAACGCCAAGGCAGACGGCGTTGCGGAGCGCTATGCCGACATCGCCCGCACCATGGGCGTGACCGGCGATACCACGGCTGAGCTGGTCGAAGGCCTCCGCGCCAAGATCCGCTCCATGAACGACACCATGGGCATCCCCAACACGCTGAAGGACTTCGGCATCATCGAGTCCGAGTTCCAGGAGAAGCTGAACACCATCGCGGAGAACGCTGTGGGCGACGCCTGCACCGGCTCCAACCCGCGCCCGATCGACCCCGCTACCATGGCGAAGCTCTTCACCTGCATCTATTATGGAACGGAAGTTGATTTCTAAGAGACGTTCCTTATCCTGAATAATCCCCAAGGACGTACGGCTGCAAACCGTACGTCCTTCTTTTTTGAAAGTATGGCTTTGCTGCTTCTTTGGCTGTCCCCCTTTCCGCCCGTATATTTTGCGGTTTTGCCCGCTTCAATACAGGCCGGGCAGATCCCTCTATCAAAGCGGTCCAGCTTCATCCATATTTTTCTGCTTGGGCCCCGAATAAAAAGGGCTTTTTAGCCTTCATCTGCCCCAAGGACGGGTTCTCCTCTTTTAGCGGCAGGGGCTCTCCTGGCAGATCGGGCGGCGCCTGCTCCGCTCGTTTTGCCGGGGCCTCTGCTGCTTTTCCGCCTTTTGCTGCATGCAGCTTTGCGTCCTTTAAACAAGCGCGATTCGTTTTTTCATACATTTTTTCATGCAGTCCGCAGAACCAGGGAGTTCCCAAACTTTATGGGAAACGAAGGGATTTCCTTGTTATGCATGCCAACGGCCGGTATAATGATGCTGAAACCACGGATGGACCCAAAAGGATGGAGGAGGAATGGGAAACTCATGAAACGAGGGATCGGATTTTTATTGAGCCTGGCGATGCTTTTGGCGGCTTTGGGCCCGATCGGGGCGGGGGCGGCGGTTGCCAAGGCCGCGGAGGGCGATTTGCCCGAATCTTATTATGTACAGCCCCCCGTGGGGACGTGTGCATCTTGCGGTGCGCCCCTGTTTGCGCGGGAGGGCAATTGGGCGGAAGACCAGCGGTGTTACGACTGCTGGGCGAATGACCGGAACAAATGGAGTATCGTCCTTTGGACGCCGCCCCGCCCGCATTGTGCGCACTGTGGAAATTCCACCCTGGGGAACACCTCCGGCTTGTGCGACGGATGCGTCATGGCGGGCTGTGGGGAACACACCCAGACCGTTGCGGTTGTGGATAAAGCGACGGGAAAGCCGGTGGAGGGCGCGATGGTGACAGGCGGGGCCTTGGGCCCTGCGCAGACGGACGCCTCCGGGAAGGCCTCGAAGAGCGAACCGCACATGCACCTGGACGGGACCGCGGATGTGTTGGTTTCCTGCGACGGCTATCAGAGTCAAAAGCTTTCCGTGGCCGTCCGGGAGCTGGCCGAGACATTGACCGTGGAATTGGAACCCCTGCCGGAGACGTTTACCATTCCGCTGGATCTTTCCTCGTTTGTGGGGGAGGCCTACGGGCCGGTCCTGTTGAATGCGGAATGGCAGCTGGAGCCGCTCCCCTTCCCGATCAAAGTGGATCACCTGCTGTCCAATGAGGTGACGCTCACGCGGGATCCGGAGACCGGCGAGTACAAAGGGTCGTTCCAGCTCAACGGCTTGGCAGAGCTGCTGTTCCAGGGGAAGGCTGCCGTTGCAGGCGAAGTAACCGCCCGGTGGGACGAGGAACAGGCCCGGTTAGAGCTGGTCAACTCGGATGTAACGGCTTCGGTCACGCTCTCGCAGGATCTGAGCTATCTATTCCTGGGGGTTGACGGGGAGCTGACGCCGCAAATTCGCCTGACCGGGGCGTATCAGGAGGACGGTTCCCTGCATTTGGTGCCGGCGGTCTCCTGCTCCGGCTCGGCGTACGCCTACCTGGGGAAAAAATTGGAGCAGGAAGTCCTCGCGGGAAAAGTCAAATTGAAGCTCGGCGCGGAATTGACCGGCGGCGTAAATTTCACCATGCAGGCGGACCTGGCCAACGGCGAAAACGTCCTACAGGACTTTGTGCAGTTGGGCGGGAATCTGCGCGCGGTGGCCAAGCTGTTGGGGTTTGAACGCACCTGGGAGGGATATTATTGGCAGTATTACCCCGTGGTCTCCGAAGAGGATGGCCCGGCGTATGAACCGCCGCAGCCGGTAGACCGTTTCCCCGGCCGGAGCGAGACCGGCACCGCCGGTGAGGACAGCCAGCAGTTCCGGCCGGACGCAGCACCCGCCTTCCCAACGGAAGAAGGCGACCCGGTGGTGGAAAACGCTGGGGATCATGCGGACCCGGTGCTTGTGCCGTTGGGCAACGGCTCGGTTTCTTCCGGGACTTCTGGCAAGTACAATGGGGCGGCTGCGTTGTTTTGGGTGGAGGATGCAACGGAGCGCACGGAGATCAACCGGTACCGGTTGGTCTACTCCCTGTACGACGGCCTCCACTGGGGCGATCCCACGCCGGTTTACGACGACGGGACGGCGGATTTTGCCCCGCGCGCCGTAACGGTCAACGGGGAAGTGTACCTGCTTTGGCAGAGCGCCAACCAGGAATTTCCCGGGATGGTCAACTCTTCCGAATATGCGCGTTCCATGGATCTTTATGCGGCGGTGCTGCGGGACGGCCAAATGCAGGATGTGACGAACCTCACCGAGGAAACCGGCGGGTACTGCGGGATGCACAATCTGGAAGTGGTGGACGGGAACGTTACTGCGGGCTGGTTGGCAAACGACTCCGGCGACCTCCTGTTTGCCGAAGGGCAAAACCATCGCTACGAAGCGGTTTATGAGCAGGGGGCCTGGAAGGTACAGAGGGAGGACGCGGTCGCGGAAGCGAGCGCTCCCGGGATGCAGGCGCTGGAGCTGATGGTCCCGCTGGGGCAGGCGGACGCAGCGGAAAGCGTTGAAGCGGCGGGAACGAAGTTCTATTGCCGGGAGGACGGCTCCATCGCCTGCGAACGGCAGGGGGAGGAGCTGATCCTGGCGCCGGACGCACAGACGTCTTCGTTTGAAACCGTGACCAATGGGGAACTGGTATTCCTGTATTGGCTGCATGCCGGGGAAGAGGGCGCATTCCGACTGGACGGCGCGTTTTATCACCCTGGAACGGGAAAATGCAGCGCCGCCCAGACGTACCTCGGCCATGGGAATGCGCTGCATGGAATAGATGCCTCGATGGACGGCGGCGGGAATGTGCTCATGGCCTACCAGTCGTCCGATTGGAGCGGCACGCAGCGGCGCTCCTATGCGTCCAGCGACCTGATGACCGCGGTCATTGCGCCGCCGCAGGACATGGCGGATGGCGGCGTTCCGTGGGTTTTGCCGGCTGTGTCCGGCAGCGTCCTGGTCCTTGCGGTTGTGGGCGCAGTTATATTCCTGATGCTCCGCAACCACCGGCAGCGGAAGGGATAAAGAGGGCTTTGCGAACGGAAAGAGCGAATCGTGAAGGCTGTTTGACAGGCAGAAAAAAACGGATATGCGCGGAAGTGAAGCGCATATCCGTTCCTTTTTGTCTTTATGTTCTTACAGGAAGTTGCATCCTGCTTTGCAGGAAGGCGAACCGGCGTACATCAATATTGGATCGCGCTGAGCAGCTCGTCCATCTTGTTCCGCTGGGCCAGCTTGCCAGTCCCATAGAGCACGGTATCCTCGATGCGGGCGATCACAAAATACAGTTCGCCGTTTTCCACCGTATATTTGCTGTAGGCGGCAGAATCGACATTGGTAGTTCTTTCTGCGGTTTTCGGCTCCCCGATGTACTCTTTGAGGCCGTTATACGTGGTTGTCGCCGTCTCCTGGTCTTTACAGACGGCGAAGTCGATCTGCATATCGATGGTCTGGTCGTACGCGGTGCGGGCGGAGACATAGGTTTCCGGATCGACGCTGGGCGTTTCGACCGTAAAGCCGACCGCAGAAGCCTGCGTTTCAAATTCTTCCGCCGTGACGGGCGTGCGCGCGGAACATCCAGTGCAGAACAGGGAGATCAGGACCACCAATGCAAGCAGGCGTGCATATATCGTTCGTTTCAATGGTATACCTCCTATCAATGAAATTTTCTTTTGTACAGAGATTCCAGTGGGCCATATGCGGCAAGCCACGGGAAAAAGAAAAGTCTTCCCTTTATTATACGACTTTTTTCGGATTTGTATAGAGGCAAATGCCTAAAATATATAAAATCCTATGCATTTATAAGGGGGATTATCGGCATATGTATCAACCGGCGCCCGAACCGGGCGTTGAATCCCCATAGAACTGAGCAAGATGGGCGGCCAATCAAAATGCGGCAGCAAGCACTATGCCCGGATGGATTCCCAAATGGATTCCCGTGCCCGAAAATTTGCCCAGGCAAAGCCTGCATAGTCAGGACTTTCCTGCGGATAATATGGACATGACACCGTTTTCGAAGATTCAACAGAAAGGTCAAATATAGATCATCAGGAGGGAATCAATTTTGAAGGCAACAGGAATCGTAAGAAGAATTGACGACCTTGGACGCGTCGTCATCCCGAAAGAAATCCGCCGCACGCTGCGCATCCGCGAAGGCGATGCGCTTGAAATCTTTACCGACGCGCAGGGCGGCGTTATCTTTAAAAAATATTCCCCGGTCGGGGAGATGTCCACGTTTGCCGGGCAGTATGCAGAGGTCCTGAACAAGGTGACCAACCGGCCGGTGGTCATGTGCGACCGCGACCACGTGATCGCCGTGGCAGGCGTCTCCAAGAAGGAATACCTGGAGCGCCGCGTCTCGCCGGAATTGGAGGAGTATATGCAGAACCGGATGTCCTATCCGAACGGCGACGCCAGCGGGATCCGCCCTGTGGAGGGGATTGACCGCACCGCCTGCATCCTCTACCCGATCATCGCGTCCAGCGACGTCAACGGCGCCGTGGTGCTGCTCTCCAGCGAGACGCAGGAGCCCGCGGGCGAGACGGATGAAAAATTGGTGCAGGCAGCGGCGTTCTTCCTCGCAAAGCAGATGGAGGAATAAAACGCCCGCGGCGGAAGGAAATTTCGAAGGGGAGACGGTGAAGCAACCCTTCTTTTTGAAGGCGGATTTGCCGCTTGACCGGCCAAAGCTGGCCGGCAAGATGGCCGCTTTGCAGAAAATGCGTGGAAAACAAGCGCAGAACCGCAGAAAAACCGCAGTTCTCCGCCGCGTACCCTTGCATTTTTCCAGCAGTTGTGCTACACTATACAAGGTAATATTATGTGAGGATGAAAGAGTGGGGCAACCCACTCTTTTGTTTGCATTATGAGGTGAAACGATTGGCAGCGAAAAAGAAAGGCGGCAATACGGTCGCCCTGGTGCGGCGGCTGGCAGAGCCGATTGCGCGGGACCTGGGCCTGATGCTCTGGGACGTGCGCTTTGTCAAAGAGGGCGCGGATTGGTTCCTGCGCATTTTTATCGACAAGCCGGAGGGGATCGGCATCGAGGACTGCGAGGCGATGAGCCGCGCGATCAACGGCCCGCTCGACGAGCTGGACCCGGTGGAACAGTCCTATTGCCTGGAAGTCTGCTCTCCGGGAATGAACCGCGAGCTCACGCGCGACGAGCATTTCGCCGCGTACTTGGGCGCACCGGTACAGGTCAAGCTGATCCGCCCGGACGAGGACGGGCAGCGCGTGATTGCCGGGATCTTGGAGGATTACCGCGACAGCACGATGATTTTGCGGATGGAGGAAGGAGACGAACGCTCCGTGGCCAGAAAGGACGCTTCCAGCGTGCGGCTGATGGACGACGACTTTGGAGGGATTGAGGAATGAGCGAAGTGTTTGAGGCGTTGAGCCTGCTCGAAAAGGAGCGCGGCATCCCGGTGGACTTTATGGTGGACCGCATCAAAAAGGCCATTGTGACCGCGTGCAAAAACAGCTACGGCAACGAGGACACCGTCATCAACATGGACCCCGAGACAGGCGTGTTCGAGGTGTATCTGCGCAAGACGGTGGTCGAGGATGTGGAAGAGCCGGGCAAGGAGATTTTGCTGGAAAAGGCGCGTGAGATCGACCCGACGGCAACGGCCGGGGATACGGTCAGCGTGCACCTCAATACAAAGGAGTTTGGACGCATTGCCGCGCAGACCGCGCGCAACATCATCCGCCAGGGCATCCGCGACGGCGAGCGCGGCCAGATGATGCAGGAGTTCCAGAGCAAGCACCAGGAATTGGTGACCGCCCTGGTGGAGCGCATCGACCCCCGCACGGGCGCGGCAACCCTGCGGATCGGCAAGGCCGAGGCGGTGCTGCCCAAGAGCGAGCAGGTCGGCGGCGAGGAGCTCAAGGAGGGCGACCATGTCAAGGTGTATGTGGTGGACGTCCGCGAGACGGAAAAGGGCCCCCGCGCCATGATCTCCCGCACCCACCCCGATTTGGTCAAGCGCCTGTTTGAGACGGAAGTGCCGGAGATCTACGACGGCACCGTCGAGATCAAGGCGGTATCCCGCGAGGCGGGGTCCCGCACCAAGCTGGCCGTCGTCAGCCACAACGCGGACGTGGACGCGGTCGGCGCGTGCATCGGCGCGCGTGGCGCCCGCGTGTCCAGCATCGTCAACGAGCTGGGCGGCGAGAAGATCGACATTGTGGAATACAGCGACGACCCGGCGAAATTTATTGCTTCCGCGCTCTCCCCGGCGACGGTCCTCTCCGTCGTGACCGCGGAGGACGGGTCGCATGCCTGCCGCGTCACCGTGCCGGACAGCCAGCTTTCCTTGGCGATCGGCAACAAGGGCCAGAACGCGCGCTTGGCGGCAAAGCTGACCGGCTGGAAGATCGACATCAAGCCGGAGAGCGGCTTCTACGGGGAAGAAGAGCCTGCAGAGACCAAGGCCGGGGAGGAGCCTGCCGCCGAGCAGGAACCGGCGGAGGCCGCGGAGGAATAAGCGGCCAAACGGGAGGAAATTCCGGACGGGGGTTCACCCGGTTCGTATCATAGGAATAGGGTGCGGTTGCCGCACCCGCGGAAAACAGGGAAACGGCGCCGCGCGTCCAACGGACGGTTGCACCCAACGGGTGCAAAAGCGCTGGGGAAGGATTCCCCAAGCCGCGGTTGTTTTCATATAGATTCATCAGCGTACGTTTAAGAAATCACAGTCGGGAAGGGCGGTGTGTGCAAATGCATCAAAAGCGGGTCCCCCTGCGCATGTGCGCCGGATGTGGGGAGAGCAAGCCGAAAAAGGAATTGGTCCGGGTGGTCCGTTCACCGGAAGGGGAGATCTCCCTGGACCTGACGGGCAAAAAGCCCGGGCGCGGCGCTTATGTTTGCAAGAGTGCGGACTGCCTCCGGGCGGCGCGAAAAGCGAGGCGATTGGAACGAGCCTTCTCCTGCCAGATTCCCGCAGAGGTCTATGACCGTATGGAGGAGGAGATCGGAAAATGAATGAAAACAACAAGCGGCTTCTGTCCCTGTTGGGACTGGCGCGGCGGGCAAACCGGCTCTCACTGGGCAGCGATCCCGCCGAGGAAGCGCTGCGGAAGGGCCAGGCGCGCCTGGTGCTGCTGGCAGAGGACCTCTCTCAGCACACCGCGGGCGGCGTCCGGTTTGCGGCGGAGGAAGCCGGGGTGGACGTCCTGACAGCGGCGTGCACCATGGACGAAATCAGCATGGCTCTTGGAAAGCGAACCGGAGTTGTTGCAGTGAATGACGCAGGGTTCGCAAAAAAACTGCATGAGCTGTGCGAAGCCGGAACCGGCGAGCAAGTGGTGAAATGAGGAGGAATTTCGTATATGATGATTAAATATCGCGTTCACGAGGTGGCAAAGGACCTGGGACTCCCGAACAAGGAGGTCATCGACACCTTACAGAAATACACGGGCGAGACCAAAAAACATATGACCGCTCTGACGGAGAACGAGCTGGATGTCGTGTTTGAGGAATTCACGCAGAAGAACCGCGTGGAGAGCTTCGACGAATATTTTGCAGACCAGAAGGAACCGGCGGTGACGGTCACAGTGGAGCAGGAACCCGCCGCCCCGCAGAAGCCCGCCGCGCCCGCGCGCCCGGCACAGCCGCAGCAGGGCGGAAACCAGCCGGCCCAGGCGAAGGCGCCGCAGCAGAACGGTGCGCAGGGGCAGCAGGGGAATGCGCCGCGCCGTCCGGCGGTAAAGCCGGGCAAGATTACGCCGGTGCGCCCTGCGCCGCAGCAGAACGGCAACCAGCCGGCCCAGACGAGGGCGCCGCAGCAGGGCGGTGCACAGGGCCAGCAGGGGAATGCGCCGCGCCGTCCGGCGGTGAAGCCGGGCAAGATCACGCCGGTCCGTCCCGCGCCGCAGCAGAATGGCGGCCAGCAGCCGCATAAGAAGCCGGGCGCGCCCATCCCGCCGCCCCGCCCGATGCAGACCGGCGCGCCGAACACCACCAACGTCAAGCGCGGAGAGGGCCGCCTGGTCGATACCCGCGCCTCCCATGTGGAGCTGGATAAATACAACGAGAAGTACGACCGCCTGGCCTCCGAGAAGGTCCGGACGGAGAACATCGTGCAGAAGCAGAAGATCACGCAGCGCAGCAGCCAGTACCGCGGCAAGCCGCGCAACGCCCGCCGGGAGACCGAGGCGGAGCGCCTGCGCCGCATCGCGATGGAGCGCAAGGCGAAGCCGATCACTGTCACAATCCCGGAGGAGATCACGGTCAACGAGCTGGCGCTCCGCCTGAAGGCGACGGCCGCCGAAGTTATCAAGAAGCTGATGGCCAACGGCGTGTTCGCAACCGTGAACGATACCATCGATTTCGACACCGCCTCCCTGATCGCCATGGAATTCCATGCGAAGGTGGAGAAGGAGGTCGTCGTCACGATCGAAGAGCGCATCATCGACGACAGCGAGGACGACGAGGCGAACCTGGTGCCGCGCGCACCGGTCGTGGTGGTCATGGGCCACGTCGACCACGGCAAGACCTCCCTGCTGGATGCGATCCGCCACGCGCATGTGACGGACACCGAGGCGGGCGGCATCACGCAGCACATCGGCGCCTACCGCGTCAAGATCGGCGACCGCGACATCACCTTCCTCGACACCCCGGGCCATGAGGCGTTTACGACCATGCGTGCCCGCGGCGCACAGGTGACGGATATCGCCGTGCTGGTGGTGGCTGCGGACGACGGCATCATGCCGCAGACGGTCGAAGCGATCCACCATGCAAAGGCAGCGAACGTCTCGATCATTGTGGCGATCAATAAAATGGATAAGCCGGGCGCAAACCCGGATCATGTGCTCCAGCAGCTCACGGAATATGAGCTGGTGCCAGAGGAGTGGGGCGGCGATACGCCCTGCATCCGCGTCTCCGCGAAGAAGAAGGAAGGCATCGACGACCTTCTGGAGATGATTACATTGGTGGCCGATTTGAAGGAACTCAAGGCCAACCCGGACCGCGCCGCCAAGGGCACGGTGGTGGAAGCGCGCCTGGACAAGGGCCGCGGCCCGATCGCCACCGTTTTGGTGCAGAACGGCACCCTGCATACGGGCGACATCATCGTCGCAGGCACGGCGGTCGGCCGTGTGCGCGCGATGACGGATGAAAACGGCAAGCGCATCCAGTCGGCCGGCCCGTCCGTCCCGGTGGAGATCACCGGCCTGGACGACGTGCCCGCGGGCGGCGACATCATGAACGCCGTCTCCGACGAGCGCCTGGCACGCGAGCTGGTTGAACAGCGCCGCAACGAGCAGAAGGAAGCCATGTTCAACTCACAGACCAAGGTCACGCTGGATAACCTCTTCGACCAGATGCAGCAGGGCGAGATGAAGGAACTGCAGATCATTGTCAAGGCCGATGTGCAGGGCTCTGTGGAAGCGGTGCGCCAGTCCCTGGAGAAGCTCTCCAACGACGAGGTGCGCGTCAAGGTCATCCACGGCGGCGTGGGCGCGATCAACGAGTCCGACGTCATGCTCGCGAATGCATCGAACGCCATCATTGTCGGCTTCAATGTGCGTCCCGACCCGGTGGCGGAGGACAATGCAAAGCGCAGCGGCGTGGATATGCGCCTGTACCGCATCATTTACGATTGCATCGAGGAAATGGAATCCGCGATGAAGGGCATGCTGGCGCCGAAGTTCCGCGAGGTCCAGCTGGGCCGCGGCGAGTGCCGCCAGGTCTATAAGATCTCGAATGTCGGCACGGTCATCGGCGGCCATGTCACCAGCGGCAAGATCACCCGCACGGCGGACATCCGCGTGGTGCGCGACGGTATCGTGATCGCGGAGGACAAAGTTTCGTCCCTGAAGCGCTTCAAGGACGACGTGAAGGAAGTCGCCGACGGCTACGATTTCGGCATGACGCTGGAAAAATTCAACGACGTCAAAGAGGGCGACGTATTGGAAGCCTTCACGATGGAAGAATACAAAGAGGACTGACCGGTTTTGCCGGTTGTCCGGGACGGCCCGGGGCGCGCTGGCGCGCTGCGGCCGCGGAGGTGAAACAAGATGCCAAGCCATAGAATGGGACGGACGACGGAGGACATCCGCCGGGAGCTCACCGCGATTTTCCGGGAGCTCAAGGACCCGCGCGTGCAGGGATTAATCAGTATTGTGCGCGTGGATGTGTCGAGCGACCTCTCGTACTGCACCGTCTATATCAGCGCGATGGAAGGCATGGAGCACGCAAAGCAGGCGACACAGGGCTTGAAGTCCGCCTCCGGCTATATCCGCCGGGAGCTGGGCCAGCGGCTGCGCCTGCGCCATGTGCCGGAGATGCACTTTAAGGCGACGGACTCCATCGAATACAGCGCAAACATTTCGAAAATTTTAAACGACCTGCCGCTTCCCAAGGAGGACGGACAGGAGGAAGAACCCTAACCAACCGCCGGGGGAGCCCCGGGGGAACGCGGGGCGGCGGGGACGTGCGCGCGGTCCGAAGGGACCGCGCCTGGGAATCCCTTTGGGATTTCCCGGCGGGGATTCGCAGGAATCCCCGGCACGTCCCCGCTTCAGGCGTTCCACACGCTTTTTGCTTTGGGGGACCGGGGCCAAACAAGCCGGGCGGACAACCCCAGGCCGGAAGGGATCCCCGGCGGCTGCCTGCGGGCAAGAACGGGAAGAATTTTGAAAACAGACGGAGAAGACATTCCGGAGACCGAAAGGGGAGTGTAGCAAACGATGATCAGCCTGGATGACGCGGCGGAGTATCTGCGCCGTGCGGACGACATCGTCATTTTGAGCCATCAATTCCCGGATGGGGATACGTTTGGTTCGGCCGCCGCGCTTTGTATGGCGCTGCAAAGCATGGGCAAACGCGCCAAAACGCGCTGCCGCCATGCGGTCAGCGCAAAGTACGCCTTTATGTTCCGCGGCGTGAAAAAACAGGAATTTGAGCCAAAGACGGTTGTGGCGGTGGACGTCGCGGACATCGACCTGCTGGGCGAACCCATCCGCGAGGAATACGAGGGCCGCGTGGACCTCTGCATCGACCACCACGCGGGCAACCGCACCTTTGCAAAATACACGTATGTGGACAGCACAGCCGCCGCGACCACGGAGATCATCTATGCGCTCATCACCAAATTGGGTGCGAAGATCACGCCGGAGATCGCCGAGGCCATCTATACCGGCATCACCACGGATACCGGATGCTTTAAATATACGAACGCGACGCCGCGCACGTACCGCATCGCCGCGTGCATGATGGAGACCGGCATCGACGCGGCCGCCATCAACCGCGAGATGTTCGATACCAAGACCCGCGCCCGGCTGGAGATGGAGCGCCGGGTTTTGGACTCCATGAACTTCTACCTGGACGACCGGTGCGCCGTCGTGTACATCCTGCGCGATATGATTGCGGAATCGGGCGCCTGCGAGGACGATTTGGAGGGGCTGGCGGCCATCCCGCGCCAGATCGAAGGGGTGCTGGTCGGCGTCACCCTGCGCGAAAAGAAAAGCGGGGAATACAAGGTCTCCCTGCGCACACAGGAGCCGGTGAACGCGGCGCAGATCTGCGCGCTGTTCGACGGCGGCGGCCATGCGTGCGCGGCGGGCTGTACGCTTCCGGGGCCAAAGGAAGCGGCGACCGAGCGCATCGTCGCCGCAATCGGCGCGTATCTGGAACAGCAGAAGGAGGACGGCCGGTGAACGGCGTCCTGGTGGTGGACAAACCGGCGGATTACACCTCCTTCGATGTGGTCGCCGTGGTGCGGCGCCTCGCCGGGCGCGAAAAGACCGGGCACACGGGGACGCTGGACCCCATGGCCACGGGCGTCTTGCCCATCCTGCTGGGAAAGGCGACCCGGGCGGCGTCCCTGTTGGAGGACACCAGCAAGGAATACCGCGCGGAATTCGCCTTCGGCTACGCCACGGATACCCAGGACTCCACCGGGGAGGTGCTTGCGCGCAGCGATGTGCGCGTGACAAAGGACGCGCTGCTGGCGGCGCTCCCGCATTTCCGTGGAAATATCCTCCAGGAGCCGCCGATGTACTCCGCTGTGCGCAAGGATGGCAAGCGGTTGTATGAACTCGCGCGCCAGGGGATCACGGTGGAGCGGGAAAAACGCCCGGTCACGATTGAAACGCTGGAATGCATCCGCTTTGACGAAGCCTCCCAGACCGGCGCGCTGGAGGTGCGCTGTTCCAAAGGGACCTATATCCGCACCCTGTGCGCGGACATTGCCGCTGCGCTCGGCACATACGGCGTGATGACCGCGCTGCGGCGGACGTCGGCGTGCGGATTCTCATTGGAGGACGCCGTCCCCCTCGACGGTGCGCGCGCTTTGGCGGAAGAGGGGAAGCTGGAATCGCGCGTGCTCCCGGTGGACCGGCTGTTTTCCGAGCGGCCCGCGCTGCGCGTGTCGGCGGCACAGGCGGTCCGGTTCCGCAACGGCGGAAGCCTCGACCTGGGGCGTACGGCGCTCGCTAAACAGAATGCGGCGGACGGGCTGCGGCTGCGGGTGTACGGCCCCGAGGGAACCTTCCTGGGGCTGGGGACCGTGGACCGCGGTGCAAACGAATTAAAAATTTTGAAGCTATTCGTCTGACGGCGGCGCAAGGGAGGCCGGCCCCCGCAGGGGCGGGCTGGGAGCCCTTTCAGGCTGCCGGCGGACGGGCAGGGAGATAAAGGAACCATCTATGAACGTATACCATGATTTGACTCCGGGCGCGCCGCGGGCCGCGGTCGCTCTCGGCTGCTTTGACGGCCTGCATCTGGGGCACCGGCGTGTGATCCGCGCGGCGTGTGCGCCGGGCCTGACGCCGTCCGTGCTGACCTTTGCGGACCCGCTCGAGGAGCTGGGCGGGAAATCCGGCGGGCAGCTGGTCACCAAACGCCAAAAGCTCCACCTGTTGGAGCGGATGGGCGTGCAGCAGGTGTATTCCCTGCGCTTCGCGGCGATCCGGACCATGAGCCCGGAGCAGTTTGTGGACGAAGTCCTGGTGCGGGTCTGCCACGCCTGGAAGGTCTGCTGCGGGTTTAACTTCACTTTTGGCTACAAGGGCGCGGGCACGCCGGAGATGCTCCAGGCGCTCTGCGAGGAGCGCGGCATCGGCTGTGAAATCGTGCCCGCGGTGGAGGTGGACGGCGAGACTGTGAGCTCGACCCGCATCCGCGCGCTGGTGCAGCAGGGGGATGTGGCGGCTGCGGAGCGTCTGCTGGGGCGGCCGTTCGGCTACGATTTCGAGATTGTGCGCGGCCGGCAGCTGGGCCGCACCATGGGCACCCCGACCATCAACCAGGTCTTCACCGAGGGCTTTGTGCTGCCGCGCTTCGGCGTATACGCCTCCCTGGTCAGCCTGAATGACGGCGATTATTACGGCGTCACAAACGTCGGCGTGAAGCCGACCGTCGGCGCGGACGCGCCGCTGAGCGAGACATGGATCCCCGAATACCACGGCGAGGAGCTGTACGGGGAAAATATCCGCGTGGACCTGATCGATTTCATTCGCCCGGAGAAGAAATTCAGCGGGATCGAAGAGCTTCAGAACAACATCCTGCAAAACGCGGAGACGGCAAAAAAGATCATTTCCGCATATTTACAAAAGGAAATGCCCGTGGTATAATACCTGTAGTTTTGCCCCGGAAATATGGGGCGTGCGAGGCTACCCTATTCCCGGTTGCAGGGGTAAGCCCGGTCGGGCAGACACCGGCCTGCTACTGTGAATATGGGCGCATAGAAAAGGGGTTTGCCCCCAAATTTTAGAAAAGGTGGAAAAGCACATGCTGAAAGAAGAAAAGACAGCCATTATCCAGGAATATGCGATGCACGAGGGCGACACCGGTTCCCCGGAAGTCCAGATCGCAGTCCTCACCAAGAGAATCAACGATCTGACGGCGCATTTGAAGATCCATCAGAAGGACCATCACTCCCGCCGCGGCCTGCTGAAGATGGTTGGCCAGAGAAGAAACCTGCTCAACTACCTCATGCGTGTGGACATCGAGCGCTATCGTACGATCATTGCCAAGCTCGGCATCCGTAAATAAGAAAACATTGGCTGGGGCAGGCGGCATTTTGCCGTCTGCCCTTCTGCGCGTTCAGGCAGAGGGAGGCGCCGCCGCGTCAAGCGCCGGTTGCCGCCTGTTTGCCCGATCCCGATGGGAAGTGCAGGCCTTAGCCGTGAAACGAACGCCGCGCCCGGCGCGGGGCTGGTTTCATTGCTAAACCTGTTTCCTCCCGAAGGGGTTGCAACCCAATGGACAGATTGACAGACGCCCTTGGAAAGGGCCGGACGGCCATTTTTGCCGGTTGCCGGTGGGCTTTCCGGGGCAAGATGAGAGAACCATGCATTTCTGATTCTAGGAGGAGACAAGATGTTTGAAAATTTCAGAACGTTTGAAACGGATTTTGCCGGACGTCCGCTGGTGATTGAAACCGGCAAGATGGCGCAGCTCGCAAACGGCGAATGCCTGGTCCGCTACGGCGACACCGTGGTGCATGTCGCGGTGACCGCTTCCGCGAAGCCGCGCGAGGGCGTGGATTTCTTCCCGCTTTCCGTGGACTTTGAAGAGAAGCTCTATGCGGTGGGCAAGATCCCCGGTTCCTTCCTCAAGAGGGAGGGACGCCCGAGCGATAAGGCGATTTTGACGTCCCGCGTGATCGACCGCCCGATCCGCCCGCTGTTCCCGAAGGACATGCGCAACGACGTCTCCGTCGTCTGCACCGTGATGAGCGTGGACCACGATTGCCTGCCCGAGATCGCCGCCATGGTCGGCACCTCCATCGCGCTGACCATCTCCGACATCCCGTGGAACGGCCCGATCTCCGGCGTATCCGTCGGCCTGATCGACGGCGAATATATCATCAACCCGACCTCGGAGCAGCGTGAAAAGAGCCGTATGGCCGTCACCGTCGCGTCCACGGACGAGCGCATCGCCATGATCGAGGCGGGCGCAAAGATCGTCACCGACGAGGAGATGTACAACGGCATCATGGCGGGCCACGAGGCCAACCAGAAGATCATCGAGTTCATCAAGGGCATCCAGAAGGAGATCGGCAAGGAGAAGTTCAGCTATCCGAGCAACGAGCCGGACGAAGAGATGCTCAATGCCATCAAAGAGTTTGCTATGGAGGACGTGAAGTACGCCCTCGATACGGACGACAAGAACGTCCGCGACGAACGCCTCAAGCCGATCTATGAGAAGGTGCATGAGAAGTTCGACCCGATCTACCCCGAGCAGGAGGCCAAGATCGAGGAATGCATGTACCGCACCCAGAAATACATTGTCCGCCGCTGGCTGCTGGACGAGCAGAAGCGCGTGGACGGCCGTCAGATGGACCAGATGCGTCCGCTTGCGGCAGAGATCGACCTGCTCCCGCGCGTGCACGGTTCCGGCATGTTCACCCGCGGCCAGACGCAGGTGCTCACTGTAGCGACCCTCGGGCCGGTCAGCGACCAGCAGATGCTGGACGGCATCGACGAGGAGGAGTTCAAGCGCTATATCCACCAGTACAATTTCCCGTCCTACTCCGTCGGTGAGACGAAGCCCAGCCGCGGCCCGGGCCGCCGTGAAATCGGTCACGGCGCATTGGCAGAGCGCGCGCTGGTGCCGGTGATCCCGTCGGTGGAGGAATTCCCGTATGCATACCGCCTGGTCTCCGAGGTGCTTTCTTCGAACGGTTCCACCTCCCAGGCGTCCATCTGCGGTTCCACCCTGGCGCTGATGGCGGCCGGCGTGCCGATCAAGGCGCCGGTGGCCGGCATCTCCTGCGGCCTCATCACAGAGGGCGAGCGCTGGATGACCATGGTGGACATCCAGGGCGTGGAGGACTTCTTCGGCGACATGGACTTCAAGGTCGCGGGCACCAAGGAGGGCATCACCGCCATCCAGATGGACCTCAAGATCAGCGGCCTGACCCCGGAGATGGTCAAGGAAGCGCTGGAAAAGACCCACAAGGCCCGCAACTATATCATCGACGAGATCATCCTCAAGTGCATTCCGGAGCCGCGCAAGGAGCTCTCCAAGTATGCGCCGAAGATGATGAGCACTGTGATCCCGGTGGACAAGATCCGCGAGGTCATCGGTTCCGGCGGCAAGGTCATCCAGAAGATCTGCGCCGAGTGCGACGTCAAGATGGATGTGGAAGAGGACGGCCATGTGTTTATTTCCGGCCTCGATAAGGACAATTGCCAGCGCGCACTGACGATTGTGGACACCATTGTCAACGATCCGGAGCCGGGCGCCATCTACAATGGCAAGGTCACGCGCATTATGGACTTCGGCGCATTTGTAGAGATCGCCCCCGGCAAGGAGGGCCTGGTGCATATCTCCCGCCTGGATGTGAAGCGCACCGAGAAGGTGACGGACGTCGTCAACGTGGGCGACGAGGTCATGGTCAAGGTGCTGGAGATCGACGACAAGGGCCGTTTGAACCTCTCCCGACGCGATGCGCTGATCGAGGTGGAGGGCCTGGTGCCGGAGAACACGATCTCGGATTCCCCGCGCCGCCCGGAGCGCCGCGACGGAGGGCATTTCCGCCGCAGAGACGACCGCCCGCGCGCCAGCAACGGGTTTATCGCCAATACCAATAAGAAGCCCAATAAATAAGAAGGCAGGAACTGGCTGCCCTGGGAGCTTCCCGGGGCGGCCTTTTTGCACCCTTTGGGGATTCTTTCCCGGGCAAAGGGCGGTTGTATGCAAGGCCCGTTCCCCAATCGGGACGGCGGTTGATGGCCCTGGATATCGATGTTTTACCAAAAGATAGCCAAGCCGTACAAAATTTTTGGAAATCCTTTGCTTTTTCTTCGGATAAATACTTGTAACAGATGGGGGAAATGGCGTATAATAAACATGAGTTATACCGTCCTCCGTTTAGGTTGAGGGCGGCAGTTGCAGAAGGAGCGTGAGAGGATGGACAAGACAAAAAGGCATCTCGTTTTATCGATTGTCTCGTTTTTGCTTGTGTTGACGCTGTTGGGAGGGACCACCTTTGCTTGGTATATGGATGCCGAACGGGTCGGTTCGAATTTTCAAGCCGGCGTGTTGGATGTCGATTTGACAGAGGGCAACACTGAAGAGGTTGTGCCCTTGAATTTCACCAACCTTCGCCCGCTGACCATTGATCAGCTGCGCGATGCGTTCCAAATGGATGAAGACGGGGTCATCACCAATAAAAACCAGGAAGGCTTTGAAGGTGTCCCGCTGTATTTCTATCAGGTGAATGTGGAAAACAAGGGGACGCTTCCTGCACGCGTCAATTTGGCGATCCGGGAGCAGGCAAAGGGCAGCGATCCGGACCTCCCATATGGACATACGATCCCCAATATTGTGGAAAACGGCACGGGCGGCGTCCAGGTGGATGAGGACGAGCCGGAGATTGCCTGCCAAAACGATCTGCGCGGGGTGCTGCATATCCAGCTGTACCGGGTGGCAGAGACGGCGGACGGCTACGCGCTTCAGCCGATTGACAACGGCGCAGGGGACGGGGACATCGACGGTACCGTGACCCTGTGGAAGGACGGCAAGCCTTCGGACTATGCCGTGCCGGAAATCCTCAAAGCAGGGGAAAAGGATTCTTACATTGTGGCGGCATGGTTGCCGGAAACGGTTGGCAACGAGAGCCAGGGGCAGCATTTCCATGCAGCCCTGTATGTCAATGCCGGCCAGGTGGACGAGGGTGCAAGCCAGGCACCGCTGCCCGGCTGGAGCGATTCTCCCTCTGAAGGAGAAGGCGGAGAAGAGGGCGGCGAAACGCAGGTCCAGGCTACCGTTAAGGTCTATTATGAAACGGTGGACGGTACGCGCACCTTGGTAAAAGAAGTCGACCGCGCGATCGAAGCCGCGCCGGGTTCAGTTGACCTGAAGCCGGCCGCCAGCGAGCTGGAAGGCACCGGATACCGCCCGGCAAATATGGACGAGACATATACCATCACCCTGGCAGAGGACGGGACCGTCACGTATCAGGGCGAGGACACGGCGGCGGCCTTCACAGTGGAGGAGGACGCATATGTGGACGATACCAGCAAGGACTTTGACAGCGGCGACGGCACGAAAGAAAATCCGTTTTTGATTATGAACGCCCGCCAGCTGGACAATGTGCGCAAGTATATGGGCTCGTCGACAAGGGGCGATTTCTATTACTTTGAGATCGGCCGCAATATCGACCTGACGGGCTACTACGGCGAAACTTGGGCAGAACAGGGTTGGACCGAAGACCGGGGCTGGATGCCGATCGGTTGGACGCCGGATAGCAACACAAATTGCGACGAATTCTGGGGTAACCTGGACGGACAGGGCTATACCATTACCGGATTGACGATTCATAATCCCACGAATGTGCAGACCGGATTGTTCGGCTGGGTCAAGGGGCAGACCGGTCATGAGGATGCCGGTGTCATTCGCAATCTGAAGGTTGAGGAACCCGACGTGTGGGGCCGTATGAATGGATCAACAAACTCTACGCTTGCAAGAGTGTGAGTGATTGCTGGCTATATTACCACTGGAAGTGCGACGATTGATAATTGTCATGTTATAGGCGGTTCTGTCAAAGGTGGTAAAGAAGGGATTCCTTCACAGCAAGTGGGCGGCATTGTTGGCTATGAAGGTTCAGGAAGCGAACCCATCACGAATTGCACTGTTACCGATCTTGATGTAACCGTATTTGTCACAGAAGCAGAAATTGAGGATGATCCGGATGCATATGCAAAGCGTCTGCTTGTTGGTGGGAAAGTTGGCTCTGTAGGCTGGCCGGTTCATTCCACCGGTTCCGGCCGTGTGAATGGAACAGAATCTTCCATTTCGTTTGAATGACTTTTCCGGGCGTTGTTCCCGTGAGTCCATGAAGCAAGCAAAATCAGGGGCAGATTTACAGTCTGCCCCTGATTTTTTATGTTTCTTAAAGGTATTTTAAAGGAAGGCCCTTGGCTGCCACGAGCAGGCCACACGGCGTGGGAAGGCCCTTCTTTTTTTCGCCGGGCGGCCTGCAACCGGTTACAATCTTGCTACCTTTCGACAAAATCCGCGCGATCCCCTTTCCCAGACAGCCTTCCTGTGTTATAGTGGAGGAAATCCAAAAGAAGGGAATCAGGAGCTATGAAAAAATTTATGCAGGAGTTTAAGACCTTTGCGCTTCGCGGAAACGTGATGGACATGGCGGTCGGCGTAATCATCGGCAGTGCGTTTTCCGGGATCGTCACCTCCCTGACGGATAATTTTATCAACCCGATTTTGAACCTGGTCACGGGCGGCGCGACATACACCTTGCAGGACGTTGCAAGCTTCGCGTCCAGCTTCCTCACCGCTGTGGTGAATTTCCTGGTTATGGCGTTCGTGCTGTTCTGCCTGCTCAAGGGGATGAACAAGTTGGCCTCCTTGGCCCATAAAAAAGAGGAGGCGCCCGCCGCGGCAACGACGAAGAAGTGCCCGTATTGCAGGACGGAAATTGCAATCGACGCGACCCGCTGCCCGCATTGCACGTCGCAGTTGCTGGATGTGGAAAAGCCGTAAGGCGTTTGGCAGGGCGCGGCAAAACAGGGGATTGCCTTTTGGGGTTTCGCACGCGCAAAAGAAGAAACCGCATGGGAAGCGGGCCGGCTGTTGTTGTCGCAGCCGGCCCGTTTTATAAAAATCTGCACCGGTGGGCGGTATGGCCATAAGATAGGGCTGCCCTGCAAAAGGAATCCATCGCGAATGCATTCCGTGTCGAAATCCGGCTTTATTCTGTGCGCCAGACATGCTATAATAGATGTAAATGGCTTTCGCTGGCAGCGCAGGTTCCCTACAAAGGGCGGAGCCATCCCCCTGGCAGCTGGAGCTATGCGCGGCGGGCGTATGCCATCCAAGAACATGGAAAACTTGAGGGAAAAGAGGATATACAATATGTCGGCAATCACACAGGCAAAGCGGGTTGTGGTCAAGGTGGGTACCTCCACCCTGACCTATGAAAACGGCAAGATCAATTTGCGGCGGATGGAGTCCCTGTGCAAGGTGCTCAGCGATCTGCAAAATTCCGGCCGGGAGATCATTCTGGTGACCTCCGGCGCGATCGGCGTGGGCGTGGGCAAATTAGGGCTGACAGAACGGCCGCAGGAGACGGAGAAAAAGCAGGCGCTTGCAGCCGTTGGGCAGTGTGAGCTGATGTTCATGTACGACAAATTCTTTGGCGAGTACAATTGCACGGTGGCGCAGGTGTTGTTGACCGGGGATGTTGTGTCCAGCCCGCACAGTAAACAGAACGTCATCAACACGTTCCAGGAGCTGATCGCGATGAACATCATCCCGGTGGTCAATGAGAACGATACCGTCGCCGTGGACGAGCTGGTCGGGATGCAGATCGGCGACAACGATACGCTCTCCGCGATTGTGGCCAAATTGACCGACGCGGACCTGCTGGTCATCCTGACCGACATCGACGGCCTGTACGATGCCAACCCCCGCGCGGATTCCAATGCAAAGCGCATCCCGTTTGTGCGCGAGGTCACGCCGGAGGTCATCGCGCTGGCGGGCGGCACCGGCTCCAACCGCGGCACGGGCGGCATGCGGACCAAGGTCAGCGCGGCGGCGATTGCCAACGAAGCGGGCATCTGCTGCTGCGTGATGAGCGGTGCGAATCCCAAAAACCTGTACCATCTTTTCGATGGCGAGCAGATTGGGACAGTTTTCGGCACTGGAAAGCAGTAAAATAAAATCGGGCACCGTCCCGGGAATAAAGAGGTGGATTTCATGACGATTTTAGAGCAAATGGGACAGAAGGCAAAGGAGGCGGCGCGTGCGCTGGCGGTGGCCGGGGCCAAAAAGGACGCGGCCCTTCTGAAGATGGCGGACGCCATTGAAGCGCACGAGGCGGAGATTTTGGCCGCAAACGAAAAGGACCTGCAAGCGGCGCGGGAGAGCGGGATGCGCAAAAGCATGTTGGACCGGTTGGCGCTGACCTCTGCCCGCATTGCCGGGATGGCGCAGGGAGTGCGCGAGGTGGCGGCGCAGGAGGACCCGATCGGGCAGGTGGTGAGCGGGTTTGTCCGTCCCAACGGCCTGCAGATCCAGCGCGTGCGCGTGCCGCTCGGCGTGATCGGCATCATCTACGAGGCGCGCCCCAACGTGACGGCGGACGCGGCAGCGCTCTGCTTGAAGGCGGGCAACGCCGTCATTTTGCGCGGCGGGAAGGAGGCCATCCATTCGAACACGGCAGTGGCTGAGGCGATGCGCCAGGCGGTGGAAGAAGCCGGGCTGCCCGCGGACTGCATCCAGCTGGTGCAGGACACCACGCGCGCATCCTCCATCGAGATGATGGGCCTGACCGATTACCTGGACGTGCTCATCCCGCGCGGCGGCGCAGGGCTGATCCGCTCCGTGGTGGAGAATTCCCATGTCCCCGTGATCCAGACCGGCGTGGGGAATTGCCACGTCTATGTGGACGCCTCCGCGGACATCGATATGGCGGCCAACATCGTCTTTAACGCCAAGACCTCCCGCCCGTCGGTCTGCAATGCGATGGAGACGCTTCTGGTCCATCAGGACATTGCGGAGCAGGCGCTGCCGGCGATCAAAGCGCGCCTGGACGAGAAGCAGGTGGAGCTGCGCGGCTGTGAACGGACGCGCGCGATCCTGGGGGACTGCGTGGTGCCAGCCGAAGAAGAGGACTGGGGCCGCGAATACCTCGACTACATCCTGGCGGTCAAAGTGGTGGATTCCTTTGAGGACGCCCTCGCGCACATTGCGGCGTATTCGTCCGGGCACAGCGAGGCCATCATCACGAACGACTATGCGAATGCGCGCGCGTTTACGGAGCGGGTGGATGCAGCGGCGGTCTATGTCAACGCCTCCACGCGCTTTACCGACGGCGGCGAATTCGGCTGCGGCGCGGAGATCGGCATCTCCACCCAGAAGCTGCACGCCCGCGGGCCCATGGGCGTGCGCGAGCTGACCTCCACGAAGTTCATCATCATGGGGGACGGGCAAATCCGATAAGTATATAATATAGATAATCATACGGAGAGGATACATGAATAACCAACTCGAAAATCGAAAGAACCGGGCGCGCAAGCACCCAAAGGCGGAAACTGCCCAGGAGAAGAACACGGAGCAGGAAAAAGCGCCCGCCGCGGGAAAGCGGCGCAAGGAGAAGATCGCGGACTTTACCGCGGACTACCGCGATGCGTTTGCCGAGCGGCCGACCGTTTCCTCGACCGAGGACGATGCGACGGAGATCGACGATTTTTATCCGGATGCAGACGAGGACGACGCGCTGTTGACCAAGTGGGCGCTGGAGGAAGAAGAGGCGGAGATCCCCTCCCTGCCGGAGCGCCCTGCCCGCAAAAAGGGACGCAGGCGCTATGGCGTGGTGGTGGGCTCCCTGGTGCTCCTGCTGGCGCTGGTGGGCGTCGTGTTTATCGCCGGCACCATCGGCAACCGGATCTACACCACGGTGACGGACGATTCCCAGCTGCGCGCGTACGATACCTTCCTCACGCCGGTGGTCATGCAGGACCCGGCCCCATTTGAATCCATCGAAGAGGCAAACGAGGACTTTATCCTGAACGCTTCCCTTTGGAAGACGATCACGGCCAACAACGGGACAAACTACACGGAATACGACGAGGCCGGGCGTGCATTGGTGCCCCTGGGAGACGTGGTGGACGCCTGCCGCGCGCTCTTTGGGCCGGACTGCCAATTGCAGCCCAAGACCCCGGCGGAGGAGACGTTCTTTGAATACGACTCCGTGCAGAATGAATTCCATGTGGCGCTGTACAGCTCGGACAGCAGCTATACCCCCTATACGGAGAGCGAGCGGAGGAGCGGCGGCAAGGTGTACCTGCGCGTGGGGTACGTGTCCCCGAGCGACGAATGGCGCAACCAGACCAGCAGCACGCTGGAAGGGCCCACGCCGACCAAATACATGGAGTATGAGCTGACGCAGGACCCATCCACCCAGGAGTACTATATTTCTGCCATCCGGTCTTTGGAGGAAGAGCAATAAGAAAAGAACCACGGGCAACCATTACCCGTGGTTCTTGATGGTTTTCGCGATACATGTTACAGCGCGATATACAGCAGGGCGAACAGCAGGCCGGGATCGGACTTTTCCTCGCTGAGGATCAGGATCAGCGCGAGGAGCAATGTCCGGTCGCTGTCCCGGAAGAGCATCTGGAAGATGTCCGTCACGGGATTGGCGGGCCGCACGGCTGCTGGCGGGGCGGAAACCGCCGGCTGTGCCTTGGGCGGCTGCGCCTGCCGCTGGTTGGAGGCCGCGGCTTCCCGGCCGGAGGACGATGCCCCCGGGGAAGCATGTGCGGACTGCTGCGGGTGCTGGGAACGGTCCGCGTGCGCGGCTGTGTTTTGCGGCGCATGCTGTCCTTGTGCGCCGGGCGTTTCCCGCCGTTCGGCGGGGGCATTGCGCGCGGATGGGGCAGTTTGCCGCTGCTGCGCGTGTGTATCGCTGCGGCGGGATTCCGGCTGCCCGCCGGACTGGTATTGCATGGCGCGCGCCTGCATCTCGCGAACGCGGCGGATGGCATCCTGCTGCATCCGGTTCATTTCGCTGTCGCTGACCGCCATCTCACCACCTCCAATGGACGCGGCGCCGTTTCACAGGCAGCGCAAGAAGCGCCCTGTGGGGACGGCCCGCAAGAATCGAGCGCATAAAAAGGGGATTGGCCGCCCGATGGCTCCCTCACCGGTTGCCCCTTCGGGATGCACGCTTGGCAAACGCTGGACAGACCGACGGGAAACGGGCGCCGCGTGGGGCGTCCCATTTCCGTCCGGCGGCTAAGCGGCCGGGGAAGGCGGGGGCCCGCCGGGGCTAAAGGATGCCTTGGCTGCGCAGGAGAGGGAGCATCCGCATGAGCTGCAAGATTTTTGACGCCTGGTCCAGCTTGGTCTGGCGCTCGTTGCTGAGCATGGGCCGCAGCGCATGCAGGAAGCGGGTGCTGTCGTCCTCCTGGTTTAGGCTGGAGAGCAGCGGGGCGAGTTTCATGACGGTTTGGAGCATATCGCCGTCCAGCCCCAGGCCGGAGAGGGGGATCCCCTGTGCGGATGCCTGTGGGACGCTGGGCGGCGGGGCAGGCGGAGCGCTTTCTGGCTGCGCTTCCGGCGTCTCTCCCTGCGGCGCACCGAACTGGCTGAGAAGGCTCGCTATGGCTGGATTTTGCAGCAGTTCGCTGATTTTTCCGGTTAAGTCGTCCATCGCGTTCCCTCCTTTCTGGGTGTGCCGTGCGGCTTGCGCGGGGACCGGGGGTTCAACCCTTGCCGGTCAGTTTTTTCAAAAGCTCCTGTGCCTGCGGCGTGCTCAGCACGCGGCTGGTGGCTTCCTGATCGTTTAGGATCTGGTTCAGCTTTGCTGTGTCAGCAGGGCTGAGGCTTTTCAATAGGTTGTTGAGCATCTTTGCCTGCTCTGCATTCGGCGGATTGACTGCCATCGTTCGACCACTCCTTTTTTGATGACAAGCGGATATTGCTTGATGGGTCATCAATAATATATGTCGGTATAAGATAGTATATGATACAAATCGGAATGCGGTTCGGCCTGTCCGGGCCCGCCATAAGGGAAGGGAAAGAATTTACATGCGAATTTTAGTAGTATCGGACACCCACAGGGACCAGTATGCACTGGAACAAGCGGTGCTCCGCCAGCCGAAGGCCGAGGTGGTCATTCATCTGGGCGACGGCGCGGATGAAGCAGAAATGGTCAAAGCAAAATTTCCCGAGAAAACCTTTTTGCAGGTGCGGGGCAACTGCGATTGGGGGTGCGACCTGCCGGTCGATGCGGAGATCACCCTGGAAGGGAAGAAAATTTTTTATACACACGGATATACACATAATGTAAAATACGGATTGTATAATGTGTGCTGTGCGGCCAGGGAGAAAAAGGCCGACATTGTGCTGTTTGGCCATACGCACCAGGCGCTGGCGGAATACGACGATGGATTGTACATCCTGAATCCGGGGAGCTTACACGGCAGCATGGGGACGTATGGGATCATCGACATCACCAAGGCGGGGATTGTGACGAATATCGTCCGCCTTTGAGCGGCGCGATGCTTGAAAAAAGAGGCCGCCGGAAGATGCTTCCCCATGCTTGCAGGCACGGGCGGGGCGCGGTTTTGGAGGCCGCCCGCGCAGAGAGGGTTCCGCGGTGCAAGCCGGTTGACAGCGGGAAAAACACATGGTACTCTATACATGGATACCAATAAATTCCCGCTGGAGCGGGAATCCTAGATAGAGCTTTACAAATTGAAAGGGGATTAAATGATGAGTGAATACGAGAGATGGCTGGCCCAGAAGTTGGATGACCCCGATTTGACGGCGGAGCTTGAGGCAATCCGCGACCAGCCGGAAGAGATCAACGACCGGTTCTATTGCAACCTGGATTTCGGTACAGCGGGCCTGCGCGGTGTGATCGGCGCGGGCACCAACCGCATGAACGTCTATATTGTGCGCAAGGCCACCCAGGGCCTTGCGGATTATTTGAACGCCCATGTGCGCAACGCGAATGTGGCGATTGCCTACGACAGCCGCATCAAGTCCGATGTATTTGCGAAAGAGACTGCGGCAGTTTTGGCGGCAAACGGCATCCACGCGCACATCTATCCGTGGCTTTCCCCGGTGCCGACCCTCTCCTTTGCAACGCGCTATCTGAAGTGCGATGCGGGCGTCTGCGTGACGGCGAGCCACAACCCCGCGAAATACAACGGCTATAAGGTCTACGGCAGCGACGGCTGCCAGATCACCAGCGAGATGGCGAAGGAGGTCTCCGACGCAATCGCCAGGACGGACGTCTTCGAAGGCGTGAAGCGCATGAGCTTTGAAGACGGCGTAAAGGAAGGCCGCATCAGCTATATTAAGGATGAAGTGATCAACGCCTTCTTGCAGGAGGTGCTGAACCAGAGCGTGATCCCGGAGCCCTGCAAGGGCCTGAAGGTGGTCTATACGCCGCTGAACGGTTCCGGCCGCGTCTGTGTGACGCGCATCCTCGACATGATCGGCGTGGACGATGTGACCGTCGTCCCGGAGCAGGAGATGCCGGACGGCCACTTCACAACCTGCCCGTTCCCGAACCCGGAGGTCAAAGAGGCGTTGCAGAAGGGCTTGGAGCTCTCCCAGAAGGTGCAGGCCGACCTGCTGGTCGCGACCGACCCGGACTGCGACCGCTGCGGCATCGCCGTCAACCAGAACGGCGAATATGTATTGATGAGCGGCAATGAAGTCGGCGTTCTGCTGCTCGACTTCATCGCACAGGCGCGCATCAAAAACGGCAAGATGCCCAAGGACCCGGTGGCGGTCACCACCATCGTCAGCACCGACATGGCGGACGCCGTGGCCAAGGAATACGGCATCGAGATGCGCCGCGTGCTGACGGGCTTTAAATACATCGGCGACCAGATCGCTTCCCTGGAAGCGGCCGGCCACCCGGAGCGCTACATCTTTGGCTTTGAGGAGAGCTATGGCTACCTCTCCGGCGGCTATGTGCGCGACAAGGACGCGGTGGACGCGAGCATGCTGATTTGCCAGATGGCGTACTACTACAAGCAGCAGGGCAAGACCCTGGTCGACGCGATGAACGAACTCTATGCAAAGCATGGCTATTACAAGAACGGCCTGTTGAACTTTGCCTTTGAGGGCGAGGACGGCATGAAGACCATGAACCGCATCATGGACACCCTGCGCGCCAATGCGCCGGCGGAAATCGCGGGCTATCAGGTCTCCGGCTGGTCCGATTACGAGGCGAGCAAGCGCTATGACGGCGGCGCGGAAAGCGAAATCTCCCTGCCGAAGTCCAATGTGCTGGAATACCGGCTGGAGAACGGCAGCAAGGTGATTGTCCGTCCGTCCGGCACGGAGCCGAAGATCAAGATTTACCTCTCCGCCAAGGGTGACGGCCAGGCGGCCTCGGAGGAGATCGTTGGGAAGCTGGAAGCGGCGATCAAGCCGTTGCTCGGCATCTGATGCAAATAGCCGGTTAACAGCGGCCCCTTTGGGGAATGCTGAAAAGAGCGATAGACAAAAATGGGGGCGGATGGGAACCATCCGCCCTTCCTGTTTTCAAGGAGGAATATGCCATGTTAAAACGACTGTTGGACTGCAATACCACGGATCTGGAATCCATGAACAAAGACCAAATCCTGAAATCCATCGCCATGAGCGAGGGACGCATATTGGCATGTGAGACGATCGGCGCGGTGCAGCCCATGCTGGGCAACATCACAAACGCGGAGTTCGTCTGCGCCATGGGCGCGGACGTGGTCATCCTGAACATGTTCGATGTGATCGAGCCCCAAATTTGGGGCCTGCCGAAGGTGGAGCCGAAGGACACCATCCGGGAGATCAAGCGCCTGACCGGGCGCCTGATTGCGGTGAACCTCGAGCCCGCCGAGCAATCCTTCTCCGCGGGTTCGGATGAGGACATCTGGAGCCTGACGAACGGCCGCAGGGCGAGCCTGCAAAACGCCAAGACCGCCGTCTCCATGGGCGCGGACATGATTGTCTTGACGGGCAACCCGGGCATCGGCGTCCAGAACAAAGCGATCACGGCTTCGCTCAAGGCGATTGCGCCGGAGCTGGGCGACAAGGTGATCCTGGTGGCTGGCAAGATGCACGCATCAGGCATCCTCTCCGAGGCGGGGCGCGGAATCATTACCCGCGAGGACATTTCCGAATTTGCCGATGCGGGCGCAGATGTGATCCTCCTGCCCGCGCCGGGGACGGTGCCGGGCGTGACGATGGAGTATATCCGCGAGCTGGTCAGCTATGCGCATTCCCTGGGCCTGTTGACCCTCACCGCGGTGGGGACGTCCCAGGAGGGCGCGGACCAGCAGACCATCCGGCAGATCGCCCTCATGTGTAAGATGACCGGCACCGATATGCACCATCTGGGCGACGCGGGCTATATCGGCATGGCGCTGCCGGAGAACATTATGGCTTATTCGGCCGCGATCAAGGGCATCCGCCACACCTACCGCCGCATGGCGCGCTCCATCAACCGGTAACGCCTATCCCCGGCGGCGGAGCCGGAAGAGTGTTTTAGAGCAAAAAAGAAGAAAACCGTTTCCCGCAGGGCCCGCTCCGGCAGATGGAATCCCGGGAGGTATCCCACGGCGGGTCAAGAGGGCCGCCGCTATGCCGCGCGCGTGAATCCGACCACCCGGCCGTCCCGGTAGGAGAGGGTGCCGTGGTCGCCCACCTGTAAATCCGTATAGAGCGCCTGCCCGGCAAACAGGGAACGGGTCACCCCGCCGATGGAAAACAGGATGATATAGTCCGTTTTCGCATCCGAGGCGCGCGCTGTGCTGGTGCGGCCGGAGGGGGAAACGTTCTTTCCGATCACCACGGCCTGTGCGCGTTTGAGGTTCCGGCGGTTGTTATGTACAACCGTCACAAACGAGAGGACGCTGAAAAGGGCGACGGTTCCCCATAAAATGCAAACAAAGATTCCGAATGGATTCATGGCTCCCCCTCCCGAGGACGTCTGGCGTTTTTGCCGCACGTGGCGGCCGTCTGATAGCGATGGAGTTTGTAGGAAAAGGCGGGACAGATTCCGCAGCGGAACGGCAGAGGGACAATCCCTGCCGGCCGACGGTTGTACGAAACGAAAATAGGCATCGCTGTTTTTTGCCCAAAATTTTCTTTTGCTCATTAACAACGAAGAATTTTGACAAAAAGGGACACATGTGATAAATTCTCACGCCGAAATGTCCATCGCCTCCTATTTCCATTTATATTGAAAAAAGGGCCGCTCCATGTCTAGGCACACAGTGCCTTTCGCAGACACACAGTGTCTTTCGCGCCTACGGCGAGGGCTACGCGGGCAGGCGGCTGGAAATTTTGCTTTCTTGCCCGGACACGCAGTGTCTTTCGCGCCTACGGCGAGGACTACGCGGGCAGGCGGCTGGGAATTTTGCTTTCTTGCCCGGACACGCAGTGTCTTTCGCGCCTACGGCGGGGACTACATGGGCAAGCGGGCAATTTTGAAAGGAAGGAGCTGTCCGTCATATGGGCGGATAGGCCGCTTTTCAGTTGGCAGGAATGCGATTGCATAGAAATGCTAGTAGCCTTTCTCTGTTAGGCCGGGCAATGGTTCGAAAGGAACAGCGCTCCCGGACGGTCTTTCCGCCCGGGAGCGCTGTCCAGATGTGCTTATGTGTGCTACAATTCTTGTAGCCTGCGTTTGGATTGCGGGGCGGGAGTTTCAAAGGGCCGTCGGAAAGGCGGACGGCCTTTGCGAGAAAGCCGCAGCTTTTCCTCATGAATCATTTAAAATGGGGATGGCCTATTTTTACTGATTCCAGGAATAATAATAGATGGCATTGTCCTGCAAATCGACCATGCCCACGACGATGTTTTGAAACAAGGGGATATCTTGGTCAAAATGCGCATGGTTCAGCCGGCTCCAGGCTGTTTATGCCACGAGGAAAGAATGCAGTAGAATCCCTGCCGGTTCCCACTCTCACGGAAGAGGTCCCTCGCCAGTTCTTTGCCGGGGAGCGAACCAATGGCCTGCACTCGTTGCCGCAAGGAGTGCGCAACGTCCTCTGGCAGCGGGAGGGGCGACCAGCGCGCCATAGCGCCCTGGGAGAGGAATGCGTCCCGTTCGCTGGGCGGGAGCGAAAAAGCATAAAGCCGGTATCCGTCGCCCATAGCGCCATAGGTATCTTCTTCGAACAGGACCTCCGTGTGCTCCGGCAAGGCCAGGCCAAAGCTGTCCGAGAAGAAGGAGTAGGGGTTCTCTTCCGGCCGGGTTGTTAGGAAGATGGCTGTTGCTGCAACGATCAACAGAACGAACCCCAAAAGAATTTTAGGATGCGAAAAGCATCCGGTTTTGTTGGGCTCCATAGGTGTAACTCCATCATGATTTTTGCCTTTGCAGATCGAATCATAGCGCCCCTAAAAAAAGAAAGCTTCTTATGAGTTCCTTTCCCAGTTATTCGAAAGAATGACTTTTCCTTTAAGCATCATAACGCTCCAGTGCGGACTGATACCATGCGGCATACTGCTCTTCACCCTGGGCACTCAGATGTTCAGGGAGGACGAGTTCGCCGTCTTCAGGGACAGCAAAGCTGGCGCACCAGGGATGCGTTTCAGAAAATGCCCCGCTCCATGGCCGGCCAACGTCCGCTGCGTGATTTCCTGGACAAATGAAAAGAATGTATTCCCGCCCTTGTATAATGGGCTGGTGTCCAAAATAGGAGACAACGGACGGGTTTCCATGAAGATCCTCTTGGATAAAGTAGCCTTCTATAAAGGGGATGGTGTCCCCAGCTTTTAAGTCCCCTTTGAAGGACTCCGTGATGGTGAGGGTGGAGTGCGTAAATCCCGTTGTCGATATGTACTCCGGATCATCCTCAATGGGCAGGTAATTTTTCGCATCCGATAGAACGCCTTTTACAATATAGGGAGACCGCTCTACAAGGCTCGCAAAGGTTTCTGGTTCGTTTACGATAAAACCTTCGATCGAATGAAACGGCAAGCTTTGGATATCCATTTCCTCAGCATGTACGCTGGGAATCATGACCATTGCCGTCAACAGGACGGCCATACACAGGGAGATAAAAAGCTTTTTCATCATGTTGATACCCCTCCTATTCATAGATCGCCTGCAACGACTCAACATCGTGGTCCAGAATGACGTAAGCGGGCCGTAGCTGTAGTTAGCTGCATGACGGCCCGCTTTGGCCTCCCTGAAAAGAAAGCTTCTTATGTGTTATATTTCTTCAACACTGCTGGATAAAATTCCCTGTAAAGTTCGCTGTTAGGGACGAAGCGGCTGGGGATGGACGCGTCTGCGGAACCCTCTTCTCCGGAAGGGACGGCATATTGGGAAAGGCCGAAGTAGGAGGTGGAATATGTCCCACTCCAAGGTTTGTTTTCGTCATAGAAGACGTTTGACGGACCGATGAAGAGAATATATTCGTGCCCCGGCAGAATCGGCCGGTGGCCAAAATAACAGTGTAACCGGCGTTCTCCGCTAGAAGGTGTATCAATATAATACGTTTCTATAAATGGTACCGTGTCCCCGGCCTTTAAGTCTCCTTTAAAGGAATCTGTAATCGTGAGGGTGGATAAGGTAAAGCCGGTGGTGTCGTCCGTCGGAAGATAGTTTTCCGAATCCTCGGAGCGGACCGCCTTCACAATACAGGAGCTTCCGTCTTCCAATTCTTTAAAGGTCTCTGGTCCTGGGGTCATAAACCCATCAATTGTGCAAATAGGAAGATTCTCCAAATTCCTTTCCTCAGCATGTACGCTTGGAAGCACAATCGTTGCCGTCAGTAGGATGGCCAGACACAGGGAGATAAAGAGCTTTTTCATCATGTTGATTCCCCTCCTATTCATAGATCGCCTGAAGAGACTCGACGTCGTGGCCTCCCTGAAAAGAAAGCTTCTTATGTGTTATACTTCTTCAACACTGCCGGATAAAGTTTTCTGTAGATTTCATTATCAGGGATGAAGAGGTCATCGATTTCATCGTCTGAAGGGATTATATAATGTGAAATGCCAGGGAATGCGGTGCAATATGTTCCAGTCCAAGGCTTATTTTCCATTAAGGAAACCTCTGGGAGTCCAATGAAGAGAATGTATTCCCGTCCCGGAAGGAGAGGGGCGTGTCCAAAATAGCATACCAGCTGTGGCTCTCCCATTTTGTTTTTCCGAATACAATAGCATTCTGCAAACGGGATCGTGTCTCCCTCTTTTAAGTCGCCTTTAAAGGATTTGGTAATCGTGAGCGTGGAACGGGTAAATCCATTGGCTTCATCACTTGGCGGGAAGTTTTCCGAATCCTCGGAGCGGATTGCCTTCACAATACAGGAACTTCCGTCTTCCAATCCCTCTAATGTTTCTGGCATTGCGACCATAAACCCATCAATTTTACAAATAGGCAAATCTTCGAGGGGCCTTTCTTCAGCATGTACGCTGGGAATTACAACCATTGCCGCTAACAGGATGGCCATACACAAAGTGGTAAAGAACTTTTTCATCATGTTGATTCCCCTCCTATTCATAGATCGCCTGAAGAGACTCGACGTCGTGGTCGAGGATAACGTAGGCGGCTAGATTTGTGTTATCCTGCATAACAGCGGGCTCCGAACAGGACGGATGCTTTAAACCCAACGCATGGCCGAATTCGTGGATGACCGTCTGTGCTTGGACGGCGGAGCTGAAGTCCAAAAGGCCCACAGAATTTAAGGTGACTTTTGCGCTGGCGATTTCGTCGCCCCAGTCCCCGATATAGCCGTCGGTTTGTCCACTGCCGTTGCTTTCCGAGAAGAAGGAGTAGGGGGTCTCTTCCGGCCGGGTTGTTAGGAAGATGGCTGTTGCCGCAACGATCAACAGAATAAACCCCAAAAGAATTTTAGGATGCGAAAAGTATCCGGTTTTGTTGAGCTTCATAGGCAAATCCATCCCAGTAAAATTTTGACGAGGCGAAACTTGCACCCCACAAAGGGACCGCGCTTTTCCGTCCAAATCCTTTATGTGTAGATCGCCGAGCTTTTCGATCAAAAGCGTAAAAGCGTAGAAAGCGGGATGCGTTTATCCAGCAATTGCTGCGGTCAAGGCAATGGGTGTCATATGATCTTGGTATTTGTTCGCCAGTTCTTCGGGCGAGAGTTGCGCTTGCTCCAGATTTCGGTAGTCCTCCCAGAATATTTGGTTATAATCCATATGTGGGAAGGTTATCGTGATTTCTTCCAGTCCCGGCCCTTTTGCAACCGGATATTCCAGAATTACGTCTGCGCAGTAATGTGGCGGGACCACGTTTAAGGATAGATCCGGAGGATTGCTTTTTTGCGTTAGCCCGGTTCCGGTTTGCAGTTGAGCGTTTGAGAAAGCAAAGCTGTAACCAAAAGGTTGCTCGGTGGAATTTTGAATGGTGATGGTGGCCGTTAAGCTGTAGTATTGGTCTGCATCTAAAATTTGGCCGTTCCACATAAAATAATAAGCGTCATCCTGCATCACAGGAGCTTTATGGAGGGTTCCCTTCATAGGGAGCAGTTCGGCAACCATTTGATAGGTGATCCCATCGATCGTTACAGATGCTGTTTCATTGTCATTGGCGGCGGGAGCCTGTTCTAAATGGTTCAGGAAGAGGAGAGGGTCAAACTCTGCCACGTCTGACGTCCTTTCATTGCTTGGCCCATTGGAGTTACAGGAGGCTAAGAAGATGAAAAAGGATAGCGATAGTAAGAAAACACAAAACTTTTTCAAGGCGGCCACCCTCCTTTCAGGTTCATTTTTTTCTATATATTAACAACGATCAAGAAAACAAAATGAGGACAAAAATTTTTTATATTACGAAAATGTAATTATTTATAACAAATATAAGATGTTACAATCTATGAGAAAGGACCCATCCCATGTCTGAAACACCTCTTTACACGGCCCTAATGGAACACTGCGCCCTGCACCGCGCGGCCTTCCATACGCCCGGCCACAAAAACAACCCCGCAGCCCTTCCGGACGACCTCTTATCCCTCGATTTTACCGAGCTGCCGGACACCGACAGCCTCTTTGAAGCCGAAGGCCCCATCCTGCGCGCGGAGCAGGCCGCCGCGCGGCTTTTTGGCACAAAGCGGACGTTGTTCTCCGCGGGCGGGTGCTCGTTGTGCATCCAGGCGATGCTGCGCCTGGCCGCGCCGAACGGGGGAAAGATCCTGTGCGGCCGCGTGGTGCACCGCTCCGCGGTGAATGCCATGGCGCTGTTGGGCCTGGAACCCGTCTGGGCGCTTCCGGAGGACCTCGTGGACGCGGTGGCCCTGCACCCCGATGTGCGGGCGGTCTATGTGACCAGCCCGAATTATTACGGGGAGTTGGCGGACATCCCCGCGCTTGCCGCAGCGTGCCGGGAGCAGGGAATCCCCTTGCTCGTGGACAATGCCCACGGCGCGCACCTCTTCTTCACGGAGCCCATCCTGCATCCGATTGCGCTGGGGGCCTCCATGACCGCCTGTTCTGCGCACAAGACGCTCAATGTCATGACCGGCGGCGCATGGTTGAACATCGCGGACGAGCGGTTTGTCCGGGACGCCAAGGGCGCGATGGCGCTGTTTGGTTCCACGAGCCCGTCCTACCCGGTCATGGCCTCGCTAGATTGGTGCCGGGCTTGGCTGGAGGACAACGGGCGGCTGGAATTTTCCCGCCTACAGGCGCGTGTGCGCGAGCTGAAGAAACTGGCGGAGCGCGTGGGGCTGCACGTCCCCGGCATGGGCTGGTGGGAGGACCCGCGCCGGTGGGACCCGACGCGCATCACCTTGGACGTCACCCCGGCGGAGCTGACCGGGCAGGCGGCGGCGGAGCTGCTGCGGTACGCCGGGTGTGAACCGGAATATGCGGACAGCCAATTTGTCGTGCTGATTGCGACGCCGTTTAACACGGAGCGCGACTTTGAGCGCTTGGAAAAGGGCATTCGCCTGTTGGCGGACCGCGAAGCGCGCGCGGCGGTCCCGCTGCCCCGGAGCCTTGGAAACCGCCACACGCCCCATACGGATGGCATGCCCCCCTTGCCGCCCGCACGGGTCCCGCTGCGGGACGCCGTGCTCGCCCCCTCTGAGGCGGTCCCGTTGGAAAAATGCGTTGGGCGGATCGCGGCGGACCCCGCGTGCCCCTGTCCTCCCGGCGTACCGGTTGTGATGCCGGGGGAGGAAATTACAAAAGACGCCGTGGACTTTTTGCGCGCCTATGGCTTTTCCTCGCTAAAAGTGTTAAAATACAAATAATGTTTCTTCCACAGGTTCTGAAAGGGAATCCATTCCTAGCCGCTTTGCTGGCGCTGCTCCCGGGCAGATGCCCGCAGGGGGAAGGGGCCTTTCGCGGAGACGGGGAAGAGACGGTCCTGTGGGTTCCGCAGGGGCGAATGCCGCGCTGTTTGGCAAATGGATGCGGCTGGCGCGCCCGTGTATCGAACCAAGTGAATATGGTGCAAACATTGTCATACATAAATGGCCGCCTTTTGCGGCCGACCGAACGGAGGGAGTTTCGATGAAGCTGGTACTTGCAATCGTGAGCAAAGATGATAGCAGCATGGTTTCTTCTGCGCTGACGCAGGAGGGATTCCCCGTCACCAAATTGGCGACCACGGGCGGTTTCCTGATGGCCGGCAATACGACGTTTATCTCCGGCGTGGAGGACGGCCAGGTCGATCAGGTCATCGACATCATCCGCAAACAGAGCAGCCGCCGCACCCAGATTGTCCCCAGCGCATCCACCATGGACGGAGGTATGTATACATCCGTGCCGATCGAGGTCACCGTGGGCGGTGCGACGATCTTTGTGCTGGATGTGGACCGTTTTGAAAAAGTATGAATTTCGAAGGGATTCGCTGTAGCGAGGCGGTCAAGCAGAGCCTTTCCCTCGCGTTTCAAGAAGCCCGCCTGCCGCATGCGATCCTCTTAGAAGGCCCGGCAGGTTCAGGGAAATCCGAACTGGCGCGGTGGATTGCAAAGGCGGCGGTCTGCACGGGCGAGGGGGAGCGGCCCTGCGGCCGTTGCCCGGGCTGTATCAAGGCGGCGGCAGGCGCGCACCCGGACATCACCATCGTGGGCGGCGGCACGGCGGCGCGCTCCTTCCATGTGGATACCATCCGGCAGATCCGGGCGGATGCCTACATCAAGCCGAATGAAGCGCCGCTGCGCGTCTTTTTATTGGAGGGCGCGGAGACGATGTCCGAACAGGCGCAGAATGCGCTTTTGAAGGTGTTTGAAGAGCCGCCGGACCGGGTGCTGTTTCTCCTGACCGTGACTTCGGCGGTGAAACTGCTTCCGACGGTCCGCTCGCGGGCGCAGCTCTTCACCCTGGAAGGGGAGGAGCAGGCGGACCCCGCCGATCTGGAGCTTGCTGCGGCCATCTGCCAGGCAATTCCAGCCCCGGGGGAAGCCAAGCTTTTGGAGCTGACCGCACCACTTATCAAGGACAAGGAGCGGTTCCGCCGGATCTTAAAGCAGCTGGTCCTGCTGTTCCGGGATGCATGCGTCCTGCGGGCGGGCGGGGCGTCCTGCCTGTCGCACCAGCCGGAGGCGGCCGGGGAACTGGCGCACACCTTGACGCGGGATCAATTGATGCGCCTTTTGGAATACGCGCAAAGCGCGCAGAAAGCACAGGACCAAAATGCCAACGCTGCGTTGTTGGTAACGACCTTTTGCGCCCGGATGCGGGCCGCGTCCCACGGGCGGCATGCATAAAAGTTGCACGATCGAATTCGGAAAAGAAAGCCATCGGTTTTGCGGTGGTTGGGAGGTAATCTATGGCCGAGGTAATTGGCGTTCGATTTAAAAATATGGGCAAGGTGTATTACTTTGACCCGGAAGAATATGAGCTGAAAATCGGGGACAACGTGATTGTGGAAACCGCGCGCGGCGTGGAATGCGGCGAGGTTGCCATGGAGCGCAAGGAAATCGCGGAGGAGGACATCGTCCAGCCGCTGAAAAAGCTCATCCGTATCGCAACCCCGGACGACTTGAAAAAGGTCGCGGAAAATGCGATCAAAGAGAAGACCGCGTTCGATATCTGCGTGAAAAAGATCGCGGCGCATAAATTGGAAATGAAGCTGGTGAACGTGGAATACACGTTTGACAACAGCAAGATCTTGTTTTACTTCACAGCGGACGGCCGTGTGGACTTCCGCGAGTTGGTCAAGGACCTGGCGTCCGTGTTCCGCACGCGCATTGAGCTGCGGCAGATCGGCGTGCGTGACGAGGCAAAGATGCTGGGCGGCCTGGGCATCTGCGGCAGGCCGTTCTGCTGCTCGTCGTTCCTGAGCGGGTTCCAGCCGGTCTCCATCAAGATGGCAAAGGAACAGGGGCTATCCCTGAACCCCGTCAAGATCTCCGGCACCTGCGGGCGGCTGATGTGCTGCCTGAAGTATGAGCAGGAGGCGTATGCCGACCTGCTGCGCCGCACCCCGGCGGTCAATTCCATTGTGATGACCCCGGCGGGCAAGGGCGTGGTGGTGGACCAGAACATCATCACCGGAAATTTGCAGGTGCGCTTGGATTCTGCGCCGGAGGCCGCGCCGCAGACTTTCCATGTGAAGCAGGTGAAGCTGCTGCGCGGGAAGGGCGCTGCGGAAAAGAAAGAAGTGGAAGCGGAGCTGGAGGTTACCGAGGAGGTCGTTGTGCTGGAAGCGGTGCTCGACCCGGTGGAAGAAAAGCCGGAGAAGCCGGAGCGCAAGGAGCGTCCGGTGGAGAAGAGGCCCCAGCGGGAGGCAAATTCGGGCGAGCGCCGCGAACAGCCGCCGAAGGACCGCGAGAAGCGCCCGCCGCAGCAGGGCGGCAAGGGGTCGGAACGCCGGGAGCGTCCCCCGAAGCGGGAAGGACGCCCGCCGCGCGGCCAAGGCGAACACGCAAAGCAGGCCGGGGAGGGACGGCCCCCGCGCCAGGAGCGCAGCGGGAATGAACGGCCCGGCGGGGCGCCCAGAGGCGCAGGCCGGGCGGAACGCGCCCCCCGCAACAACCAGCAGCGGGAACACCGGGCGGCCGAGAGCCCGAAGGCCCCAGCAGCGGAGCATGCTCCAAGTGCGCAGGCCGGTGCGGTGCAACCGGCGGAAACATCCGAATAAAACGATGGGCGGCTTTGCTGTATGCATTTGCAAAGCCGTCCTGATTTTTATAGGTTTGGAGCGGATGGGGAACGTCTATTTTGTGGCGTTTCAGGCGCAAAACGTGCCCGCCGGACGGGGCGGAAACGCAATCCGCCGTTTTTCCCAAGGCCCGGTGCTTCCGGGACGGGATTCGCCGGAAAATAGCAGCACCCCTCTGCTGATCCAATGAAAATTTTCCCAGACATCCAAGAAACTGTTGCTTTTTTGGTATTCTGTGATAAAATAAGCTTGTAAAACTTAATGGAGGTGTTACCTTTGGCATACGCAATTAGTGATGAATGCATTTCCTGCGGCGCATGTGCAGCAGGCTGCCCTGTTAACGCAATCTCCGAGGGAGACGGCAAGTTCGTGATCGATCCCGACACCTGCACCGAGTGCGGCGCATGTGCAGAAGTTTGCCCGGTTGGCGCTCCTGCTCAGGCATAATTCATTCGTCGGAAAGCTGAAAGGCGAAGCGTCTGTGCGCTTCGCCTTTTTTGCGTCTGTCCAGAAGGGGGGCCTGCTGCTGTGTAAAGAGGCGCGCAGCGGGAACACATCCTCGGAAATCGCCGTATTTGGAAAGGAGGGCCTTCCCTTGGCCACCACATATCCCCGTTGGGAACCCCTCTCCCCGCAGGTCTCTGTATTGGTCTCCTCGACGCACCGCTTTAACACCGATACGGTCCTGCTCGCATGGTTTTCCGCGCCGCGGAAAGGGGAGATCTGTGCGGACTTTGGCACCGGCTGTGGAACGATCCCCCTGCTCTGGTGCGCAAAAGCCCAGGCCGGCGAGGGCGCGATGCCGGGAAAGGTCTACGCGGTGGAGCTACAGGCCGACGCCTGTGCCTTGGCGCTGCGCTCTGTGGAGAGAAACCAACTAGAAAATACAATTTGTATTATAAATAACGATATAAACAATTTGCAATATTTACATCCCCCGCGCGGGCTCGACCTGGTGGCCTGCAACCCTCCCTATAAGCCGGAGGGGACGGGCATCAAAAATCCGCAGGAGGGCCTTTCCATTGCGCGGCATGAGGGGGCCTGCACCTTTGCAGAGATCGCGGCGGCCGCGGCGCGTCAGCTCCGCTGGGGCGGGCGGTTCTGCTGCTGCCTGCGCCCGGAGCGGCTTGCCGGCGCAATGGAGGCGCTCCGGCGCGCCGGTTTGGAGCCGAAACGGTTGCGCTTTGTCCAGCAGCGGCCGGACAAGGCCCCCTTTTTGTTCCTTTTGCAGGCGGCGCGCGGGGGGAACCCCGGGCTGCGTGTGGAGCCGGTCCTCTTTGTGGAGGATGGGAAAGGCCACTTTTCCCAGGAGATGTTGCAGATTTATGGTTCGTATAAGGAGGGGCATGTATGACGGGAACACTCTATGTGGTCGGCACGCCGATCGGCAACCTTTCGGATTTTTCCCCCCGCGCGGTGGAGACGCTGGAGGCCGTAGACTTCATTGCGGCAGAGGACACGCGCGTCACCTTGAAGCTGCTGAACCACTTTGGCGTCAAAAAGCCGTTGGTCAGCTATTTTGAGCACAACAAGCGCGACCACGGAGAGAAGATTTTGGCGCGCCTGGAGGCGGGGGAAAACTGCGCGCTGGTGTCGGACGCAGGGATGCCCGCCATCTCCGACCCCGGAGAACTGCTGGTGGCGCAGTGTGCGGAGCGCGGGATCCCGGTGCTGGTGGTGCCCGGGCCCAGCGCGGTGGTTTCCGCGCTGGCAATCTCCGGCCTTCCGACCGGGCGCTTTACCTTTGAGGGCTTTTTGAGCGTCAATAAAAAGAGCCGCCGGGACCATCTGGACGAAGTCAAGGACGAGCGCCGCACCATGATCTTTTACGAGGCGCCGCACAAGCTCTACGCCACCCTGCGCGACATGTTGGACGCCTGGGGAGACCGCCGCATCGCAATCGTGCGGGAGTTGACGAAGATTCACGAGGAGGTTATCCGAACGACCCTGTCCGAGGCGGTGCAGCGCAGCAAGGACGACCCGTTTAAAGGGGAGATTGTGCTGGTGATCGAGGGGGCAACCGCACCGGCAGCCGAAGCCTATACCTTGGAGGAGGCGGTCGCCCTTGCAAAGGAAAAGCTGGAGCAGGGCCTGGCGCCGTCCGAGGCGGCAAAGCAGGCCGCGGCGGAGAGCGGCCTGGCCAAGCGCGACATTTACCGCGCCATTTTGCACGACGGAGGCGGCGCGGATGACTGAGATTGTCAAAGTGGAGGAGTCCCATAAGGCGGACTATATGGCGCTGTTCCTGCTGGCCGACCCCAGCGAGGAGATGGTGGCCAAGTATCTCGGTCGCGGCGACGTGTATGTGCTCTTTGCGGACGGCGCCCCTGCCTGTGTTGCCGTAGTGACGGACTACGGCCCCGGCACGTGCGAGCTGAAAAATTTGGCGACGGATGAAGCGCTGCAAAACCGCGGCTATGCGGGGCAAATGTTGCGGTATCTGTTTGCCGTCTGCGCAGACCGCTATGAAGCGATGTATGTCGGCACTTCGGTGCAAATGCTCCCCTTTTATGAGCGGTTCGGGTTTGTCCCTTCGCACCGGGTGGAGAACTTCTTCGTGGATTTTTATCCGGAACCGATCTTCGAGAACGGCGTGCAATGTGTGGATATGGAGTATTTAAAGCGGAGGCTCTAAGGGAAGGGCACAGAAGGTCAATGGTCCGTTTGAAATGCGCGGCCGCAGACCCCTTCCTATGGGAGCTATTTACCAGCTTCAATGGGCGCTTTCCCTATGGAATAACGGAGGAACAAGGGCCGTATATTGCAGGGGGATTGCTTTGGGGATGAAGGATGCCGTGCATTTGTAGCGGGGGTAAAGAGGTGCTTCGTTTTTCCCTTTATAATCGATTTTTGTCATATTGACAGGCGTTGCTTAAAAAAATTGGATAATTTTACAGAAAATAACTGATTTCTTCATTGATTCCATCGGAATATCCATGTATAATAGTTGGTAAGAGATGGCAAACTATCTATGTCCCGAAGGCAGTTGCAATCAGGCCCGCGCGCGAGACGGGGCTGAAATATATTGGGTACTTAGACAGGAGGAAAAAGCAATGGAATTAAAAGGAAGCAGAACCGAAGCAAATTTGATGGCGGCATTTGCGGGGGAATCCCAGGCCCGCAATAAGTACACCTTCTATGCGTCCAAGGCCAGGAAAGAGGGCTACGAGCAGATCGCAGCTATTTTTGAGGAGACGGCGCGCAACGAGAAGGAGCACGCGGAATTGTGGTTCAAAGCCCTGCACGACGGCGGGATCGGCACAACCCTGGAGAACCTGGAAGACGCCGCGGCCGGCGAGAACTACGAATGGACCGAGATGTATAAGAATTTCGCGGACATTGCGGAGGAAGAGGGCTTCACCGCCCTGGCTGCACAGATGCGTTTGGTTGCGGGCATCGAGAAGGCCCACGAGGAGCGCTACCGCAAGCTGGCACAGAACATCAAAGAGGATATTGTCTTTAAGGCCGGCGAGGAGACCATATGGGTCTGCCGCAATTGTGGCTATATCCACATTGGCAAGTCCGCCCCGGCGGTATGCCCGGCTTGTAAACATCCGCAGGCCTATTTCGAGCGCCGCGCGGTCAACTATTGATGGATTGAATAAAGAAGGAAGCCGCCCCATGTTCATCGCATGGGGCGGCTTTTGTAATCGGAAAAATCGTGTTTCGTATGGCGCCAGACGCATGAGGGGATAACCTGCGGAGGAAACGCCGTGGAGCGCAATGGTAGGGAGAAATCCAGAAGGCGCGCGGGGGCTTCCCCCATGGGACAGGGCCAGCGCCTCTTGGACGCGGTCCAGACGGCCATGAACCGCCATTTCCCTCTATCATCATTAAAAAGGTATCAATTGGCATGAGTGTCAATTTATAGCAGCGGCTCTTTGCGTATTTTGCAAATTATAATTGACATAGATATACTACAATTACATCGAGGGTGTGATGTGTAGTGTATGATTTTGGCCTAAGGCTGAAACAGCTACGGGAAAAGCACAATTTGTCGCAATCGCAGGTGGCCAAAAGGCTGGGAATCACCAGAGCTGCAATTTCCAGTTACGAAAACAACATTTCTCTCCCTTCTGTCAATGTGCTCGCAGAGCTGGCCTTGCTGTACCGGGTCTCTACCGACTACCTGCTTGGGTTGGACAACCGTACGGCTATCGTTTTAGAGGATCTTACGCCGCGCCAAAGCGCTGTGATACAAGAAGTGATGGATACGCTTGTCACAGAATTCAAACTCTCCAATCGGGAACGATCGATTAAAAGACAAACGTAGATCGATATCCCTACGAGCCCATCGCAACCACGCGGACCACAGATCCATTGAATAAAACACAGAATCCGACTGGAACATTTGGAGGCACATCCCGTAAGACAGGTAGGCACCAAATGTTTTCCTCACCAGTCGGATTCATTCCTATGCTTTTACCGGCGAGAAAGCCCCGCGCGGAAGGGCCTCGGGCGGGCGCTTATCCCCTGGGTTCATTCCAAGGCTTTCAGCGTCTACGGATAAAAGCACAATTTAGTTTATCGCCGTCGATGTTTTGACGCAAGATGCGGCAAAATTTGCGGCAGAAAATTGGGAAGAAACTGTATATATAATTGATATGCGGCGGATTGTAGTCCTTTTTTTAAGAAACAATAGGTGAATTATTTTCACCTAATTTCCGCACGCTTATACATAAAATTGTTCATAAAAATACAAGGAAAAGGCGCCAGGGAGGCCCTGCCGCATTATTCCATCCAAGGGAATAGGAAGAATTTGGTCAGGGCAAGAAGCTCCCTGCCATAGCTGGCGGAAAGTAGATACCACGGCGTTTTTGCAGGGAAGGCATATGCGGTGATCCCCTGCTGCTGTGCAAGTTGCAGCGCACGGAACATGTGGTACCGTTCTGTCACCAGGATACAGGTTGGGTCAAGGCCCTCCGCCTCGATGACCCTGCGGGAATTGGCAAGGTTTTCGTTTGTGTTGGTACTCTGGTCTTCCAAATAGATGCGGCCGGAAGAAATGCCATGCTGTTCCAGGCCGCTGCGGATGGCCTCGGCTTCGGATATCCATTCCCCGTCGCCCTGCCCCCCGCTGGCGATCGCCACGGCATCCGGGTGGGAATGCAGGTATTCCGCTGCGGCGTCAATGCGCGCCTGCAACGCCGCGCTGCCCACCTTGCAGCCTAAAATAACAACCGTCCCGCTGCCGGAGGGCGAAGGCGTGGGCCACAGCATGCAGCCGGTCAAAAAAGCTGCCCAAGCGAAGCACACCGCTAAGATGCCCCAGCAGGACCGCCGCAGGACGCGCAGGAGTTTTGCATGTTTTGCCTGCTCCATACGGCTGCGCAAGGGGACATACCAAATGCCTCCGGCTATCAGGAAGAGGCTGAACAGGATTCCCCCGCCGTTCCCCACATGGAATACGCCCCAAAAAAGCGGGATGCAAAACCATATGAACAATCCTGCCCCGGCACAGAGGGCGAGGACGCTGGTGATTTTTTCTTTGTGTGTCCGTTTCATATGGGAAACCTCCTTTGATCGAAAAAGCCGCTGGGATTATCCCGGCGGCTTTCATTATAGCATTTTTTGATAGGACGCGGCCCTTTTTAAAGCAACGCTGTCCAGGTGGCCTGTGTTTTAAAGGGAATGGGCACCTATTGCACAGCGGTTTAGAGGCTCCGGTTGCATACAAAGGAAGAGCCTCGTTTGGATGCCGCCTTTGTGTATGCTGGCCCTATCCGATTGTGGCGCCGCACCGGTGTGGGGAACCTCTTCCGGCATGTGGCGATTGCCGTAAAAAAGATGCGGGTTTCTATATGGCGTCCCAAGCGGCAGAGGGTTTATAACCCCTCTGCGTATTCGCCGCTCAGCGGCATGCGGAAGGTCTGCCAATAGACGCCGCCGGTTTCTCCATCGCTCATAAAATAAAGGGATTCTTCGGTCAGGCAAAGGTTCTCGAAGGTGCCCGTCGCGGGCAGGACCTGGGTGATCGATTCTTGAACGGCGTCTTCCTCCAGCGCCCGCAAGTTTACACAGTAGAGCCGGCGGTTGGTAGAGAGGTACATAGTGCCGTCCGCTACAGCAAACGATTCCACATCGGGGAAAATGGCCGGGGCGTTGATGATGGAGCCGTCGGGCTGTGTACGGTACTGGGACAGCACCAGGTCGGAGACGGTGAACAGGACGGCGTTGGCCCCGTCCGGCGTGGCACGGTGGATATTTCCGTTTTCCGCGTAGTAGAGCGCGGAACCGTCCAATATATAGGGCTGGCTGGCGTCCGAATCGTTGGAAAAGAGGAAATCCGGCTCGCCGCCGTCGTGGTACATGGCGATTTTGGGGCTCCCATCCGGGGAACTCTCGTCCGCCTGTACAAAATAGTACAACTTGCCGCCGTCCCACTGGATGTCCAGCAGGTTGCCGCCTACACGTGGAAGCAACGTTTCCTCGCTAACATTGGAACCGTCCGTTACGGGGCGCGTTTCACGCTGGTAGATCTCCCCGCCGCGGATATAGTAGAGGAATTCGTCCGTGACGATTAAGTCGCTGTGGGGCTGCTTCTCAACGGAGATGGGGATGGTCAGGTTCCATTTGGCCGGGAGGCAGTAGATCCCGCCGTCCAGCTGGTTGATGAAATACAGGTCCCCGTTCAGGATGTTCAGGGAAAGGCACGGGCCGTCGGTCAGCGCGGTCTGCGTATTGTGTACCGAATCCCAACGGTAAATGCGGTTGTTGTCCACAGCGTTGATGTAGTAGACGCTCCCGTCGCCGCCGTCCACCGCAATGCCGCCGTTTGCAAGGTTGCTATTGGTATTCCCAACAGAGGAGGCCTCCTCCGGAATGACGTCCGCGCTGTTTTTTTCCTCCGGCTGGATGTCATAGAGGAATTGGGCGAGTCCCTGGGCGCATGTGGGGAGGTCGGCATACAGGATGCCGCCGTCCACAGCCTGTCCCGTGAAATCCATGGGGACTTGGCAGATTTCAGGCACGGTGGCAAGGGCGTCCGGAAGGTCCTTTAGTATGCTGGAGAGGTCGGTTTCAGAGATGTCGGTCTCAAGCAGCGGCGCGAGATCCGCCGCGAGTGCGTCCGGTTCGGACTCCTGTGTTTGCTGCATCAGCGTCAGCAGGACGACTTCGTGATTGCCCATATTGCTATCGGACCCCTCCCAAAGCTGTAAGGCGGCGAAGATTTCTTCCCCGCTTAGAACAGTGGGGCCGGCGGCAACTTCCCCATCGACGCCGGACGTTTCGGAGAGAGCGGCGCTGATTTCCACGGCGGCCGACATCGGAACCCCGCCGATCCGGTCGATGGCCTCCACCGCCTGGGGATAACCGGCGCGCACATAGCCGTCGATTGCCACGCCGAACGTCTCTTCCACAGCGGTACACAGCAGGGCGCCGCTCCCGGGTTCCGCGCCGACCTCCCCAATGGGCTGTTCCCCGGAGACCGGCACCTGGATGGCCAGCCCCGGGGCAAAATCGACCAGGCGGAGGGCCTGGCCGGTATTATCAAATGAAAGGAGCATCACGCTGCTCGCGGAGGAATCCTCCGCCCCGACCCAAAGCAGGATGTTGACGATCTGGGCGTCGCGGTATAGGCCGTCTTCACCGCGGATCACACCTGTCTGCTGTACATTGCTGCCATAGACAAAGGCGATCAATTCCTGGGCCATTGCGCTGAGATCGTCTGTGGCGCCGCCACCGGCGTCTGGGTCGTCGGCGGGGACCGTGTGGGTGGAGAGGAAATTTCCCGGGAAAGATTCCAGTTCGGAGGCAAATTCCATTGCGGTCGGCAAGCTCAGGTTGGTCCGCACTTTGGGCAGGAGTGCCCCCAAGAACTCAGAGGCGCTGGAGGGATCGTTCCAAATCTGCCGGAGCAGGGATTCCGCCAGTTTCTGCTGCCGGATCATGCGGTCGTAGTCCGTGCCCATGCGCACCCGCGTAAAAAAGAGCGCCTGCGAGCCGGTCAGTGTGTGTTCCCCAGCGGTAAAACCGCCCTCTAGGAAGCTGTCCTGCGAGCTGCTCAGTGCAAAATAGGCGGCTTCCTCTTCGGAGAGTTCCATGGTCAGCCCGCCAATGGCGTTGATGGCCGCTTCCATGTCGCTGGCATCGATCCAGAGATAGCCATCCACGGCTAGGCCGAAATTCTGCTGGATCAACGAGACCGCCTCGTCCCCGTTTTTTTCGGTTTGGAAGAGGGCGGAAAGCGCTTGTTCCCGGTCATCCGAGGTTTTGACCCGCAAGCTGGGAAGGAAGCTGCTGAGCTTGAAGCCGCCGCCCCGCTGGTCCACGGAGACGAGCATCAGGGCGTTGCCATCTCCGCCGTCGTCCGTACAAAGGCATAGGATGTTGGTGATTTCACTGTCGCGGTAGAGGCCGTCACTGCCTAAGATTACCCCTTCGTTGGCAGTGGGCGCGCTGGAAACCGTCTCAATGGGCTGTAAAACGCGCTTTATGGTGGGCACGCCCAGGCCAAAGAGGAGAATCAGGCAGGCGGCCAATGCCACGGGGACCATCCAGCGCGGCCGTGTGCGCCGGGGTTCCTGCTGTTCTTCTAGGGTGCGGACCAGGCGGTCGCGGAATGCTGGATCCGCGTTTAACTTACGATAGGCGGATTGGTATTCCTGTTTCATACGATTTCCTCCTTCAAGGCTTTTGCCAGCAGCGCACGCGCACGGCTGAGACGGGACGAAACCGTATTCGGCCGGCTGTGCAGGATCTCTGCAATCTCTTTGGTGGAATAACCCTCGAAATAGTATAAGTGGACCACCGCGCGGTATTTGGCAGGCAGGGCGGCAACCGCGGAGACCACTTCAAGTTCCGCGTTGTCCAGCGCTGGAATGCCCTCGTCCAAATCCGCCCGTTTTCGAAACCATGCGGAAGCCAGGTGGTTTTTACAGTGGTTGACCGTCACGCGGAGCAGCCAGGCCTTTTCGTGCTCCTCGCTTTGAAAGATCGGTGCTTTTTCCATATATTTTAAGAGGACCTCCTGTACGGTGTCCTCGGCTTCCGCCCGGTTGTTCAGTTGGGAATATGCTACGCGCAGCAGCATGGTGGCGTATTCGTTCACCACGCGCTCAATTTCTGCGTTTGTGCGCACGTCCTTCACCCCTCTCACTTATAATACCACGAAGGAAGGGGTTTCCTTGCAGGCGTGGGAAAATTTGCAGGCACGCCGTGTGTTTTTGTGAATCTCTGGTTAGGGTTCGCCAGAGGAAGCAATCACTTACAAGAGTATATGTTTTCCGCAGGAAGCCCTGCGGAAGGAAAAACAAACCGCTGCGGAAGAGGGTTCCGCAGCGGTTCGTTTTGTATGCATGAATTTGTTTGCGTAATCCCGTGATTATATGTGGAGCGTCCTTGGGATTATGTAAAATGTTTTCTGGCCGCTTCTGCAATTGTGCGTGAAAAATCATCACGATCTAAATTTGTTTCCTTAACATTGTCCCTAAAACAAAAAGCCATCGTTATTATAGATAAAAGGGAAAAGGGGGAATTCCTGTGAGCAGGCGCGCATGGCTTTCATCCTTGGCAATGTTTGTTTTGGCAGCGGTCATTTTTTCCGCATGCAGCCAAAAAATGCAAACGAGGAGTATCTATGCAGACACACTCTTCGATGCGGGTTCCCTGGAAGAGCTGGAAGACCATGCCAAGTACATCGTGCAGGGTAAATTTCAAGATGATGCAACTGAAGATTTGCAAAGCGAAGCCGGGATTGTTCTCTACGGCGCAACGGTTTCCTCGTTTGAAATTACCAAAGTGTATAAGGGCGATTTCGAAGTGGGCGACGTCATCAAGATTGCCGAGCAGTATTATGTGGAAGAGCAGGATGGTCAACAGACGTTGGTCCATTATGGAAACTATATGCCGTCGGATGTAGGGCGCGAATACCTGATGTTCTTTGACAATCCTCCGGAAAACAGCGAGCGGTGGAAAGATACGTACACACCGCTGTGCCTGGATCGGGGGCGGTATCCAGTGATAAACGCCAAAACGCGGTCGGTGGCCGGCGTGGACAATATGACCAACGAAGGACTGAACCTCGATACAGGGGATTCGTCCCTCTACCGGCAGTTTTACAAAGACGTGATGGAGAACTATATGAACGGGTAACGGGATGTGGCAAAAGAGCCTTCCTTCCAATAACGCATAAAAATCGGCCCCAAACGAAGCCAAAGCGGCTTCCTTTGAGGGCCGCTTCTTCTTGTTATGGCCGGATTTTTGCGCGGATGGCTCCTGCGTTTTTCTTTTGCAACCGTTCCATTTTTGAAACATCTTCCATTCTCCGCTGCATTTCCCAGCAAGAATCCTTCGCCCTTTCTCTTGACGGAAAAACGGAACGATACTATAATAAGTTAAATAATAAAAGCGACAAGAAACGCGGTCTCCGCCGCCGGAAACCGACCGGCGTTGGATGCGGTTTAATGGAGAAGGAGTGGCCCTATGATTAGCGGAGCGGAAATCATGGTGAAATGCCTGCAAAACGAAGGCGTTTCCCATTTGTTCGGTTATCCGGGCGCAGCGATCTGCCCATTTTATGATTATATTACAAAAACGGACATCAAACATATCTTGGTGCGGCAGGAACAGAATGCCGCGCATATGGCCAGCGGCTATGCCCGCGCGAGCGGCAAGCCCGGCGTCTGCGTCGCGACCTCCGGCCCCGGCGCAACCAACCTGATCACCGGCATTGCGACGGCATATATGGATTCCATCCCCCTGATCGCGATCACCGGCCAGGTGAACTCCTGGCTGCTGGGCCGCGATGTGTTCCAGGAGGCGGACATCACCGGCGCGTGCCAGCCCTTTACGAAGCATTCGTATCTGGTCAAGGATGCGGCGAACCTGCCCCGCATCTTTAAGGAGGCGTTCCACATCGCAACCACGGGCCGCCCGGGTCCGGTGCTGATCGACGTCCCCACGGACATCCAATTGCAGGAGGTGGAGTCGTTCCACTATCCCGCCAAGGCGGACATCATCGGCTATAAGCCCCGCACGCAGGGGCATCCCATGCAGATCAAGAAGGCGTTGCAGGCCATCAAAGAGGCGGAGCGCCCGATCATCTGCTGCGGCGGCGGCGTGGTCTTGGCCGGCGCGCGCGAAGAGATGATCGCGTTTGCCCGCAACAGCGGCATCCCTGTGGCCGCCACGATGATGGGTATCGGCGTTATGCCGATGGATAGCCCCTATTATCTGGGGATGATCGGGTCCCATGGGCGCACCAGTGCCAACAAGGCCATGAGCGAGGCGGACCTCGTCATCCTGTGCGGCGCGCGGGTGGGCGACCGCGCGGTCGCTGCGCCGGAGAGCCTGGCGGAGAAGGCAAAGATCATCCATATCGACATCGACCCGGCGGAGATCGGCAAAAATATGACCGCCCATATCCCGATTGTGGGCGATATCCGTTTGGTGCTCTCCGAATTGGCGGCCAAAGTGGAAAACAACGTGTCGCAGGACTGGATTGACCGGGTGTTCGGCCTAAAGGCGAAGTACCCGCCGCGCGGCGAGGCGCGCGAGGACTGCGTGGAACCGCGCGTGTTTATCCGCGACCTGTCCGCCATGATGAAGGAAGACGCCATCCTAGCTGCGGACGTCGGCCAGAACCAGATCTGGGCGGCGCGCAATTTCAACGTGAAGGAAGGGCGGTTCCTGACCTCCGGCGGCCTTGGCACCATGGGTTATTCAGTGCCCGCGGCCATCGGCGCGAAGATTGCCAAGCCCCACCGCCAGGTTGTGGCGGTCTGCGGCGACGGGTCGTTCCAGATGTGCATGTGTGAGCTGGGTACCCTGATCCAAAACGGCGTGGACATTAAGATTATTATTATGGAAAACCAGCGCCTCGGCATGGTGCGAGAGTTCCAGGACCGGCTCTACGGCTGCCGCCATATTGGGACCGTCTTGGAACACGGCAACCCGGACTTCGTCAAGCTTGCGGAGTCCTACGGCATCGAGGCGGCCCGTGCGGAGAACAACGCACAGGCCAAGGAGTTGGCGCAGCATATGTTGCAGAGCAACAAGGCGTTTATCCTGGTGTGCAGCGTCGATCCGGAAATACCGTCCATATAGGGAGGGAGCGCCATGCAATATACCATTTCGATTCTGGTAGAGAACCAGCCCGGCGTGCTATATAAGGTTTCCGGCCTGTTTGCACGCCGCGGATTCAACATAGACAGCCTCGCCGTCGGCGAGACGGAGGACCATACCATCTCCCGCATCACCATCGTCGTCAACGGCGACGAGCACATTGTGGAGCAGGTGGAAAAGCAGCTGAACAAGGTGATCCAGGTCATCAAGGTGCGCGTGCTCCAGCCGGGTTCGTTCTATAGCTGTTATCTCTCGCTCATCAAGGTGAGCAGCAACGCGCAGCAGCGCGCGGACATTATGAAGATCGCGGAGCTCATGAACGCGCAGATCGTGGACGTTGCCACGGACTGCCTGACCCTGCAATTCACGGACAGCGTGGAGCGCACGGAAACGCTGATCAGCCTGCTCAAGCCCTACGGCATCAAGGAGATTGTGCGCGCGGGCGCGCTCGCAATCGAGAAGGGGTCCGCCGTGGCCCGCCGCAAAGGGAATTAATCGTTTGATAGTCTGCCAGGCCGAATCCGGCCTGTTCCAAACTTCTGCCGGGAAACCATCCCCTGGCAGCCAAATAAATTTATTGCCGGCGAACGGCAAGGAGGAAATGTATTATGCCAAAGATCTATTACGAAGCCGATTGCGACATCAACGTTCTGAAGGGCAAAAAAGTTGCGATTATCGGTTATGGCAGCCAGGGCCATGCACATGCGCTGAACCTGAAGGACAGCGGCGTCGACGTCGTCGTTGGCCTGTATGAGGGCAGCAAGAGCCGCGCGAGAGCGGAAAAGGCTGGCTTGACCGTTATGACTGTTCCGGAGGCGACCAAGGCGTCCGACGTCATCATGATCCTGATCCCGGATGAGCGCCAGGCGGATATGTATAAAAAGGACATCGAGCCGTACCTGACCGAGGGCAAGGCCATTGCATTTGCACACGGTTTCAACATCCATTTCGGCCAGATCGTGCCGCCGAAGGATGTCGATGTGTTCATGATCGCTCCGAAGGCGCCGGGCCACACGGTCCGCAGCGAGTTCCAGGAGGGCAAGGGCACGCCGTGCCTCGTGGCGGTGTATCAGGATGCTTCCGGCCACTGCCTCGACATCGCGCTGGCATACGGCGCAGGCCTGGGCGGCGCGCGTGCGGCCATCATGGAGACCACCTTCAAGATTGAGACCGAGACCGACCTGTTCGGCGAGCAGTGCGTGCTCTGCGGCGGCGTGACCGCCCTGATGAAGGCTGGCTTCGAGACGCTGGTCGAGGCGGGCTATGCGCCGGAGAACGCATACTTCGAGTGCATCCATGAGATGAAGCTGATCGTCGATCTGATCTACAGCGGCGGTTTCTCCATGATGCGTTATTCCATCTCCGACACCGCTGAGTATGGCGACTACGAGATTGGCAAGCGCATCATCACCGAGGACACCAAGAAAGAGATGAAGAAGGTCCTCTCCGAGATTCAGGACGGCACCTTCGCAAGCCGTTGGATCGCCGAGAACAAGAACGGCCGTGCGCACTTCAATGCATGCCGCCGCATAGAGGCTTCCCATCAGCTCGAAGAGGTCGGCAAGGAGCTCCGCAAGATGTACTCCTGGAACAACGAGAACAAGTACGCCGACTAATAATAGCGGCCGGCCCCAAGTTTTCTGCGGAAAACAGGCGGGGCGTTGGCCGGACAGAAAGGACCGGCTCCCGGTTTCCGCCGCGCTTGCGGCTTGAAGCGAGGGTGGGTCTGCTGTCCGCTATTGTATAGGACGATCGTTGTTTGTATCCATATAAGAAAGCGCCAGCTGGTTCCATGCAGAGTGTGGAACCAGCTGGCGCTTTGCTTTTGGGGAGGGGTGTCCTATGCGGATGAAAGGGTCTTCCTGAAAAGTTCACATGTTTGCAAAAAGAGCGCAGATGGGGAAGAAAGCCGCATGAAACAAACAGGGAGGGAATGGATTGGAAAATGGGGAGAATGTCCCGATCCTTTCCGGGGCCATTCTAAGAAGCAGGGAAATTCTATGTAAAAATAAAGCGCCCCCGCAGGCCAAAGCCTGCGGGGGCGCTTTGTTGAAATGATTCGATTCTGTTGCCTTTTACAAAGATACGAAACGGAAATCCTTAAACATCCCACTCGCAAACATAAGCAAATGGAGTATTAGCGTCGGCATCGTTCCAACCATAACCATAGTTTTTCGTCCGCATAGCTACGCAAGATCCATCACCGCTCGGTTCAGTGTTGGCCCAATGCGTATATTCATATGGCTCGCCCGTTATCCATGTCCATGGGCCGGTTCCTTCCGGTCTGCTCAGCCCAATCCAGACGCTCCATTCCCCGATGCAGGTGGTACTGTCCAGGGATTCGATAAAGTCCTGTTCCTCTGAGGAGGTAATGGTTACCAGATGTCCGCCGAGCTGCTCACAGGCAAGCTTGGCTTCTTCCCATGTCAACTGCGGGTATTCCGAATTTGGGCCGGAAAAGACCTTGTAATAGTGGCCGTTGCCTTCCCACAGGACGGCGTCCTCCGGCAGATCTACCGGCGGCTGGTCCTCCTGGAGCGCATCTACCTGGAGTGCCTCTACCTGCAATGCGCCGTGGTAATGCGCCGCCTGGTAAGCGTTTCCGGTGGTCGCCCCGGGCAGATAGCCCGCGATGACATAGGTCACGGTGTCTGCGCCCGCGCCCAGAGGATCGGTGGAATCAAACGGTAAGTAATACGATTTTTCAGAGCCTTCGCAGCTCTCGGCGTTCAGGTTTACGTCCGGTACGCGCTGCCAGGCGCCGTCCACATTTTCGTAGACATAGACCTTCAGCACGTCCTTGAGGTTGTACTTGTCCTCGCAATCGACCTGGGCCGGGTCGCCCGGTTTCACGCCGCCAAAGCCGTTGTCCACCAGATTGGCGATGGTTCCGTTGCAGGGGCCCGCGTCCTCCATCGTAAAGCGCACCTGTGCGGGCAGCGACCCCACGTTTGTCACCGTGACCGGGTGGAAATACACCGGGAGAGGATCAAAGCCATCCGTATTGGGGTTGACAATCTCATCCGCCGCCTTACCCTCAAAGTCCGTCCCATTGAGTTCCGCTTCAAAGGATTCCAACTCCATGGGGCGCAGGTTGGTGAAGGTCATGTCCTGGGTAATAGGGCCGTCGGTGGAGGTGCTCACCTCGATGTCCAGGACGCCTGCTTGGAAGTCCGCGCCGATGCGCTCTGTGTCCGTAAACCATGCCATGGTGCCGCCCGCCAACAGGGCCAGCGTTGTCAGCACGGCAACACCGGACAGGACGATCCGCTTTTTGCCTTTGCTCTGCTTTTTCACGATTCTGCCTCCTTTTTCGGTGGTCACAGACGGTTGCTCTGCCAGTGCGAAAAGATTCTGGCGTCCGCCTGCGTTTTACGCCGGAAAACAGCCCTGTACAGGACGGCGCCCATACAAAACCAGAGTGCGCGGCACAAAGTGGACCGATTCAAATGGCACACGGGGCTATGTAACGGGATACACTGTGCCCCAATGGTGCAGTGGATTGCGCGGATGGCCCTCAAGCGGCCGTATCTTTTCCAGACTCAAAGCTCTTTTCCGTTATTATACCATAATTTAGAAGGCAAATATATAAAAATTGGTATTTAAAATGAATGATTATGCATTTTCTTCAATCGCAGCCGGGCAATCGACGCCTTTCCGCTCTTGCCCAAGTAAGGGCTCTGCAACGTGGACGCGGAAGAACTGGATCAGCGGGCCTGTCAAAAAGGCGGTGATGATGGTGCCGACGCCAACAATAGCGGAGAGCTCGTTGTTTGCCAATAGGCAGAAGAGGGTGCCGATGCCCACGCAGACAAAGTCTGTGATGATGCGCGCCCAACGGAAGGCGATGCGGTTTTTGATTGCCTTCAAAAGGACATAGGCTGCTGCGTCATAGGGGGCGATGCCCAAATCCGCAGCCATATAAATCCCCGCCCCCGCACAGGTCATGACGATGCCAACCAGCAATAGGGCAATGCGCAGGGCAAGGGGGGATTCCATCCCCGCGTCTTGGGCCAGCCAACACACAAAGTCTGCAATATACCCCACAAATACCATATTGACGACGGTCCCCAACCCAATAAATGAACGGGCTGTAAAAAACACCACGATCAGCAACAGGATATTGGCGATCAACTGCCAGTTTCCAAAGCTCATGCCCAGGAAACCGCTGATGCCCATATTCATGCAGGAAAACGGGTCAACCCCGAATGCAGCCAAGCGGAGCAATCCCACGCTGATGCCGATCAATAAAATGCCAGCGACCATCATCGTCGCCCGCCGTCCCAATTGATGCCTGTATTTCTCCATAATCCTCATTTCCTTTCATAAAAAGCAAATATGGTTTCGTAAGAAAATATTCGTGCTCATTTTATATACGGGGATAATGGAAGTCAAGGGGATGTTTTGCCGAACTTGCAAGCAAGTTTTTGGATAAAAATCCGAACGTCCCTTCCTTCTCCGCTGCCCATCCTATGCATTTAAGGCCGGAATGTGGGCACTGTGTGCCCGCGAAAAACACACAGTGCCCATTGTAGCGCCTATGGTTGCCCAGCAAAGCGGCTGGGGCTTGTTTGTACACATCAGAAATGTATGGCGGCTTTGAAAACCAAACGCATTTACAGGACGGTAAAAAGGCGCGTGGAAGGCAGGGCGCGTGATTCCATATCCCCGGCGGCGTAGGAGGCTCCGCGCGGTTCCTGCATGGGCTAACGCCCGCCTTTATTGGTATTATAGCGCAAATGTGCCGCCGCTTCTTTTCATAAAGCGCCATATACTATAACAAAGACGACAAAACCATAAAAACGGCTGCCCGGCGAGAGGAACGGAGGGGGAACCCGGCGGGATTGGAGCATTGGCAATGTGGAAAAAAGATGGTATAATAAAAAAGGAGAAACGTGGGGATGTGAAACATATGCGGTTTTTAGCATACCATGGTACCGACCGGGAACGGGCGGAGAAAATTTTGGCAGGCGCGTTCCGGGTTAAGGCAAACGATGAGCATTGGCTGGGGAATGGGGTATACTTTTATCTGGATGTCTCTTTGGCGCGCTGGTGGACGACAAGGCCGACCCGGAAATTCGGGGAGGATGTACACAACCGCGCTGTTTTGGAGTGCGTCCTTGAACCCACTGGCCCAGTTTTAGACCTGCGCAAGCTGGACGACTACCGGTGGTTCGTGGAGGAATATGCGCAGGTGATCGACTATTTGATAGAGAAAACGCATGTGGAGCGGAGCAGCTTCAAAAAACTGCGCTGTTCGTTTTGCGATTATCTTTATAAGCAATACCGGTTTGATTTGATTGTGGGGACGTTCCATTTGCCGGAGCAGCCCTATTTGGACTTCCCACGCACACCGGATTTCGACCAATTGCAGCTCTCCTATGTGGAGACGCAGGTGTGCGTGTTCAACCAGGCCGCCATTATCAGCAAGCGGCTGATGGAGAAAGAGTGAACAGCCATGATGAAGCATAAGAAGATCGATGGGCAGCTTTTGCAAGAAGCCCTGAAAGAAAACGGGATCCAAGTGAAGCCCGCATCCGGCCTTGCGAAGCCAGGCAAGCTCGTCTTGACAGGCGAGGATGGAAAGGCCTATGCGGTTGGGAAAAACCTGGAGGTGGCCCGCGTCCAAACAGAGAACCCGGAGAGGACCATTTTGAAAGCGTCCGTCAAGGATGCTGCCGGGGAGCAGGTGGCCCAGATTGAGAAGGCGGTGGTCGTCCGCACGGTGGGCTTCGAGACGGCCCGTGCGAACGTTGTGAGGCAGTCCGAGGCGCTGGACGAAATGCACCGCAGGGTCGTGCAGGAGGGCATCCGCGTTGCAGCTGCACGCACCGCCCGTGGGGTGGCCGGGCCCAGGGGGAAAACGCAAGAAAAAGGTTCCCGCGCAGCGCGCTTGGTGCGCAGGCGTCTGAAGGGAGCGCAAGGTTAAAAATGAGATAGCCGCATCGGATGGACCATCCGATGCGGCGTTTTGCTGTCTATCGGGCTTTTGGGGAGCATATGGATAGGAAAGCCTCCCTCTTTTGGAAAGGAAAGGATTTGCAATAGTTCTTGCGAAGCGGGTCGAAAATGTTTATAATGAATCTATCCATTTTATCTTTTAGATGGGAATGCAATAGGCTGGTTGATACATAAAACGGCGTAGTTCAAACGCTTATATCTGATCGGGAAGAGAGGGTGTTTTCTATGTGGGATCGAAAAATTTTAAAATCCAATGCCAAAACGGCGCTGCGCGGCCGTTATTGGTTGGCGTTTGCCGTGGCGTTGGTGGCAAGCCTCTTGGCGGGGAAACTGTTCGCCGGAGGGCTTAATCCCTGGAGCTGGGGCCAGATTGGGGAGGCGGCTTCGAGCATTGAAGAGCAGATTACCCCCTATGACGAGCCATATTATTATGATTATTACGGGGATTTTGGCGGATATGGCGGCTACATGGACCCATGGGGCGACCCTTATGGGCGCGGATTTAACCATGGATACAACGCCCCCTATGGCAATTCCTATGGGGATGGCTTTGGCGCGTATGACGGCGTGGTCATCGGCTTGTTGGGGACCATCGGCGTGTTGGCCTTTGCCTTTGGCACGGCATTCCGCGTCTTTGTCAGCAACCCGGTAAACATGGGAAAATGCCGCTATTTTGTACATAACCGCTTTGGGGACAGCCGCTTTGAACATCTTTTCGGCGCGTTCCGCCGCGGGTATCCCACAGCGGTGGGCGCGATGTTTACCACCGACCTGTTGATCGATTTATGGCTCTATATTCTGATCGCGTTGATGGCCGTCTGTCTGGTGGCTGTGATCGGCGGCGCCTACATGATGTCGCTGCTGATGATCGTCTGTCTTTTGTTGTTCATCCCGTATTTTATCAAGCTGTACCAGTATACATTTGTCAAATACCTGCTGGCGGACAATCCGCAGCTCAAAGGGACGCGCGCCCGCCAGCTCAGCACCATGCTCACCAGCGGGGAAAAGGGTTCCCTCTTTGTGCTCGACCTGTCCTTCCTGGGATGGTATTTCCTGGGCGCGCTCTGCCTGGGGTTGGGGCATCTGTTCGTCAACCCGTATTACGAAGCGACCAAGGCGGAATTGTATATCTTCCTGCGTGAGCGCGCCATCCAGAATGGTCTGCTCGATCCCAGGGAGCTGAACCTGTACCCGGTCCCGCCGGTACCCCCGTACGGGGTGCCGCAGCAGGATACGGCGTATGCGGCCTATCAAAAACCGGCGCAGGGAGGCCAAGGCCCCTCCTATGGCGCGCCGTCTCCGATGTATCCGGGCGCGCCGGTGCCGCCGCACGCACCCACGCAGGGGTACCCGCCCTATGGGACGATGCCGGGCAGCTACCCCAACCCTCCGCAGGGGCAAACGCCGTACGGAGCCACGCCTCCGCAGAATCCATCGGCCCCGTATCCGCCGTATGGCGCGGCGCCTGCGCAAAATCCGGATGCATCGGGTCCGCATGCGCCATATGGCGTGAATGCCCCTGGATATCCTGGGGCAGCACCGCAGGCGCCGGCGCCATGGGAACATCCTTCGGAGCCCGCGGCTGCACATCCAGCAGATCCGGGCACGCGGGACATCTTCCAGGCCCCGCCGCATGATGTGGCTTCGGCAGGGGCGCCAGAGGCCGGGCCCAAGGCCCCCGATTTGACAAAACATCCCCAGCCAGCGCCCACGGGGAGTGCTTCTGCTGGCGCAGGGCAGGTGGAAGACGAAGCCAATCGGAAGAACGATCCGGCATCGGAGGATTCCGGTGCAAACCAAGACCCCCCTACGCCGACCGCGCTTTGACCGCCTTTTCCTGGGAAAAGGCGGCAGCAAGGACGGGCGCACGGATCGATTTTGGATGGGAAAAGACCGAAAGCGGGCTTCGGGTTGGAAGTGGAAGAATTTCATGGAGAGAAAGAAGGATGCGTTATGTGGAGCAGGGAGATCCTGAAATCCAACGCAAAGATTGCCCTGACAGGGCGTTATTGGCGCGCATTTGTGGTGGCCCTGCTGGTGTCTTTGCTGTCGGGGCTTGCCAACTTGGGAAATACACTCAGCCGCCTGGCGGACACATATGAGTCCTTTTGGGGGATATGGGGCGCACATGATTTGGAAAATTTTTCGACACATGTACACTTTATGAATTGGCTGGATGCCTGGACGGTTGCCTTGGCGCTGTTTGGCTTCCTGCTGGCGGTCTTTGTGTACAATGTTTTCCAAGTCGGGCAGGCGCGCTATTTCGTACAGAACCATTTCGGAGGGACGTCGATCGAGACGCTGTTCAGCGGCTTCCGCAGCGGGTATGGAAATACAGTGGCGGCGATGGTTGTCACCGGCTTATATGTATTTTTCTGGTCGCTGCTGTTGCTCATCCCCGGGATTTATAAATCCTATCAGTATTTTATGGTGCCATACATCCTCTCCGACAACCCGCATATTCCCGGATACCGTGCGCGCACCATCAGCCGGATGATGACCGACGGGGAGAAGCTCAACATCTTCCTTCTTGACCTTTCCTTTTTGGGGTGGTATCTGTTGGGCACGCTCTGCCTGGGCGTGGGCGTATTCTTTGTGAACCCGTATTACGAAGCAACCAAAGCGGAGCTTTATATTTACCTGCGGGACCGCGCCATTCAGACGGGCCAGGTTAGCCCGGAAGAGCTGGGGCTGGTGTTCCATGCGCCGGGCGGGGAAAATCCTTTTGGCCCGCCGCCAACGTATATGAAGTAAACGTTAGAAAATGCCGCAGAACGGAACAAGCGGGCGATGCAGTGAAAATGATCCTGCATCGCCCGCCTTTTTATTGCTGATATGGTGTTACCACATGAATTTTTTCACTACCTGCCGGTAGACGTCTTTATAGGCGGATGCGTCTCCTTCGCCCAGGCTCAGCTCTTCGTTTGTCATGGAGGGGATGGAGAGCGCATCCCAGCTCAAGGGATAAATGACCGGATACCGGCCGAATTCATTCCAAAGAGGGAAGTATATTCCAGCTTCCTCTCCTTGGTCGAATGGATCGTCGAAAAAGAACAGATATTCCTTCCCTGGCTCAGAAGGCGCGTAAAGTTCAGAGCATCCCGGTGACCGTTTGATGGTTTCCACGCCGTCTTGGTTGTCCACATAATAGGGCTCCGCAACTTTGATCTGGTCGCCCACCTGAAGATCCCCCTGGATAACCTTGGTGATTTCAAATGTGGAGGTCGTCTGTGCGGAAAGGACGCTCCGCTCTCCGGGTGCAGCGCCGCGGCCAAGATCGAGCACCTCGTCCAAATACGTGATGTCTCCCTGTGCGTCGTCCAAGAAGGTCCCCCGGACAATCAGTGCGGCGGTTTCGGGCATTTCGGATACGGTCCTTGGGATGCCGGCTGGATAATGGTATTCTACCAGGGGGGATGCGTTGTTGTCCGTCTCCAAGATCGCCTGATAGAGCGAATCATCCGGATAGGAGTTGCAGGAGCAAAACAGGGTAAGCAGCCCTAGGCAAACAAGCACTGGCAAAGCTGTTTTTTTCCAGGTCACAGATATCGTCCCCCTCGTCTGGAGTTGCAGGATCAGAGAATAGATGGCCATTTTGCGTCTGATTATATTATAGAAAGAGAATAAATAGAGTTCTATTTGCAAATTGCACAAATTTTACAGGGAGATTTAGGCCGAAAATCCAGATGGAAAAAATCCTGTGTGGTTGTGTCTCCTTTCCATACAGCACCTGGCATGGGAGCGCTTTTGCATGCAGGATGGCTTTTAACGGCGGTTGTCCCTTTGGGGGCTCCTCCTGACTCCTGGAAGCAAAAACGCCTGCCCCATATGGAGCAGGCGTTTCCTATTGCGGTTGGATCAACGGTCCAGGATTTCAATCCAGTAGCCGTCGGGGTCGTGGATGAAATAGAGGTCCATCGCGCGGTTTTCAAAGCAGATGCAGCCCATTTCTTCGTGCAGGGCATGCGCGGCGGCCTTGTCCTCCACGCGCACGGCGAGGTGGATCTCGTTGTCGCCCAGGTTATAGGGCTCGGTGCGGTCGCGCAGCCAGGTCAGCTCCAGCTCAAACGGCGTGGCGCCGTCGGAGAGGTAGACCAGGATGAAGGAGCCGTCCGGCGCTTCCTTCCGGCGGTGTTCCTTGAGGCCGAGTGCTTTGTCATAAAACGCGAGGCTTTTTTGCAGGTCAAAGACGTTCAAATTGGCATGTAAAAAGGTGGATTTCATATCCGTTTCCTCCGTGGTGGGATTTTTTTAAAGCATGCCATGATTTGCTCTTTTTATGATTGCAAATTCGAAAATAATAAAGCGCACGGCAAAAATCTGCCGGTGGGATGGCTCTGGATGGAGGCCCAAAATTGCGGCCTTATGCGTAGAGTAAGCAGGCATCCCCACTGGTGGTATCCAGCCGGATGGATGCGCCGCCGTCTTTATAGCGGAATTCGTTGCCGCTCTGGAACCCGGGGAAGGCGCAGATCAGATCGCCCGACGAGCTGTGGAGCTGCGCCGTAAAGCCGTCGTTTTCCGGGAGGAAGAGAAGCACGTCGCCGGAGGTGGACTGTATCGTAGCGCTGGTAATCATTTGGCTGGTGCGCAGCGAAACGTCGCCGGACGTGCTGGTGGCCGTGATCTGGGAGAGCTTCCCGGAGATCTCCATGTCCCCGCTGGTGGTTTGGCAGGCCAACTGCTCCACAGTGACATCCCGGCAGAGAAAGTCGCCGTTGTGGGAGGCAAAAGCCAATTCCTGATAGACGCCGGAGAGCTCTGCGTCCCCGGACTGTGTGCGGACTTCCAGGCGTTCTGCTTGCAGGGCGTCAAAGAAAAGGTCGCCGTCAGTGGTTTCCAGGGACAGGGCGTCATAGGTTTCTTCCGGCAGGTAGACCTCCAAATCGGAACCGATCGAAAAGGGGAATGGGCCGATCGCAAGGCCAGCTGTCGTGCTGCCATCTGTAACCGTCAGAACACCGTCGCGGACGGATGCCTGGAAAAACTGCTCTTCCGGCGTGTTTTTGACCCCTTTTTGCACAATTTTGATTTCGGAGCTGCTGCTGGAGCGAATAGAAACGTCGCCGCCATTCCAACGGAGGTCCAGGGATTGGACAGGGTCTGTAAAGGTTTGCTCATGGACTGTCTGATACGAACTGTTGTGATACCAACCTCGCAAGGGCAGAAACAGCCCGCCCCAACCGCCATTGTACCACAGGTAACCAAAGAGTGTGGCAAACAGCACGAATACGAGGCTCCAAATACCAATGGAAACTTTTGCTGCGGTCTTGCCCATGTTTCTACCTCCTCAGGGCGACGACACCCTTGATAATATTTTCCACTGCCGCTGCCATGATAAACAAGATCCAGGAAAAGCTCCAGATGCCAAAGAGAAAGCTGACGAATAGATAGATCCCGACGACAATGCTCCAATAAGCGCCCTTAAAGGCGTTCAAAGCGTCGCGCTGCCGGTCGTTCTTCACATGCCATTCTTTAAATTCCTCGACAATCGTGTCGTCCGCGCGGGCATAATGCGGTTTCGTCATGCTGTTATAGATGAGCAGGCCTGTTGCAGCGGCAATAAAGAGGAACATTGCCCCGATTCCCCAAGGGCCGCGGAGCAAGATCACCATAAACGGGCTCATGATATACAGCGCCACCGCAATGGCGGTGCGCAGGGCGCGTATGCTCGATTCGCGCATAGGGGGCGGTTCAAGAGGGGAAGGGCCGCGTACGCTGTCGATCAGCTCGTCGATGTCGCCGATGCTGCGGATCACAGCATTATAAGCATCCTCTTCCGACATCCCCTGGCGCAGGCGGTCGTTGTATTTTTCCACCAGATTGGAGAAAAGTTCCTCGCGGAGATCCTCAACCCGGCGGGTTTTGGGAGCGTCCGCGAAGGCGTGCTCCAGATAGGCGCGAATTCGGTCAATCATAAATGATAGCCTTCCTTTCACAAAATCAGTTTGTCGATCAGGTCTTTGGTGCGTGCCCATTCCGCAACAGCGGCTTGGTACTGCGCCCGACCCTCCTCGGTGATGGTGTAGTAGCGCCGGCGGGCGCCCGTGGTTTCATCCCCCCAATAGGAGAGGATCAGCCCGGCCTGTTCCAGGCGGCGGAATGCCGTATAGAGGGTAGCCTCTTTGAGTTCGTATTGGTTGCCGGTTTTTTCTTGCACGGCTTTGTTGATTTCATATCCATAGCTGTCCTTTTCGATCAACTGCCGCAGAATGATGGTGTCCGTATGCCCACGGATCATATCGGCCGTGATGGACAATCCTGCTCACATCCTTTCTGAGCTATAATATAATACAATATACCTCATCTGTCAAGGTATATTGAAAATGAATATAATGAATTTTTTGGGGATGCAATAGGGGGCGCAAAAAGTTCGGCCGGTTACCGGACACTGGAACACATAGGGGACAAAAAACAGGCCGTCCCCGGGTCCCCGAGAGCGGCCTGTTTGGAAATTCGTATGTCACTTGGTCAAAAAGAGGACCCCCAGCGTGTTGGGCCCGCAGTGGCAGGAGATGGTGCAGCTTGCGCGGGTTACGCAGATTTCCCGGAAGTCCGCAATTTGCTGGATGGTGCTGCGGACGAGGTCGATGTAGTTTTGGGAAATCCCCGAGTGGGTGATAAAGACCCGGTCTAACACCAGGTCTGCGCGGTCCGCCAGCTTGTCCCGCGTGTATTGCGGCAGCACTTTTTCCAAGCTGCCGCGGTACTTTTTGCCGACACTCATCGCGCCGCCGCGAAGGTTATCCACCTCAATGCAGGGTTTCAGGCGCAGCAGGTTGGCGCCGAGCGCCGTCACAGCGGAGCAGCGGCCGCCCGCGTGCATGAACTCCAGGGTATCCAGGATAAAACTGGCGTGGGAATGCGCGGTGAGCGCAGAGACCTCCTGATAAATCTCTTTGGCGGACATCCCGCGGGCAATGCGCCGCCCTGCCTCAATCACCAGAAGTCCCATGCCCGTGGAAAGGTTGCATGAATCGATCACATAGACGTGCCCCAATTCCTCCGCGGCAAGGCGGCAGTTCTGGTGGGCGGCGGACAGCGCCGATCCCAGGTTGATGTGGATGACCTCATAGCCCTCGTCCACCCATTGTTTAAAATATTCATAGAATTCCATGGTGCTGATCGCTGCGGTTTTGGGAAGCAGCTTCTTTTCCCGGTAGGTGCGGTAAAGATCCTCCGGTTGGATATCCACGCCGTCCATATACTGCTGCCCATCCAAAAGGATGTGATAGGGGAAGTACTGCACTTGGTAACGTTCTTTTAGCTCCGGGCTCAGGTCACAGGTACTGTCTGCGCTGAGAATGATTTTATTGGCCATGCTTTCTCCTCCCGTACAGCCTTACGGCTGACCTTAACAAGACCCACACCGCCCAAACCGGTGTGTTCCAAATTTACTGCCGGGCATCCCGGCGATTTTCCTTTATGATACCGCGTTTGGCAGTATTTTTCAATATGGCAATCGGCAAGAGGAAATTGCTTTTTTCCGACGGAGGGGATACAATGGAGGAAAACGACGGGGGAGAGAACCTATGGACTTACAAATCGTACGTGGAGATATCACGACCTTTCCGGTGGACGCCATTGTCAACGCCGCCAATACTTCGCTGCTGGGCGGGGGCGGGGTAGACGGCGCGATCCACCGCGCGGCCGGACCGGAGCTGTTGGCTGAATGCCGCACGCTGCACGGATGCAAGACGGGAAAGGCAAAGATCACGAAGGGATACCGGCTTCCCGCCAAATATGTGATCCACACACCGGGCCCGGTCTGGAACGGGGGCGGGAGCCATGAGGCGGAACTCCTGGAGAGCTGCTACCGGTCCTGCCTGGAACTGGCGGAGGCGAATGGGTGCCGCACGGTGGCGTTCCCCTCCATCAGCACCGGGGTATACCATTTCCCGTTGGAACAGGCAGCGGAGATCGCGGTGCGCACCATCCTGGAATATGGGAAGGGCGGAACGGCCATTGAAGTGGTGGAGATGGTCTGTTTTGACGGCCGGACCAAGGCTGCCTATGATGCAGCGCTTGCGAAAATGAAAGAGCGGTAAGCTTTTCGATGTGTGGCGCAGCGGCGTCCACCGGTTATAAATGGCTTATCGAACGGCTGGGCGTTTTCCTGCATTTGTAGGGCCCATTTTCTACCTATGGGAAAATGGCGGAATAATCGAATAAAAAGACTTACATAAAAGGGTTCGGGCAGCCTTGTTTGGTTGCCCGAACCCTTTTATTTGATCTTCTTTACCTACTCGGTGGGAACAGACTCCTCCGAAAAGACCGATTCCAAATGGTCCAATAAAAATTGCTGCGCGCCGTAGTTGTAGAGGATGGCCAGATAGTGCGCGCCGGTCGAGTGTGCCTGCCGCCATTCGGAGGTGATGCCGATGGCGTTCCTATTGGCGGTCGGTTCCTTCTGGCGTTTGTCGTTCCGGATGACCTCCTGCAAAAAGCCCTTCCGCACCAGCCAGGCGGTCAGGTCTGTGGCCTTCAGCTTTTGCATATGGTCGAGGTCGGCTACGGCGTTGGCCGCCTGCACAAACTGGGAGATGGGGATCGGGTTGTGGACCAGTAGGACCTGTTGTTTTTGTTCCGGCGTCAGAGAGAACGGGGGCAACTCTTTTTTTGCGCGCTTTGACGGGTGGCTTTCCTGTTCGATGGCGCGGTCGATCAGCGTTTCTACATAGAAGAAGCACCGGGAAATCCGCACTTGGTGCAGCACGGTGTCGTGGGGCAACGGCCGGTCCGTGAGCGGGTCGATGCCATTGGCGAGCTTATGTATATACTGTTTGGCGCGCTGCATGGTCTCCAATTCAGTCATGTTGCTTCTCCCTCCTCTTCCTTGGTGCGGCGCGGATGGGTGCGCGTCCGCTCGTAGCTCTCCCGCAGGATGTCGTAAAGCTCATCCAAAGGGACGTCCGAATCTGGGATGACGGTGATCCAATGCTGCTTATTCATGTGGTAGCCGGGGTCGATCCCCTCGTAAACCTTGCAGAGAAAATCAGCCCGCATCGGGTCGCATTTCAAATTGATACAGAGATTGCCGCCGCGTTCATAGATCATCGCAAAGCACTTCCGGTTGGACCGGTGGCGGATGACTGTCCAGTTGGGGTCGTGGAAGGGTGCGTCTTCGTAAGAATCGGGAAAGGCCAGGCAGAGCTCTGCCAGCTCGCGCCGGGTCATGGCCTTCCTCCCGCGGCGATTGCCGGCGCATGGATCATTTGCTTTCCATCCATACGGATTCCTCCTATTGCAGCCCTTTGTGGGACTGATAAAATTCTTTTAGGTCCGCCTTGACCGGCCCGTCCAGCGCGTGCCAGCGCACGCCGTGCAGGGCGCCCTCCAAAGCGCATAGACGGTGGAAACAGGCAGAAGGGTCGGCGGCCCGGATGCGCAGCCACGCTGCGCGGCTCCCGGTTTCGCGCAGCGCCTCCGGCGTGGCGATCCCCACCGCTTCCAATTGTGCCTCTAAGACTTTCCCGATGTTTGGCAGTTTTGCGAGCTCTCCCAAAGTGGTTCCCCCTTTTATTGGATTGCCCTGCCGGACAGGTCGGTGAAACGGAACCCCGGCAAGGCGGTTTCGATGATGTCCCGGCATAGATTGACCCAACCGCCGCAGCGGTTGAGGATGATCGCATCCCCCGTGGCGACACAGTCCTTGTCCCAGAGCAGGGCGTCCGCGTTGGGGACGAGCGTGGCTTCCGCGGGGAACCCACAGCCCTGCGCGAAGGAGCGGATGCGTTGGGCAAGACGGCCGGAGTTGGAGACCGGAGCGTCGAGCACAAAGACGGCGCGTTCCGGTGCAAGGCGTGCAAGCGCATCAAAGAGCAATGCAAGCACGAGATCCGTCTTGTCGATCAGGCGGTAGCTCCCGTGCAGGCCGCAGAGGTCGCGCGCTGTGCCGTCCATGCAGAGCAGGACGGTTGAGCCGGACAAGGCCGCTTCCAGAGGAATGACCACGTTGAAACCGTCCAGCCACAGGGTTTTCCGGGAGAGGGAGCCGGTGATCTCCTTCTTCCGGCGCAGCGCAATATCGCAGCGGGAGGAGGTGGCGCGGATCAATGCCATGCGCTGCCGCGCCGAGAATTGGAACCGGTCGCCCACAAAGGAGACGGCCCGTTCGAGCTCGTATCCCCGGTTCAACAGGTAGGCGGCGTCGGCCTGCGCCTCTTGGAGCAGGCGCAGGGAATCCCCCTGAAAGTCGCGCGCGTCTGTGGGGACAAACCCGCGGCGGACACACTCCGGCATAGCGTTCCCTCCTCCCCCGGCCCGGCCGGTTGTTGATAAATTTAGCTTACTGGCATTTTGGCTGAATGTCAAGCCGTTGCCGGGCGCTGCGAGGGCCGGTGGACGGTGCCCCGTCAGAAAGGGCGCCGGCGGGGGAATGGGAACAGGGCGGCGCGGAATTACATCCGCGCCGCCCTGTTTGGGATTCGATCTTAGGTTGGGAATGGCTTAAATTTGTGTTTGTTTGCACGGTTCGCAGTCCAACACGGCGGAGGCCATGCGTTGTACACCGGCATCGGACAGGTCGCACAGGCATACGATTGCATCGTGGCGCGCGTCCGATTCAGACAGGCCCAGCTGTTTCCGGAAGAAGGAAAACAGCAGGAGATAGTCGGTATAGAGCTTGTTGGAGAGGCGCGCCCCCTCCGGCGTGAAGGTTGCGGCGCCGTAGTACTCCTTTTCGATCAGTCCGTCTTCCGCCAGGGCGTTGAGCATTTTCGAAACACTGGGCTGCTTGACGGAGAGCGAAGAGGCGATGTCCTTGGAGTGGACCGCGTTTCCATTCTGGCCCAACTCATGGATGATAAAGAGATAGCGTTTTTTTCCTGAAGAGAGCAATGGAAGAGGCCCCTTTCTTTCTATACGGGCGTATGCGCGATGGTCAGCTTGCTTTGTGCTTCTGGGATTGTTCCGCACCATGGCAGCAATGCGAGCAACCGGCGCAGCCGCCGTTGCAGCCGCCTTTGCTGCTGCAATCGCATGTGCCGTGCTTTATCAAATGGCGGATGGCCAGGCCAAACAGGACAGCGAGTGCCGCTGCAATGAGGAAGGTTACCATAAAACCGCTCCTTTCATAGGGGGGATTATGCGTTTGCCGCTGCCGAACGGCGGCGGAGTTCCGCGGTACGGTTCGGGTCCGGGCGGAACAACAGGAAGAGCAGCAACGCAAGAATGATGATGGCCGCTGCGGAGCCGATGGTAAAGCCGGCGCCGGAGAAGAGCAGGCTGAACTGGTAGAGCATCAACGCCACGCAATAGGCGAAGACACATTGATACCCAATGGCAAAGGCCGTCCATTTGGCGCTCGCCATTTCGCGCTTGATCGCGCCGATGGCCGCGAAGCAGGGCGCGCACAGCAGGTTAAATGCCAGGAAGGAGAGTTTTGCGCCCATCGTGGGAAGCATAGTGGAAACCGCCGTCCAGAGGCCGGGGTCGGTTTCGCCTGCATCTGCCAGGCCGAAGAGCACGCCGAAGGTGCTGACCACGTTTTCCTTTGCCACCAGGCCGGTGATCGTGGCGACAGCGCCCTGCCAGTTGCCAAAGCCGAGCGGCGCAAAGATCCAGGCGATTGCGTTGCCGAGGTAAGCCAGGATGCTGAAGTCCATCTGGTTGACCACAGGGTCCTCCATGTCCAGCATACCGAAGGTGGCGCCGCCGCTTGCCCAGCCGAAGTTGCTGAGGAACCAGACGACACCGCAGGCGACGAAGATTACCGTACCAGCTTTGATGATAAAGGCTTTGCCGCGCTCCAGCATATGGATCAGCACGCTCTTCGGGGCGGGCACATGGTACTGCGGCAGCTCCATCACGAACGGGGCAGGGTCGCCCGCAAACATCTTAGTCTTTTTGAGGATGATGCCAGAGACGATGACCGCTGCAACCCCGAGGAAGTAGAACAACGGCGCCACCCATCCGGCCTGTTCCGTGCCGAACATGGAGCCGAACATCAGCGCGATGATCGGCAGCTTGGCGCTGCACGGGATAAAGGTGGTGGTCATGATGGTCATACGGCGGTCTTTTTCCGTTTCAATGGTCTTGGTGGCCATGACGCCTGGCACGCCGCAGCCGGAGGAAATCAGCATCGGGATAAAGCTCTTTCCCGAAAGGCCAAACTTGCGGAAAATGCGGTCCATAATGAACGCCACGCGCGCCATATAGCCGCAGTCCTCCAAAATAGCGAGGAAGAAAAACAGGATAAGCATCTGCGGGACAAAGCCAAGCACAGCGCCGACGCCGCCGATGATGCCGTCTACAATCAGGCCGTTGAGCCAATCCGCAGCGCCAGCGGCTGTCAGCCAGCCGCCCACGGTGGGTTGAATCCACTCGCCGAACAAGGTGTCGTTCATAAAATCTGTGACAATCGTGCCGATGGTTGTCACCGTGATATAATAGACGGCAAACATGATAACCACAAAGATTGGCAGGGCCAACCAGCGGTTTGTGACAACCCGGTCGATCTTATCGCTCATCGATAGGCCAGAGCGCTTTTTATGTACACAGTTTTTCATGAGCTTGGCGATGTAGGCATAGCGCTCGTTGGTGATGATGCTTTCGCTGTCGTCGTCCAGCTCTTTTTCTACGGAAGCAATGGCTGTTTCCAACGCATCCTTCGTCTGGGCGCTGAAATTGCACTGCGCCATGACCCGCTCGTCGCGCTCAAACAGCTTCACCGCATACCAACGCTCATGCGCCACGGGGACTTGGCCATGTACGGCCTTGGCGATATGGTCAAGCGCTTCTTCAACGGTTTTGGTGAATTCATGCTGTGGGGCGGAAGCCTTTTTTGCCTTTGCAAGGGCGATGGCGCGCTCTGCCGCCTCCATGGAGCCGGTGCCTTTGAGGGCGCTGGTCTCGATGATCTCGCAGCCCAATGCTGCGGAGAGCTTGCGGGTGTCGATGGTGTCGCCGTTCTTTTTTACCAGGTCGATCATGTTAAGGGCGATAACCACAGGGATGCCCAGCTCCAAAATCTGGGTGGTCAAATAGAGGTTGCGCTCCAGGTTGGTCCCGTCCACCAGGTTGATGATGGCGTCGGGTTGTTCGTTGAGCAGGTAGTCGCGGCTGACCACCTCTTCCAGCGTGTAGGGGGAGAGGGAATAGATGCCCGGCAGGTCCGTGATGATGACGTCCTTGTGCCCGCGGAGCTTGCCCTCTTTCTTTTCGACCGTGACGCCCGGCCAGTTGCCGACATACTGGCTGCTGCCAGTCAGGTCGTTGAACATGGTAGTCTTGCCGCAGTTCGGGTTGCCGGCAAGCGCGATTTTCATTTGCATTCCGATGTTCCTCCTCGATACAATTGTTAGTTATGGCTAACTTATGGGCCTTTTATCATCTGGATGGAAAACAAAGCGCTGCGCAGTCGGATACCGCGGCAGGGCCTTTGCAAGCGGCCTGCGCATTTGGCGTTCCCGCTCCATCCTTCATCTGAAAGTCCGCAGCCCGTCTGGGGTGGGGCCGCCCTAGGCAGGGCGGCATTCAAACGCCTTATGCTTCCAGAAGAATGTTTTCCGCCTCGCTCTTGCGGATCGAAAGCTCGTAGCCGCGTACGTTGATCTCGACCGGGTCGCCCAGAGGCGCAACCTTGCGCACATAAATCTGTGTGCCCTTTGTGATGCCCATATCCATGATGCGGCGCTTGAGCGCACCTTCGCCCGTAAGCTTTGCCACAGATACGGTCTCGCCGCACTTTGCTTCCTTCAATGTTCTCATGATGATCCCTCCTAAATGAAATCAGGCTGTCAGGATACGGCTGGCCATCGATTTGCTAATCGCCACCCGGGTCCCTTTTACATTGACGATCATGTTGCCGTTCAATTCAGAAACGACCGAAACCTGCGCGCCCTCTGCAAAGCCAAGGTTCTGCAAAAAGCGGCGGACTTCATCTTTTCCGCGGATCGCATGCACTTCCACCGTCTTGCCCGCTTCCGCCATGGCCAGCGGCATCAACATGACCTGTGCGGCCGGTGCGGGGGATTCCTGCACAGGCGTATGCAGAGCAGCTTCTTTTGCCAACATCTCCGTCACTCCTTTTAAAGTTAGATTAGGCTAACTTTTAAACATTTTATTAGGGGTTAGCTCTCGCTAATCCCATTTCTGCGGATATTAGTTTACACCAGCTAACTTGCGTTTGTCAATAGGTTTCTAAAATTTTTTCCAGATTACAGGAAACACGCTGGCCAGCTGGAACCCGCGGGAAAGCTTGGGGAAAGCAAAAGGCCCGGCGGGTCTGCCGGGCCTCTGCGACTAAGGAAGAAAATATCTGTATGGAGTACCTTGTAAGCGGTGTTAGAGGTTAGAGGAGACGCCGAGCCGGATGCGGCAGGCACCCGGCAGCCGTCCCGTATGGAGTACCCTATAAGCAATTTGTGATGACACTTGATCGCAATATTAAAGCGGAAGCGGGGCCGGATGCGGTTGGCATCCGGCGGCTTTCCAAAAAATGGGATACAAAGAGAAACCCACTTAAAACGCAGAGAACCGCTTGCCAAACGCTTCACATTCGGCTTCGTCGGGCGCGCCGTTGGCCATTAGGCCCTCTTCAAAGAGCTGCGCCCCGTCGCCGGAGACACGGTCCTGCCAATCGCGCATCCACTGCCCGTCGCCCCAGCCGTAGGAGCCGAAGAGCGCGACCTTCTTGCCGGAAAGGCTACCTTCTACATCGGCAAAGAAGGGCTCGAATTCGCTTTCTTCCAGGACTTCGTCGCCCATGGCCGGGCATCCGAACGCAATCTTGTCGTATTGCGCCACGGCGGAAGCGTCAGCCTCCGAAACCGGCATCACGTCGGCATCCCCAATGCCGGATGCAATGGCGTTCGCCATGGCCTCGGTATTGCCGGTGCCTGTCCAATAGATCACTGCTGTTTTACTCATAGCAAAAACCTCCTGATCTGCGCGGCGCTGTTGGGAATGCTTCCCCACCCGCGCGGGTAAGTTTGTCGGATTTTCCTTATATACAGGTATGCTGTTTTATGCAGCGGGAAGTGCGGCGAGGATATGTAGGAAAGGCACGCCTTGCTCCAAATGGTTGCACAAGGCCCGCGAACACTGCTCATATTTTTCAAACAGGTGTTTCGCATATGCTTCATCGCCGTATACTTTCCACATGCCGCAGCATTTGCAGTTGCGGCCTTTTTCCCGGATGAAGCCGGTCACGTCCTCCATAGGATAGCCCAGGAAGCAGCCGATCTCGTGGGGGAACCCTTTTTCCAGGCGGGCCCGGCGTTGCAGCCAGGCGAGCATCGCGTCCATCCCCTCGGTGACGGGATAGCCAAACCGGATAAGGCAATCTTGGACGTCTGGGCGGCGGAGCTGCTGTTTTAGCAGGCGTTCGCGGTAGACCAGCGTCAAGGTGCGCGCGCCGCATGCACAGATGGAAAATGTCCGGATGCCCTTTTCTTCCAGGAGTGACCGGTAGGCGGAGAGCGATGCGCTGCAGGAAGCAGGGCAGGAAAAAAGGTTGGACGGCTTCATTCCCGCGAGAACCGGGGCGCAGTTGCGCGCCAAAATGGATTCTACCGTATCCGCCATGGGGTTCCCTCCTAAATATTGGTTAGTCATAGCTAACTGATTGGTAAAAAGAAAAAACAAGTGGAAAAGAAGCGTTCCAAAAGCCTGACAATTCTGTGGGGCCGATACCGGCCGGGGCAGTGGCGCTTCTTGCTGGCTTTGGTGCGTATGGCCCCGTGTGCCATCAACGCAACGTAGGCTTACAACCAGCATCCGTTTTTTGATTAGCATCTGCTAACCACGGCTCTATGGTACCATGCGTTCCAGAGGATGTCAAGCGGTTTGCAACATGTTAGATAAGGATAAGATAAATCGCCAGGGAAAGGGCGGGCTGCGGGCAGGGCCTTCCCGCTTTCTGGGAAGGGAGGTTCCATGGCGCTCTTTACAAAAATGGCCTGTTGGGCAAGCGGGCGGGCAGATTCCCGCCCGCCAATATAGCAAGACGATGGCCTAGGCGATTCTTTTTCAAAATACCTGGCAATCATTTGAAATGCCTTTTATGGATAAATTTCTCAAACATATGGAGAAATGTTTCATTTAGGCAAAGAGAAAATAAATTTGATATCTTGCCAAAGAATTTTGTATGGATTCTTCTGCTTGGCATCTTTATTATAAAGGCGTACGCATATATGTGCAAAGTTTTTGAGCATAGTGATGGGTTTCCCTAAGTGTGAAGGCTTTTTTTCAAAGGTGCCTTTCATAAAGGGGAGCATATATATACGGAAAGCGGGGTAAGCGGCACGCGGGATATGTAAAATTGCTGTTTCGCTGTGCTTTGGGCCTAAGGTCTTATATCTGAAAGACTTGCAGGAAAGAAAGGAGGAGGTTGCAGAATAGAAGAAAAGGAGTCTACGGCATTATACAATGGAAGGAGAAGAAGTATGAAAACAGCATGGCAAAAGTGGACGGCCTGCCTCCTGGCAACGCTGATGGTCCTCGGCTCTGTGTTTGCCGGGCCGGGCGTTGCGGCATGGGCGGCCGGGCCGGACGATGGCAATGCCGCGGCATTGCCGAGCTCCGCAGCGGAACCCGGCAGGGAAACCATCAATTTCAACAACGATTGGCTGTACTATAAGGGTGACATCACCGGTGCGGAAGCGGTGGATTTTGAGGACAGCGAATGGCTCTATGTGAACCTGCCGCACAGCACGATCCACTATACCCCGGACAACTATTATCAGAAGGACCTCGGGGTCTTCTGGTACCGCAAGCACTTTACCGTACCGGAGGAAATGCAGGGCAAAAAGCTCTACATCACCTTTGAGGCGGCGATGCAGGCCGCGGAAGTTTGGCTCAATGGGGAGAAAGTTGGCTCCCATCAGGGCGGCTACACCGCGTTTGTAATCGACCTGACCGATTTCGTGTCCTATGGCGAGGAAAACGTGATCGCGGTGCGCATCGATACGCGCCCGAACACGGCCTTCAACCCCGGCAAGACCAACCCGGACTTCCAGTATTTCGGGGGCCTGTACCGGAATGTATACCTCACGGCGATGGACACGCTGCATGTGAGCGACGCGGTCTATGAGAACGAGGCCGCAGGCGGCGGGCTCTTCCTGACAGCCCCCTCCGTCACCAAGGAGAGCGCCACGGTCAAGGCGCAGACCGACGTGAAGAACGAAGGGGCGCAGGCGGAAGACACCACCGTCCGCACGGAGATTGTGGATGAGGACGGTTCGGTGGTCGCCACAAAGGAGGACACCGCCTCGATTGAAGCGGGCGAGCGCTATGCGTTTACCCAGGAGCTGGTGGTGGAGAACCCGCGCCTGTGGTCCGTCAATACGCCGGAACTCTACACCGTGCGCACCACGGTCCTGACCGGCGATACGGTCCGCGATTCCCTGGAGACCACCTATGGTATCCGCAAGGTGGAATGGAAGCGCGATGGCTGCTACATCAACGACGAATTTGTGGAACTCAACGGTGTAAACCTCCACTCGGAGACGGGCATGCTCGGCAACGCGCAGTCCAACGACGCGATCTTTGAGGAGGTCCGCCGCTTGAAGGAGTGGGGCTTCGATTTCATCCGCATGTCCCACTACCCGCACGCGCCGGCATTCTACGCCGCGTGCGACAAATACGGCGTGGCGGTGATCGACTGCCTCTCCGGTTGGCAGCAGTTTGTCAACACCGATAGCTTTAAGAATGCGACCTATCAGGAAGTGCGCGACATGTTCCACATGAACCGCAACTACTGCTCCATCATCGCATGGGAGCCGAGCCTCAACGAGAGCGGCTACAACCAGGCGTGGGCAGAGGAAGTCCACCGCATTTCCCATGAGGAATATCCGGAGGACGGCGATTCCCGCATCTATACCGGCGGCTGGAGATACTGGAATGTGTTCGACATGGGCGTCGGCACCCCGCAGGCAAACGTCATCGGGGACGCTGCCACCTACAGCGACAAGCCGGTAATCGTCAGCGAGTACGGCGACTGGAACTATGGCGGCTACACCTCCACCACCCGTGTGACCCGCGAGCCGGCGCACACGAAGTTTAATGGCGGCGACGAGGGCATGCTGATCCAGTGCGACAACCTCCAGGAATCCATGGCCCTGAACCGCAGCCAGGAGTGGGGCGGCGCCTATGCCTATTGGCAGTACGCTGACTATGCAGGCTTTGATACCACGGACCTCACCTACTGCGGCGTTGTGGATATCTACCGCATCCCGAAGTTCAGCGCATACTTTGTGCAGAGCCAGCGCGACGCGGACATCGACCTGAGCGAGTATGGGATTGACACCGGCCCGATGGTCTTTGTGGCCAACACCTGGGCCTCCGATTCTCCGGACCAGGTCCGCGTATTCAGCAACTGCGACGAAGTAGAACTCTTTGTCAACGGCGAGTCGATCGGCAGGCAGACCCCCGACACGCAGATGTGGGGGCCGCACGGCGACGGCAGCCCGAATAACTACCCGGCCGAAGGCGCGGGCAAATACATCAGCACTGAAAACCTCAAGCACCCGCCGTTCACCTTTGACCTGAGCGCCTACACGCCGGGCGAGGGCACCATCACGGCGGTCGGCTATATCGACGGCCAGCAGGTGGCGGAATATGTCCGCCGCGCGCCGGAAGAAGCCGCGCAGCTCACCCTTGAGGCGGAAAACGACGAGCCGCTCAAGCTGGACGGCAGCACCGCCAAGCTGGTCTGGGTCGACGTGCGGGATGCAAACGGCACCGTGGTCAACACGGCGGACAATGCTATCACCTTCTCCGTGGACGGCCCCGGCATCGTGGTCGGCGACAAGACCGAGGCCGACGAGGGCCAGGCGACCAAGACCATCACCGCATTGGGCGGACAGATGGGCGTTTGGGTGCGCAGCAAGCGCGGTTCGGGCGACATCACCCTGACGGCGACCTCCAATGGGCTCACCACCGCAACCCTCACCATCCCGACCGAGACGGTCGAGGGCCTGCCGGAAGTCCCGGAGGGCGGCGATGCAGACGAGGCGGATTATGTGGCTCCGGAGCAGCCGGCCACCGACAACCTGTTCCTCAATAAGCCCGCGAGCGCCAGCAGCGAAAACACCAGCAGTCAGCTGGGCGTCGAGGCTGCGGAGCGCGCTAACGACGGCGACGAAACGACCAAATGGTGCGCCAGAGTGACCGACACAAGCGACAGCTCGGTTGGCCCGCACTGGTGGCAGGTCGACATGGGCGACACCTACAACCTTGAGAGCGTGGAAATCCTCTTTGAGATGAATACCAATTATAAGTATCAGATCGCTGTCTCCGACAGCCCGGACATGACGCAGGCCGATGTGGTCGTGGACCGCAGCAGCAATGCGGAGAGTGTCCAGCGCGTGACGGAGAATATCGGCCGGGAATGCCGGTATGTGCGCGTGTATGTCAACTGCCCGGCTTCCAACATCTGGCCCTGCGTTTTGGAGGTCAAGGGCGTGGGCGAGAGCCTCAACACCAACGTGGCGCTCGGCAAGGACGCGACCGCCAGCCGGGAGGGTTCCGGCCATCCGGCTTCGGACGCGGTGGACGGCGACCCGAGCACCTATTGGACCAACGCGGCGATGGGCGCGGCCAACTGGCAGGTGGACCTCGGCGGCGATTACCAGATCAACCAGGTGGACGTGGACTTTGTCTGGGGCGACGGTTCCCTGATGCACAACTTCACCCTGCAAAGCTCCATGGACGGCAACAGCTGGACCGATGTGGCAACCTACAGCGGCCCGGATAAGACCGCTTCCCTCCAGGTGGATACGCTTGCCCGTTACCTGCGCGTATACAATCTGTATGCGGGCGACGGCACAAGGGATTGGACGGAAATCGCAGAATTCTGCGCCTACGGCTCCGAGGCGGCGGAAGAGACGCGCCCGGATTACGGCGCCCCGTCCTATGCGAGCTCCAGCGCGGCAGACAGCGACCCGTCCTATGGCAACGACGGCGACCCGGCCAAGTATTGGGTCCCGGCGCCGGACGATGCATCCCCGTGGTGGTACTATGACGCAGGCGGCCTGTACGATATGAGCAATGTGCAGCTTACCTGGAACAGCGAGCAATCCCACCGCTATACCATCGACCTCTCCGTGGATGGGGAGACCTGGACCACCGTCGCCGACCATATGGACGGCAGCGAAGCGTTGACCCTGACGAACGACGATATCTCCGGCTTGGCGCGCTATGTGCGCATTTCGCTCCCGGCGGGCAGCACCGAAGGGTTCTGGATCAACTCCACCGGCCGCGAGGCCTCCGCAAGGCTGGTCACAGGCGTGGAAACGCTGGACAGCGTGGAAGCGTATGTGGGTACGGCGTTTGAAGACCTGGATCTGCCGGACGAAATCAGCGCCACCCTGGAGGGCGACCTCTCGACCAAGCTCCCGGTGGTCTGGGATGAGGACAGCTACCGCGCGGATACCGCGGAGGAGCAGACCATCACCGGCACCCTGACGATGATCCCGGGCGTCAAGAACAGCGACGGCGTGAAGGCTTCCATCGTCGTGGACGTCCAGGAGATCCCGGAGCAGACCGTTTCCATGGCCCTGACGGCGCCGGAAACCGTGGCCCCGGGCAGCACCTTTACCGTAACCCATTCCTTCAGCGGCCTCGGCGAGCTGATGGATCCCCTCTATATCGTCCAGATGGACCTCACCTATCCGGAGGGCCTGACCTGCGAGTCGGTCGTCCCGAACGACGGCATCGACGGGAACCTGACGGTCGGCATCCACAACGACGAACAGAAAGTGACGATCCTTTACGATAGCAATACCTTTGACGGCCTGCCCACGGACGCGAGCGGCCTGTTTATCGCCACGTTTGCGGTGGACGAAGCGATGGCGGAAGGCGATTACACCATCGAAATGGGCAATGTGATCGCCCTGACGGTGGACGGCAACGACGTCGGCAGCGCGCTGCAGAATGCGGCCGTGCAGGTTGGGCAGACCGCGCCGGAGACGGCGGACCTGACCGTGACCTTTAACGGCAAGGATGCAAAGCTGTGGATCGACGGGGAAGAGCAGACCATCGCCAACCTCCTCGGCACCTACAAGCAGGCGGACGTTGCAAACGGCGAAGCGCTCACGTTTGACTTCACGCCGGCGGTGGACGGCAGAACCTTCCGCGCGGTGACGGTGAACGGCGGCGAGCCGGAGCTCATCGGCGAGGATTCCTATACGTATACCGGGACGATGGACACCCTGAACCCGACGCTTAGCTTTGCGTTTGAGACAGTGAGCAAGACCACCCTGCAGGCGGTGATCGACTACGCGCAGGCGCGCATCGACGCGGGCGACGTGGACAACCTGGTCCCGGCCGTGCAGGAGAAGTTCCAGAAGGCGTTCGACGCGGCGGTTGAGGTCAACGACGACCCGGCGGCCACCCAGGACGAGATCAACGAGGCGTGGAGCAACCTGCTGGACGCCCTGCATTATCTGGACTTCACCGTGGGCGACAAGACAAAGCTCGAAGAGCTGGTTGCCATTGCGGAGACGCTGGACGAGGCCGACTATACAGCGGCGAGCTGGGAGGCATTCCAGGATGCGCTCGCAGCGGCACAGGAGACCGTAGAAGATGAAAACGCCGTCCAGAACGACATCGACAGCGCATACGATGCGCTCTACGACGCGATGATGGACCTGGCCGGCACGGCGGATCGCACGACGCTGGACATGGTCATCGCAGAGGCGGAGGCCATCCGCGCCGGCCTGGACAGCTACCTGGAAGAGGGCAAGCAGGAATTCCTGGATGCCCTGGAAGCAGCCAAGGCGATCGGCAACGACGCAACCCAGGCCGAAGTTGACGCAGCGGCCGAGGCGCTCAACCGGGCGATGGCGGACCTGCGCAAAGCGCCGGACCGCGAAGAGCTGGAAGCGCTTCTCAGCCGCATGGAATCCAAGGACCTGAGCAGCTATACCGCATCCAGCGCAGCGGCGTTTACCGCGGCGAAGAACAACCTGGCCGCGGTGCTGGCGAAGTCCGACGCAACGCCGGAAGAGCTGGCGGCAGCGCAGGACACCGCGCTGCAGGCGGAAAAGAACCTCAAGAAAAAGACCCAGAACAGCAGCTCGCAGGGTTCCTCCTCCAGCAGCTCCAACAGCGGCAACGCCTATGGCGCGGCTGGAACGGCAACGGTGAACCCGGTGGTCAATGCGGCGCAGTCCGTTGTAGAACAGACTTCGGTCCGCAGCGATACGACGCTCCCGTTCACCCTGACCAGAGGCAGCGCGTACTGCTTCAAGATGACGGTGCTCAACGGCAGCAATGTGATGCCGAGCTTCACCGTGGGCAATGGCAGTGTGCTCAAGACGCAGTTTGTGGCGAGATCCGGAAATGACTACTACTTCCGCGTCTATGCAACCGGCAAGCCGGGCGAGAGCACGGGCGTTTATACGACCCTGCCCGGCCAGAACCCGGTCCGCCATTGCGTTGTGACCATCGGCTAAATGCAGAATCCTGCAATCCCGTCGGAGGGGAAGGCCCTTGCGCGGGAGATGGAACGGAATCTCCTGCGCGGGGATTGCGGATTTGCTTTCCCGGGGACGCCCGTCCCGCGAAAGGGGCGGGGCGGTTCCGGAACGGTGGAGTGAAAGGAAAGGAGAAGCCTTATGAAAGTGAAGAAACTGGTTGCCGGCATCCTGGCGGGCGTGATCGCCCTGTCCGCTGCGGGCATCTCAGCGTTCGCTGTGCTGTCCGACGACAGCAGCGAATGGAACGGGCAGCCCGAGGTTGTCCAGGTAAACCGGGAACCTGCCCGCGCGACGGCGTATCCGTATGAGTCGGAGGAAAAGGCGCAGGAGAACGACCCGGCGCAGTCGGCTTATTACAAGCTGCTCAACGGCGACGATTGGAAGTTCAGCTGGGCGGAGAAGCCCGCCGACCGCATCAGCCAGAAGGACGGCGCGTTTGCAGACGCCGGCTATGACGACAGCGGCTGGGACGACATCACGGTCCCGCTGAGCTGGCAGACGGTCAAGAACGAGGATGGCAGCTTCAAATACGACGAGCCCATCTATGCCAACCAGGATTATCCCTGGAAATACAATTCGCAGGACGCGAATATCCCCACCGGCGCAGCGCCGACCAACTTCAACCCGGTCGGCACCTACCGGAAGGTTCTGCCGGACGTTTCTGCATGGCAGGGCCGCCAGGTCTTCATCACCTTTGAGGGCGTTGAAGACGCGATGTACCTCTATGTCAACGGCCAGAAGATCGGCTACGGCGAGGATATGACCGCCCGGCAGGAGTTCAACATCACCGATGCGCTCGATTTTACCGAGGGCGCGAAGAACGTTGTGACCGTCGAGGTCTTCCGCTGGAGCGACGGCAGCTGGATTGAGAACCAGGACGGCCTGCGACTGTCCGGTATCTACCGCGATGTGTACCTGTTCTCCAAGGACGACATCGAGATCCGCGACTTCACCGTCGTGACCGATTTGGACAGCGAATATGTGGACGCAGACCTGAACACCGAGGTGGAACTGCGCAGCTTTGACGATGCGGACACCGCGGGCATCACCGTGGAGGCGCAGCTCTACGACGCGGAGGGCAACCCCGTGGGCGAGCCGATGACGGCGGAAGCGCCCGCCTTTGCGGAAAACAAGGCGGTTGTGAACCTGACCGGCCATTTTGAAAACCCGCTCAAGTGGAACGCCGAGCATCCGAACCTGTACCGCATGACCATCTCCCTCAAGCGCGGCGGCGAGCCGGTGGAAAGCACGGCGGTCAACGTCGGTTTCCGCGAGTTTGATGTAATCAACCGCGGCACCACCAATGCGCAGATGGTTTTGAACGGCGAGCCGGTCTACTTTAAGGGCGTAAACCGCGGCGAGATGTCGCCGGAGACGGGCCGCCACCTCTCCCACGAGGAGATGGAGACGGACATCAAACTGCTCAAGCAGTACAATCTGAATTCGGTGCGCACCGCGCACTATCCGGACGACCCGTATTTCTATGAGCTGTGCGACAAGTACGGCATCTATGTCATGGACGAGGCGAACAACGAATCCCACAACGGCCGCAGGCTGAACCCCGGCGTACCCGGCGACATCCCCGGCTATGTGGTCGCCTGTAAGGAGCGCGCGGTCAGCATGTTGGAGCGCGATAAGAACTATCCCTGCGTGCTGATGTGGTCCCCCGGCAACGAGGTTGGCACCGGCAAGTCCCTGGAGGGGATGCTCCAGTACTTTGACGAGAACGACCCAACCCGCCTGATCCACTACCAGGGCTGGAACGACAGCCCGTATGTTGACATGAAGTCGCAGATGTACCCGTCCTATACCGGAAGCCAGAGCGTTGAGCAGAACGGCCAGCGCAGCACGCTCCCATTCGTCATGTGCGAATACGACCACTCCATGGGCAACAGCACGGGCGGACTGAAGGACTATTGGGACATCATCCGGCAGTACCCGAACCTCCAGGGCGGCTGGATCTGGGACTGGGCGGACCAGTCGATCAACACCCAGATCCCCGGCGCGGAGCCCGGCGAGACCTTCTGGGCGTATGACGGCGCTTGGGACGTCTACACCGGAAAGAACAATTTCTGCGGCAATGGTCTGGTGGCCCCGGACCGTTCCATCCATCCGGCGATGTATGAGGTCAAGAAGGTCTACCAGTCCTTCCAGATGGTGGCAAAGGATCTGGAAGCGGGTGTGATCACCATCACCAACGAATACATCGATACGAATGCGAACGAGTACGATATGACCTGGGAGCTGGTCCGCGACGGCGAAGTCGTTGCGAAGAACACCCAAACCGCAGACGTGCCGCCGCAGGAGACGGTGGACGTCGCGCTGGAAGGCTACACCGCACCGGCGGATGTGCAGCCCGGCGAGGAATGCTTCCTGAACATTTGCTTTACCACCAAGGAGGACTGCTGGTGGGCGGACGCCGGCCATGAGGTCGCAACCGAGCAGTTTGCATTCGACGTGGCCGAGGACAATCTGCCGGAGATCGACGAGAGCAGCATGCCTGCGTTCACCGAAGGGCAGATCCAGGAGAGCGATACGGCGCTCACCATTGCAAACGATACCTTCAGCGTGACCTTTGACAAGGCGAGCGGCAAGCTCACCTCCTATACGTCCAACGGCGAAGAGCTGCTGGCAGAGCCGCTGGAGCCGAACTTCTGGCGTGCGGTCACCGACAACGACGTCAAGACCTCCCACGACGCAAAGTGGCAGGACGCGGTCAAAGACGCGGAAGTCACGGGCTTTAACGTCTTCCAGGAGGAGAAAAAGGTCATTGTCACAGTGAATATGACCATGCCTTCGGCAGCGGATTCGCAGTATGCCTCCACCTTCACCGTCTATTCCGACGGCAATGTGGTGGTGCGCAGCACCCTGATGCCGAACAGCTCCATGAACAACCTGCTGCGCGTCGGCATGCGCTTGCAGATGCCCGCCGGCTATGAGAACATGCAGTGGTATGGCCGCGGCGAGGCCGACAGCTATTGGGATCGCAAGTGGGGCTATGACGTCGGCGTATACAACAGCACGGTGGGCGAACAGTTCACCAGCTTCCTCAAGCCGCAGGAGATGGGCAACAAGGCGGATACCCGCTGGCTGGCCATCACCAACGATTCCGGCGACGGCCTGCTCTTCGATGCGCAGGAGGTTGTGGAAGTCAGCGCCCTGCATTATACCCAGGAAGACCTGGAGCAGGCGCGGTATCTCTATAACGTAGAGGGGACCGAGAATACGGTCGTCACGATCGACCAGCATCAGATGGGCCTGGGCAGCGCAAGCTGCGGCCCGGAGACGCTGGAGCAGTACACGCTGCCGGCCGACCAGGCCTACACCTACCTGTTCCGCATGAAGCCCATCCACAACGCGACCACGGAACAGCTCATGGCGGATAGCAAGATCGCGCTGCCGGACGACACCACGCTGGTGACGGACATCCAGATCGACGGCGAGTCCATTGAAGGCTTCAACAGCGACATCCTCACCTATACCTCCCGCAAGAGCCCGTCCGCGGGTATCCCACAGGTCACCGCCACCGCAGCCAGCGACGACGTGACCATCACGGTGCAGCAGGCGGAGGCAGTCCCGGGCCAGGCGGTTGTGACGGCCACCAGTGCGAGCGGCTTCCAGCGCGTCTATACCGTGGACTTTATCTTCAATGAGTATGTCTACCTGTCCGACCTGGAGGAGACCTCCGAGACGGTCGGCTACGGTACTTTTACCAAGGACGCCAACCTGAGCGGCGACAAGATCAGCGTCTATCAGGATGGCAGCAAGGTCACGTATGACAAGGGCATCACCGCACATGCGGCCTCCGAAGTCGTCTATGACCTCACCGGCCTCGACGCAGAGCGCTTCCAGGCATGGGTCGGCATCGACGGCATCAACCGCAACAACAATGTGCGCGGCGTGAAATTCCGCGTGCTGGTCGACGGCGATGAGAAGTTCGTGTCCAACGAAATGAAGGGCAGCGGCAGCAACGCGGAATATGTGGACGTCGACATCAGCGGCGCCACGACGCTGACCCTGATTGCCGATTTGACCACCAGCTCCAACGGCAACTGCCAGACCGTCTGGGCGGATGCGAAGATCAAGGTGCGGGCGGAGAGCGAAGAGCTCTTCCTCTCCGACGTCCAGGAGAAATCCGCCGAGGTGGGATATGGCGAGTTCACAAAGGACGCCAACCTGCAGGGCGGCGAGATCACCGTCTATCCGGACGGCGTGAAGACCTCGTTTGAAAAGGGCCTTGCCGCGCATGCGGCCTCCGAGGTCGTCTATGACCTGACGGGCCTCAACGCAACCCGCTTCCAAGCGTGGGTTGGCATCGAGGACAAGGACCGTGGACAGGACGTCAAGGGCGTGATTTTCCGCGTGTTGGCAGATGGGAACGAAATCTTTGCTTCCAGCGAGATGAAGGGCAGAAATACCAACGCGGAATATGTGGACGTCGATGTGACGGGTGTGACGAAGCTGACCTTGATCGCAGAACTGACCAGCAGCAGCAACGGCCGCTGCAACACCGTCTGGGCGGATGCAAAGCTGCTCGTGACAGGCGCAGAACCGTCGAAGCCGCAGTTTGAGGTCGCAGAGGGGTCGGATGCGAAGATCACCACCGACGGCGATACGAAGATCCTCTACAACGTCCCGGCAGGGGCGACGACTGAGGATGTCGCCGCGATGCTCAAACCTGTGCAGGGCGGCACGCTGGAATTCATGGAGGCGACCGGCGGTTCCATCGACGAGGGTTCGACGCTTGTCTCCGGCTACATCGTGATCCTGCGTGTGAACGGCACGGAAGAGGACCGCATGAGCGTGGCGCTTCTGGGCGACATCAACCCGGACGGCGCGGTCAACGGTTCCGATGTGGAGCTGGTCCGCCAGTCCATCGTGGGCAACCGCGGCTTGGAGCAGGTGGAAATGCTCTCCGCCGATATGAACGGCGACGGCGTCATGGATGCGCACGATCTGTTCCTGATTAAACAGCAGGCCAATTAATTGGCACGGATTTTTTGCAGCAGAACCTGCCCCGGCGGCCTTTTTACAAGGCCGCTTGCGGGGGCCCGCGCTGGGGGATAAAGCGCGGTAACCCTGGAAAAACAGGCAATCAAAACGGCCCCTTGTTGTAGTTGCTTCTACAACAAGGGGCCGTTTTCCTGTGTACATACAAAAGGAACTATGGGCCGTGCGGGAGCGCTCTGCCAGAGGCAGAGCCCAAAGGGGCGGCTTGCTCCGCGTGCTTTGAAATCCTCTCGCAAAAAGCGCATCAAAGGGCCCGCTAGGAAAGACGCCCGGTTTCCCGTGCGGGAGAAGAGGCTGCACCCAGGCGCGAAGACCGCCGTGCCGTGGGAGGGTTATCCTTCCTCCAACCCCATCACATCGTCCACCGGCAGGGAGAGGACCACGCCGTGCGCCTCGGTCCTGAGGCCGCAGGCTTGGCTGATCGCAGACATGATTTCGCCTTTTTTGCCCCGCGGGACGACAATCATCACAAAGTCCTGTTCCTCCTGGATGGGGATTCCGAAGTGCTGGCTGGCGCGCTCCGAGTTCCGCCGGCGGCCCTTCACAACCGTGCCGCCCCGCGCCCCGGCGCTCCTGGCTGCGTCGATCACATCGTCGCTGCACCCGCTCTCCACAGATACCCAAATCAAAGAAAATTCCGACTTCTCTTTCATTTCTGCTTCGTCTCCTTTTTGTATGGCTTCCACCGCGCTGCGCGCCTCGTCGTTCAACATCTGTAACACATGGGTTTGAATCCCGCTGACTGGAACCGTGATGGCGATGCCGCCGCCCTTATGTGCAAAGGAGCCGTGCTGGTGCAAAGACGCCAAAAGCGGTTGGACCAGGAATTTGGGGACAAACGCTGTGGTGATGATCCGCGTCGTGCCCCCCAGCCCAAAGAGATCCAGAATCTCCGATGGGGCGGTCCCCTGCCCGCGGGCCTGGAAAAAGATCGGGATATGCATGCTTTGCAAGACCTCTTCCAATCGTTTTTCCTCTTCTTCCCGCGTGATTGTAATGAGCATCCGAAAAAGAATCCGAAGTTTCTCCTGTTCCGGCATACTTATTCCTCCTCCAGTTCAATGACGATATCATCCGACAGCTGTGCGGAAGGCTGCGGGACGGTTTTGGATTTGTGGGCATAGACAAGCCCCATAATTTGAATGGCGATCAACGGGGCCAGGGCCACCAAAGCGACAATCCCAAAGGCATCCGATACGACGTTGCCGCCGATGGCGGTGCAAGCCCCCATCGCCAGGGGCAGCAGGAAGGTGGACGTCATGGGCCCGCTGGCCACGCCGCCGGAGTCGAAGGCGATGCCGATGAAGACCGGCGGGACAAACCGGCAGAGGACCAGCGCCAGAGTATACCCGGGAATGAGGACCCAATAGATGCTGATGCCCGTCAGGACGCGGACCATGGCCAACGCAACCGCGCAGGCCACGCCGATGGAAAGGGCGGCGTTCATCATCCCGCGGGAGACGGTCCCGCCGGTGAGGTCCTCCACCTGCTCGTTGAGCACCTGGACGGCGGGTTCCGCTTTAACAATATAATACCCGATCAGGATGCCGATGGGGATCAAAAGCCACTTGAGGTTCCCCTCGCCAAGGCCGCTGCCCAGCAGGCTGCCCACGGGCGCGAAGCCGACGTTCACGCCGGTCAAAAACAGGACCAGGCCCAGGTAAGTGTACAGAATTCCCACGCTCATACGGAACACCTGCCGTTTGTGGTAATGGCGGGTGAAAAGCTGAAACAGGATAAAGACACCCGCCACCGGCAGGATGCTGATGAGGACCTCTTTGGCATACTGGGGGATAGCCAAGAGAAATTGCATGGCCACGTCGTGGGTGGTATGCACCGGCGTGATCTTCACCGCCTCATAGACCGCGTCCGTCGGGTGGTAGAAGATGCCCAGCAGCAGGACCATGAGGATGGGGCCGATGCTGCACAGGGCGATAAAGCCGAAGCTGTCGTTGGCGCCGTCCTTGTCGCTGCGGGCGGCGGATAAGCCGACGCCGAGCGCCATGATGAAGGGGACGGTCATCGGCCCGGTCGTGACGCCCCCGGCGTCGAATGCCACCGCGATAAATTCCGAGGGGGCGAAGAAGGACAATAGGAACAGCAGCACATACAGGACCGTGAGCATTTTTGCAAGGCTGATTTTGAACAGGATGCGGAGGACCGCGATGGTGGTGAAGACGCCCACGCCGGTCGCCACGGTCCAGATCAGCACCTGGTTGGGGATCGAGGCCACCTGGTTGGCCAGCACCTGCAAATCGGGCTCAGAGATGGTGATGATCGCGCCCATCGCAAAGCACACGGCGGCGATCCACAGGATGCTCTTGCTCTTTACCAGCCTGCCGCCGACGCCTTGGCCGAGCGGCGTCATTGCGATTTCCGCGCCCAGCTGAAAAAAACCCATGCCGACGATCAGGAGGACTGCTCCTGTGAGAAACAGCATGAGGGTTCCGACCTCCATGGGCACGATCGTAATGCTCAAGAGCAACACGATGGCGGTGATCGGCAGCACGCTCGCCAGGGACTCCTTGATTTTTTCTTTCAGTTTCTCATTCATTTTGCGTAAGCAGACCTCCTTTGTTCGATGATTGACGCATTCGATTGTTTCCCGGGGGAGCAGGAAAGAAAATCCCCGGATGCAGCGCAAGCCCTCAGTGGGATTCCATATAGTTGCGCAGGATCTTTGTTTTAATCCGCAGATAGGCTTCGGCGTCCTCCGGCCCGAGCAGCTCCAGCGTTTTGGCGACCGAATCCACCACTTCGGCGCGCTTTTTCTGGATCATCTGCACGCCCGCGTCCGTCAAATAGACCAGGATTTTCCGATTGTCCTCCGGGTCTGCGTTCCGCGTGACCAATCCCTGCTCCTCCATGTGGTTCAAAAGGGCGGCGATGCGTGCAGTGCTGACCACCAGGCCCTTGCTCAGGTCCTTGGGATGCACCAGCCCGGCGTGCCCCATCAGATAGTTCAGGACAAACCATTCCCCTTTGGACAAGCTGGACAGCTCCCGGCAGGCAGGGACCTGCAACAGTTGCCCTTGTAATGCAATCCACTCGTTTGCGAGAGACTTGTAATCCATTCTGCTCACCCCGGTAAAATAACTAACTATATTAGTTATTTTACCGGAATCCCTTTAGAATCTTATGAACAGGATGTAAACTTTTTGCCAGGAATTTTTGGCAGGCGGCACGTGGGGGGGACTTTTTTCAGGCGCGCTTTGCATATGCGCGCTCTATGGCTTGGATAGCCGCTTAGGGGAAACGGCCCCGTGTTTTTCCGCCGCCCAGAAAAATTTTTGTCCGGGGCCATTTCCCTCTTGACATGGAGTCCACTCCAGATGGTAAACTAGACAAGCTGGTTCCTGCGAAACCGCCCGGCAAGAAGCCGGGGAAACCGGCCGAAGCCGGATTTTGGGCCAGCGCAACCATTTGCCGCTTCTTTTTTGGGAAGGGGCATTGCACCATGCAACAACATCGATACCAGGAAGGTATCTGCTTTCAGGAGAAAGCGGGTGCCTTCTTTTTTTATCGAAAGGAGCTTTTATGACGCTGGAACAATTTTTTCATGCGCATCCGCGGGCGGCCGTCGCCTTTTCCGGCGGGACGGACTCGGCGTTCCTGCTGTGGGCAGCCAAAACCTATGGGTGCGATGTGCATGCGTACTATATGAAGACCGCCTTCCAGCCGGCCTTTGAGCTGGCGGACGCCCGGCGGCTCGCCGGAGAGCTGGACATCCCCATGACGGTCATCGAGACGGACATCTTGGCCGTGACCGGCGCGGCGGCCAACGGGCCGGACCGCTGCTACCACTGCAAGCGGCAGCTGTTTTCCGCGCTCTGGCAGCGCGCCCGCCGCGATGGGCACACGCTCTTGCTGGACGGCACCAACGCCTCGGACGACGAGGGGGACCGGCCCGGTATGCGGGCGCTGCGTGAATTGGAGGTCCGCTCCCCCCTGCGGGAGTGCGGCCTGACCAAGGACGAAGTGCGGCGCCTGTCCAGGGAGGCCGGGCTGTTTACCTGGGAAAAGCCCGCCTATGCTTGCCTGGCTACCCGCATCCCTACCGGCACCCGCATCACAGCGGGGGACCTGGCGCGGGTGGAGCGCGCGGAGGACGCCCTTTCCCGCCTGGGGTTTGCCGATTTCCGGGTGCGCCTGCGGGAGGACGGCGCGCGCATCCAGGTGACGGCGGCGCAGATGGCGCTGGCCCGGGCAAAATGGGAGGAAATTTTGGAGCAACTCAAACCGGATTTTACGGACGTCCTGCTGGATCAAACGCCGCGGCAGGCGTCCCGATGAGGAGGGAACCCGATGGACAATAAGCAGGAGATTCTCCGTCTGCTCCGCAGCGTGGCGGACGGGACGACGGCGCCGGAGGACGCGCTGTTGGAATTGAAGGAGTCGCCCTTTGAAGATTTGGGCTATGCAAAGGTGGATTTCCACCGGAGCGTCCGGCAGGGGGCCGCAGAGGTGATCTATGGGGCGGGCAAGACCCCGGAACAGATCGCGGGGATTGTCTCCGCGATGGGGGAGCGGGGCTGCCGCAACATCCTCATCACGCGGGTCTCCCAGGAGGCCGCGGACCGGGTGGCGGAGTCGGTCCCCCTGGAGTACCATCCCCTTGCAAAGCTGGCCGTGGCCTTCCCCGCCGAACGGAAGCAGCGCGGCAACATCGTGGTGGCCACCGGCGGGACGAGCGACATGCCGGTGGCGGAGGAGGCCGCCCTCACCGCGGAAGCCATGGGGAACCAGGTCACCCGCCTTTATGATGTGGGCGTCGCCGGGCTGCACCGGCTGCTGTCCAATTTGGACGTGTTGATGCGCGCCCGCTGTGTGATCGCCGTGGCCGGGATGGAGGGCGCGCTGGCCTCGGTCGTCGGCGGGCTGGTGGACTGCCCCGTGATCGCCGTCCCCACCAGCGTGGGCTATGGGGCCAGCTTCGGCGGCCTATCCGCACTGCTGTCCATGCTCAACTCCTGCGCCTCCGGGTGCAGCGTGGTGAACATCGACAACGGCTTCGGGGCCGGGTATCTGGCGAGCCGGATCAATCAGATGGAAGGTTTGGAGGATTGAGGAAATGAGAACGCTATACATCGAATGCAACATGGGAGCGGCGGGCGATATGCTGCTGGCGGCGCTCTATGAACTGTTGGAGGATAAATCCGCATTTTTAGACACGATGAACGGCCTGGGTTTGCCCGGCGTACACCTGGAAGCCGTGCCCGGGACCACCTGCGGGATCGCCGGGACCCATATGCGCGTCACGGTGCACGGCGAGGAGGAACATGAACCCGCCGCCGGGCACGGCCACGGCCACGCGCACGGGCATGACCATGCCCATCCGCACGAACATGCCCACGCCCATGCGCACCACCATGCCACGCCGGGGCATATCGCGGAGATCATCGACGGACTGACGCCGCCCGATGCGGTCAAGCAGCACGCGCGGTCGGTATACGATGCGATTGCGGTGGCGGAGGCCAAGGCCCACGGCTGCCCGGTGGGCGACGTCCACTACCACGAGGTGGGGGCTTTGGACGCGGTGGCCGACGTCACGGGCGTGTGCTACGCCCTGCATCTGCTTCAGCCGGAACGGGTTGTGGTCTCCCCCATCCATGTGGGGAGCGGCACGGTGCGCTGCGCCCACGGCGTGATGCCGGTGCCTGCCCCCGCAACGGCGAACCTCCTGACGGGCGTGCCCATCTATGGCGGCGCGGTGCAGGGGGAGCTCTGCACACCCACCGGGGCGGCCTTGCTGACCCACTTTGCCGCTTCCTTCGGCCCCATGCCGGTGATGTCCGTGGAGGCGGCCGGCGTGGGGATCGGCACAAAGACGTTTGAACAGGCCAACTGCGTCCGGGCCTTCCTGGGGGAGACAGTGGACGAAACAAACGGCGAGATCGTGGAGCTAGTGTGTAACATCGACGATATGACCCCGGAGGCGCTCGCCTTTGCCAGCGCCCGCCTGCTGGACCTGGGGGCGCTGGACGTCTATACGGTGCCCGGCACCATGAAAAAGGGCCGCCCCGGTCATGTGCTCACCGTGCTGTGCCGCCGGGAGCAGGAGGGGGAGATGGCCCGGCAGGTCCTGGCCCAGACGACCACAAACGGCCTGCGCGTGCGGCGGTGTGGGAAGTATTTCCTGACCCCCGGGGCGGGCGAGGCCGCGACCCAATGGGGGCCGGTCCGTGTCAAATGGGCGCGGGGCTTTGGCGTCACCCACTGCAAGCCCGAGTACGACGACGTGGCAAGGCTGGCGCGGGAGCACGGCGTCCCCTTCCAGCAGGTGCAGACCGACGCGGTCCGCAACCTGCCCGCAGAGGGGGAGGAAACGCGATGAAGCGTGCATGCAAGATCGTTCTGTCCCTGCTCCTGGTGCTGGCGGTGCTCTGCGGCTGCCAGAGCGGGCAGCAGCCGGACGCCCCGTCCGGCGGACAGGCGGCGGAGGATTCCGTGGTCATCGCCCTGGACACCAATTCCGAGCCGGAGGCCGGGTTTGACCCCGCCTACGGCTGGGGCGCGGGGGAGCATGTCCATGAGCCGTTGATCCAAAGCACCCTGACGGTCACCGACGCCGGCCTGAACATCGGCTATGACCTGGCGACGGGCTACTCGGTCAGCGAGGACGGCCTGACCTGGACGGTGACCATCCGCGATGATGTCTCCTTCACCGACGGCGAACCGCTCACCGCCGAAGACGTGGCCTTTACCTATAACACCGTCAAGGAGGCCAGCTCGGTCAACGACTTTACGATGCTGGACTATGCCGAGGCGGTGGACGATACGACGGTTCTGTTTCACATGACCACGCCCTTCTCCATCTGGCCGTACACCATGGCCATCGTGGGGATCGTGCCCGAGCACGCTTATGACAGCGCCACCTATGGCGCGAACCCCATCGGGTCGGGCCGCTATCTCTTAAAGCAGTGGGACCGTGGCCAGCAGGTCATTTTGGAGGCCAACCCGGACTACTACGGCGAAGCGCCCAAGATGAAGCGGGTCACGATCCTGTTTATGGAGGAGGACGCGGCGTTCTTGGCTGCGCAGGCCGGACAGGTGGATGTGGCCTATACCTCCGCCACGTATTCCGACCAGGCGGTGGACGGCTATACACTGGCCTCCTACCGCACGGTGGACAACCGGGGATTTAACCTGCCCGCCGTTCCCGCCGGGACGGACGCCAACGGGCGCGCGGTGGGCAACGACTTTACCGCCGACGTGCGGGTGCGCCGGGCGATCAACATCGGGATCGACCGGCAGGAGATGATTGACAACGTGCTGAACGGCTACGGCACGCCCGCCTACAGCATCTGCGACCAGCTGCCGTGGTACAACCCGGCGTCCGAGGTGGCGTATGACCCGGAGGGGGCCGCCGCCCTGCTGGACGAGGCGGGCTGGCGGATGGGCGCGGACGGCGTCCGGGAGAAGGACGGCGTCCAAGCGGAATTGACCCTGCTCTATTCCAGCGACGATTCGGTGCGGCAGGCCCTGGCCGCCGATTTTGCCAACCAGCTCGGCGAACTGGGGATTTCCGCCTCCATCGAGGGCGTCGGGTGGGATACCGCGTACGACCGCGCCCTCTCCGAGCCCCTGATCTGGGGCTGGGGGGCCCACACGCCCATGGAGCTGTACAATCTCTATCACACCATCGGGGACACCGGTTCCGCGCAGTATTCCCCGTATTCCAACCCCGCGGTGGACGCCTATATGGACCAGGCGCTGCAAAGCACCGATTTGGAGGCGTCCTATGCGCTCTGGCAGAAAGCCCAGTGGGATGGGGCCACCGGCGTGACGCAGGAGGGCGACGTCCCCTGGGTCTGGCTGGTGAACGTGGACCATCTCTATTGGGTGCGGGACGGGTTGCAGGTCGCGGAACAGAAAATCCATCCCCACGGGCACGGGTGGTCCATTGTCAACAATGTGGACCAATGGAGCTGGGCGTGAGGATGTGGGGCAACGCCAGATTCGATTTTGAAAGGGAGGGACAGCTGTGAAACACCGCCTGCAATTTGCGGGGAAAAAGCTGCTGCGCATGGCGCTCTTGCTGCTGGGGGTGAGCCTGGCGGCCTTTCTCCTCATGTCCCTTTCGCCCCTGGACCCCCTCCAGACGAACGTGGGCCAGACGGCCCTGGGGTCCATGAGCCCGGAGCAGATTGAAAAGCTTCAGGACTACTGGGGGATGAACACCCCGCTGGCGGAGCGGTATCTGGGCTGGCTGTCCGACGCGCTCCACGGGGATTTCGGGGTTTCACTGCTCTACCGCCAGCCGGTGCTCCAGATCATCGGACAGCGCCTGGCCAATTCCCTGGGCCTGCTGTTCGTTGCGTGGGTGCTGTCCGGCGTTTTGGGGCTGGCGCTGGGGGTGACGGCCGGATGTTTCCGTGGCCGCTTGCCGGACCGCCTCATCCGGGGCTATTGCCTGCTGATTTCCAGCACCCCCGCGTTCTGGCTGGCGCTCCTGCTGCTGATGGTGTTTTCCGTCTGGCTGGGCTGGCTGCCGGTCGGGTTGTCCGTGCCCATCGGCGTGGAGGCCGGAAGCATCACCCTGGCGGACCGGCTGTACCATGCCATCCTGCCCGCGCTGACCCTGAGCATCACCGGCGTGGCGAACATCGCCCTGCACACAAGGGAGAAGATGATCGACGTGATGGAGTCGGAGTATGTCCTGTTTGCGCGGGCGCGGGGGGAGTCCCGGCGGTCCATTGTCCTGCGCCACGGGCTGCGGAACGTCGCCCTGCCCGCGATCACATTGCAGTTTGCGTCCATCAGCGAGATCATCGGCGGTTCGGTGCTGGTGGAGGAGGTCTTTTCCTACCCCGGCCTGGGGCAGGTGGCGGTGGACGCCGGGCTGGGCAGCGACCTGCCCCTGCTGCTCGGCATCACCGTGGTGACCGCCGCCATTGTCTTTGCGGGCAACCTGATTGCCGACCTGCTCTATGGCGTGGTGGACCCGAAGATCCGAAGGGGGGCGGCGCGGTCATGAAGGCATGGAACAGCCGGAAAAAGGCGCTGCTCCTTTTCTGCACTGCCGCCGTGCTCCTATGCGCGGTGGCGGTTGCGGGGATATTCCTGGAGGGCCGGGCGATGCAGACCGACTTCTCGCAGAAAAACCTGGCGCCCTCCCTGCAATATCCCTTCGGGACGGACTGGATGGGCCGGGATATGCTGGCCCGGACGTTGACCGGCCTGTCCCTGAGCATCCGGATTGGGGTTCTCACCGCCGCAGTCAGCGCGGTGATTGCCCTGGCCATTGGAATCGCCGCGGCCCTGCTGGGCCCCAAGGTGGACGCGGCGCTCTCGTGGTGTATGGATTTGGTGATGGGGATTCCCCACATCCTCCTGGTGATGTTGATTTCGCTGGCGTTCGGCCGGGGATTCACGGGGGTGGTCGCGGGCGTGGCCCTGAGCCATTGGCCCTCGCTGAGCCGGGTCATCCGGGGCGAGGTGCTGCAACTGCGGCAGGCGGCCTATGTGCGGGCCGCGGAAAAGCTGGGCGTCCCCCGGCGGCGGGTCGTCCGGCGGCATATCCTGCCCCATCTGCTGCCGCAATTTCTCACCGGCCTGATCCTTCAATTCCCCCACGCCATCCTGCACGAGGCCAGCGTGACTTTTTTGGGGTTTGGGCTCTCCCCGGAGCAGCCGGCCATCGGCGTGATCCTCTCGGAGAGCATGCGCTACCTGACCACCGGGAAGTGGTGGCTGGCGCTGTTCCCCGGGCTGGCCCTGGTGCTGGTGGTGCTGCTGTTCGCAGGGATGGGGGAGCGCCTGCGCCGCCTGCTGGACCCGGCCAGTGCCCATCAATAAAGGAGGAATCCCATGGAACCGATCTTGGAAGTGAAAGGGCTGTCCATCGCCTTTCAACAGTATGACGCGGGGACCCGCCAACGCCGGTTGCCGGTCATCCGCGACCTGTCCCTGTCCATCGGGGCCGGGCAGGTGGTGGCCGTGGTGGGGTCCAGCGGTTCGGGCAAAAGCCTGCTGGCCCACGGCATTTTGGGAATCCTCCCCTACAACGCCGCGATGGAGGGGGAGATCCGCTATGACGGCGAGCTCCTGACCCCCGAGCGTGTCGAAGCGCTGCGGGGCCGGGAGATCGTGCTGGTTCCGCAGGGCGTGACGTATCTGGACCCGCTGATGAAGGTGGGGCCGCAGATCCGCAGAGGGAAGCGCTCGCCCGAGGCGCGCGCCAAAAGCCGTTCCGTCTTGGAGCGGTACGGGTTGGGCGCGGAGACGGAGGAACTGTACCCGTTCGAGCTCTCCGGCGGGATGGCGCGCCGGGTGCTGATCTCCACCGCCGTGATGGAGACGCCCCGGCTGGTCATCGCGGACGAACCCACGCCGGGCCTGGACGCCCGTGCCGCGGGCCGCATCCTGGGCCACTTCCGGGAGATCGCGGACGCGGGCGCGGGGATGCTCCTGATTACGCACGACCTTGAGCTGGCCCTGACCATCGCAGACCGCGTGGTGGTGTTCTATGCCGGGGAGACCGTCGAAGAGGCGGACGCCGCCGATTTTGCCGCGGGCCGCCTGCGGCATCCATACACGAGGGCGCTGTGGCGCGCCTTGCCGCAGAACGGCTTTATGCCCATCCCCGGCGCGCAGCCGTATCCCGGTGAGATTGCAGGCGGGTGCCTATTCGCCCCGCGCTGCCCGCATTGCCGCCCGGCGTGCCGTGCGGCGGTTCCATACCGGGAGGCGGACGGCGGGCGCGTGCGCTGCCTGTATCCGGAGGAGGGAGGTACCCCATGAGCCTGGAAGCCAAAAATCTGTCGTTCCGCTACCGGCGGGGACAGCCGCCGGTGTTGCAGGCGGTCAATCTGACCGTGCACCCCGGCGAGCGGGTGGGGCTGCGCGGGCCCAGCGGCCGCGGAAAGACCACCCTGTGCAAGCTGCTTGCCGGATACGAGCGGCCGTGCGGCGGGCAGGTCCTGCTGAACGGCAGGCCGCTCTCCGGTTTCCGCGGGTGCTGCCCGGTGCAGCTGATCGGGCAGCACCCGGAGACGGCCGTCGATCCGCTGCTCCGCCTGGGGGACACCCTGTATGAGGCAGGCCCCGTGGAAGAGGAGGTGCTGGAAGCGCTGCACATCGCCCCCGCCTGGCTGGACCGGTATCCCACGGAGCTCTCCGGCGGGGAGCTCCAGCGGTTTTGCATCGCCCGGGCGCTCCGCCCGGAGACCCGGTTCCTGCTCTGCGACGAGATCACCGCCATGCTGGACTTGGTCACGCAGGCGCAGATCTGGGAATTCCTGTTGGATGTAGCCAGCCGCCGGGACCTGGGTCTGTTGATCGTGAGCCACCAATCCCTGCTGTTGGAAAAGCTGTGTACCCGCATCGAACAGTTGGACGTTTGACGTCCGCTTGCACAGAATAAAAGGAAAAATGCATTTTCCCCCTTGACATGGAGTTTACTCCAGGTTGTAGCATACAGGATAGAGGATGCTGCCGGGACAGCCGGGGCATACAGACGTACTACAAAAGGAGGATTCCAGCATGGAGAAGGCAACGGTCTATTTTACAAAAGATCTTTCCGCGAAAGGTCTGATGAAGGCATATAACGCCCTTGGCGTCCAGCTCAGGGGGAAGGTGGCCGTAAAGATTTCCACCGGGGAACCCGGCGGCCACAATTTTTTGCAGCCCGCTTTGATCCAGGACCTGGTCAAGGCGCTGAACGGCACGATTGTGGAGTGCAATACCGCCTATGGAGGACGGCGCTCTTCTTCGGAGGAGCATTGGAAGGCCATCGAGGAACACGGGTTCAAGGCCATCGCGCCCTGTGACATCATGGACGAAGAGGGCGACATGGCGATCCCCGTGACGGGCGGCAAACACCTGAAGGAAAACTATGTGGGCACGCATCTGAAAAACTACGATTCCATTTTGATGCTCTCGCACTTCAAAGGGCACGCCATGGCGGGCCTGGGCGGCGCGCTGAAAAACATGTCCATCGGCGTGGCTTCGGCGCGCGGGAAGATCCAGATCCACAACTCCGCCAAGAGCGAGGTCTTTGAGGATTGCTTCACCGCCGACCAGGATTCCTTCCTGGAGTCCATGGCGGATGCGGACCAATCCGTGATGGATTTCATGGGCCGGGAAAACATCGTCTACATCAACGTGGCCAACCGCCTGAGCGTGGACTGCGACTGCGATTCCAATCCCCACGATCCGGAGATGGCGGACATCGGCATCTTTGCCTCGCTGGACCCGGTGGCCGTGGACCAGGCCTGTGTGGACGCGGTGTACCATTCCCCGGACGAGGGTAAGGCGGCGCTGATCGAGCGCATGGAGTCCCGCCACGGCATCCATACGGTGGAGGCGGCCGCGGAGCTGGGCCTCGGTTCCAGGGAATATACGCTGGTCAACTTGGATTAAGACATTCATAAGGATACCCACAGCAAAACAGAATCCGCAGGGATGATCCGCACGGCAAAAGAGCATCCCTGCTTTTTTGTCTATGGTCGGACACACCGAAAGCAAAACAACAGGAAGGAAGAACTCTGTATGCAATATCGGAAATTGGGACGCACCGGCTTGCAGGTCAGCGAAATCGGCCTGGGGTGCGAAGGATTTGTCCTGAAGGACGACGCCTTTGCCGAGGAAATTTTTCGGACCGCTTTGGAAAGCGGCGTGAATTGTATGGATTTATATACGCCCAATCCCGACGTACACCGCCGGGTGGGACGCGCAATCCAGGGCCGCCGGGAGGCGTTTGTGCTGCAGGCGCACCTGTGCACCATCTGGGAAAACGGCCAGTACCGCGCCACACGGGACCCGGAGGAGGTCCGCGCCTCCTTTGAGACCATGCTGAAAAACCTGGGTACGGATTACATCGATGTCGGGATGATCCACTATGTGGATTCCGTTTCGGAGTGGGAGAAGATTGCCAACGGCCCCGTCATGCAGTATGCGAAAGCGCAGAAGGAGGCCGGGCATATCCGCTTCTTGGGCGTGAGCAGCCACAACCCGGAGGCAGCCCTGGCCGCAGTGGAGAGCGGGAGCATCGACGTGCTGATGTTCAGCGTCAACCCGTGCTACGACCTGCTGCCCGGCGATGAGGATTGCGAAAAGCTCTGGGAGGGCGAAAGCTATGCGGGCGTGCTCTCCAACATGGACCCGCAGCGCGAACGGCTGTATGAAACCTGCCAGCGGCTGGGGGTCGGGATCACCGTGATGAAGGCCTTCGGCGGCGGCGACCTGCTCAGCGAGGAGCTTTCGCCCGCGGGCAAGGCGCTCACCGTCAACCAGTGCATCCACTATGCGCTGACCCGCCCGGCCGTGGCCTGCGTGATGTCGGGCGTCCGGAGCCTGGAAGAGCTCAAGATGTCGCTCGCCTATGAGACGGCGACCGACGCGGAGCGGGATTACGCCGCGGCCTTTGCCTCCTTCCCCCGCATGAAATGGGAGGGGCACTGCATGTACTGCGGGCACTGCGCGCCCTGCCCCAAGGGGATCGACGTGGCCACGGTCACCAAGTTTTTGAATTTGGCCCGCGCCCAGGGGATGGTGCCCGAGACCGTGCGCGAGCACTACGCGGCGCTGCCCCATAAGGCGGGGGAGTGCGTGGCCTGCGGCGCCTGTGAGAAGCGCTGCCCCTTTGGCGTGGCCATCCGCGCCAATATGAAGGAGGCGGCGGAGACGTTCGGCGCGTAAGGAAGACGCGCAGGCGCCGCACCGGCAATCCTTGACAAATCAAAACCATCTCTGGTATGATACACAAAGAGCCGCTCCAAGCGAGCGGCTTTTTCAAGGCTATAAGTTAGCCTTAGCTAACTTATAGAATGCATTTTCACACCGAATGCTGTGGGGACATCCGGAAAAGAGGGACATGTGAGATGATGGGGGAGTACATCCGGCGGTGGGCAGCGGAAGGGGCCCATGCGGGTGAGATACAGGGGCCGTTTTCCCTGGAGGGGATTACGGCCTGGGAGTGCGATCTTTCCGGCTGTGCGCCGCTCGAATCGGCAAGCGTACAGCCCGCGCATGTGGAGGCCCTGTTTTGCCGGGCGGGACAACTGCGGGCAACCCTTTGCAAGGGGCAAACCGTCTGCGCAGGGCCGGGGGAACTGCTTCTGGTCTCGGATGCGGCGGAACTCCGCCGTTTCTCCCTCGAAGACGGTTGCTTTCAAGGGATATTTGCCCTGATGGACAAGGCCGCCTCCCGGGACCTGCCCGCACAGGAGCGCACCCTGTGGGCGGGGGATGCCTCCCCCATGGACCAAGTGGCCGGCCTGCTGCGCAGCCACAACGGCTGTATGGCGGTCCGCGAGCCGGTCTGGGGGCCGTCCGTCCTCGCGTCCCTGTGCCAGCTCCCAAAAGAGCGGCGGGGCGCTTATTTCCTGCTCAAGCTCTGGGAACTCCTGTACCTTCTGTGCAACCGGCAGCCGGCAGCGGTTGCCCCCTGCGCAAACGGGTATTACGACCATTACCAGGCGGACGCCGTCCGGAACGTCCACGACTATATGCTGGCGCATTTCGACCAGCACATGACCGTCCCGGAACTGGCCCGCCGGTTCCAGCTATCCCCCACGTTTCTCAAAAGCTGCTTCCGGCGGCTATATGGCGCGCCGGTCCACACGTATCTTCAGCAATACCGCCTGCAAACGGCGGCGCGCCTGCTGCGCACCACGTCCGACAGCGTGCTGCACATCGCGGTGGCCGTGGGATACACGGGCACCAGCCAGTTTGATTCTGCGTTTAAAGCGCTCTATCATATGACCCCGGCGCAGTACCGCAAGTGGTGCCGCGAAAATAATGTCCAAAACCGATGAAATCCGTCCGTTTCCGGCGGAATTTCCTCACCGGCTGTGCTATATTTAAGTTTCAAATGAATGCCATGTGCTAGGAGGTGTCCCGTTTGAAGCAACACAAATTCTGGGCGTGGGGGGCTGTCATCTGCATGGTGATGGTGATTCTCACAGGCTACCGGCACAAATAATTCTGGAGGAATTGCCTTATGAACATCTATCAAAAGATCGCTTTATTCGTGGGCGGCGCACTGTTTGGCTCCGCCGGGATCAAATTGTTGAGCAGCAAGGACGCGAAAAAGGCGTATACCCATGCCACCGCGGCCGCATTGCGCGTAAAAGATTCGGTGATGGGCACGGTGACCTCCGTGCAGGAGAACGCAGCGGATATTCTAGCCTCTGCCAAGGACATCAACGAACAGCGCGCCGCGCAGGAGGAAACCGTCGAGGATACCTCCAAAGAGGCAGCGGAGGCTTAATGGGGAAACGCACGGCCCATTTACACATCCAACAGAAGAGGGCCGCAGGCGCGGCCCTCTTCTTCCTTTCGGAGGTCAACGATGAAATTTCAAATTGTACATGAGAGCAGCGGGCGCATGCGCATCCACTGCGCGCAAAAGCGGATGAGATTGGAACAGGCCGACCTTCTCGAGGCTTACCTGCAACAGACCGGCGGGGTCCGGCAGGCCGTTGTCCACGAGCGGACCTGCTGTGCCGTAATCCATTACCAGTGCGCGCGCGAAGAGCTGCTGCAACGGATCAGCCGCTTTGCCTACGACGCCGAAGGGGTGGCGGAGCTGGCCCCGCTGCACAGCAGCCGGGCGCTCAACCGCACCTATGAGGAAAAGCTGGTGGGGCGCATTGCCTTTAAGGCGGTGCGTTCGCTCTTCTTTCCCGCGCCCCTGCGGATTGCCTATACGCTGTGGAAATCCATCCCGTACCTGTTCCGCGGGGTCCGGTGCCTGCTGCGGGGAAAACTGCGCGTGGAGCTGCTCGACGGGCTGTCCATCGGGATCTCCATGGTGCGGCGGGATTTTGCCACGGCCGGTTCCGTGATGTTCCTGCTGGAGCTGGGCGAGCTGCTGGAGGAGTGGACGCACAAGAAGTCCGTGGACGACCTTGCGCGCTGTATGTCCCTGAACATCGACCGTGTCTGGCTCAAAACGCCGTCCGGCGAGGTCCTCGTGCCCTTGAACCAGGTCAAAACCGGCGACCGCATCGCCGTGCGCATGGGTGGCCTGATCCCCTTGGACAGCACCATCGAGGAGGGCGAGGTGATGGTCAACCAGGCGTCGCTCACCGGGGAATCCATCCCCGTGCCGAAGCGCCCCGGCACCGCGGTTTACGCGGGGACGGTCGTGGAAGAGGGCGAATGCATCCTGCGCGTGACGCAGCAGTCCGGCGAAAGCCGGTACGACAAGATCGTGGCCATGATCGAGCAGTCCGAAAAGCTAAAATCCGCAGCGGAGAACAAGGCTTCCAACCTGGCGGACAAGCTGGTGCCCTATACGCTTGTAGGGAGCGGGCTGGCGTATCTGCTGACCCGGAACGTCACGCGCGCCCTCTCGGTGCTGATGGTGGATTTCTCCTGCGCACTGAAGCTCGCGATGCCCCTGGCGGTCCTCTCCGCCATGCGCGAGGCCAGCACTTATCATGTGACGGTCAAGGGGGGAAAGTATCTGGAGGCGGTCGCCAAGGCGGATACGATCGTGTTTGACAAGACCGGCACGCTGACCTATGCCTGCCCGGTGGTGGCGGGGGTCATCCCCTTCGGCGGCCACAGCGAAGAGGAGATGCTGCGCCTGGCCGCCTGCCTGGAGGAGCATTTCCCGCACTCCATGGCCAACGCCGTGGTACAGGCCGCGCGGGACCGCGGGCTCTCCCACGAGGAGATGCACTCCCAGGTGGAATACCTCGTGGCCCATGGCATTGCCAGCACCGTCGGGACGGAGCGGGTGGTCATCGGCAGCGCGCATTTCGTCTTTGAGGATGAGGCTTGTACAATTCCTGATGGGGAACAGGAGCGGTTCGATACGCTTCCGGAGCAATATTCCCACCTGTATCTGGCCATCGGGGGGCAATTGGCAGCGGTGATCTGCATTTCCGACCCGCTGCGCACGGAGGCCGAAGCGGTCATCAATGCACTGCGACGGTTGGGGATTCAAAAGACCGTCATGCTCACCGGCGACAGCGAGCGCACCGCCGCAGCGATTGCCGCACAGGTAGGCGTGGACGAATACCATTCCGAGGTCCTCCCCGAGGACAAAGCGCGGTTTGTTGAGGAGGAACGCGCGCAGGGGCATACGGTCATGATGCTGGGCGACGGCATCAACGACTCCCCGGCTCTTTCTGCGGCGGACGTTGGCATCGCAATCAGCGACGGCGCGGCGATCGCACGGGAGATCGCCGATATCACGATTGCCGCAGACGACCTCTTTGAGCTGGTCAGCCTGCGGATGATCGCCAGCAGCCTGCTGCGCCGCATCCAATCGAATTACCGCTTTGTCATCGGTTTCAATGGGGGTCTGATCGGGCTGGGCGCCGCGGGCGTCCTCCCCCCGGCCACCTCTGCCATGCTGCACAACCTCTCCACGTTGGGCGTCAGCCTGCGGAGCATGACAAACCTGTTGGATTGACGGGCGTCCGCCCCCGGAAATGCCAAGGCAGGCGGCCCTGTGCGCAGCCTGCACCCGGGAAGGATGGCAGTTGCCCTGGAAATCCTTCTGTTTTTATCCATCCCAACCGATCGAATTTTAACGGGCGGCGCCCCTTCAGCCTATGAGGCCGGAGGGGCGCCGCCCGTTGCATAACCGTGGCTGCCTATGAAAAGGCAGATGTTTTATGGGGTCTCCTGTGACGGGTGTGCCCGTATAAAGGCAGGGGCGTGGGGGCTGTGCGTCCCACAGTGCCCGCAGCCCTTACACTGGGGGCCGCAACCGCAGGCCTTCCGCAGATACCCGTTGGATTCCAGGGACTCCACCCGCCGTTGCACCTCTTTCTGGGGCTCCCGCAGGGAATTGGCCAGGTCCGCGACAGACCAGGCGCGTCCATCGTTCAACAATTCCATCAGCCGGTCCAACGATGGTTCACCTCCTTTTTCTGGAAAGCTGCCCCGGGAACGGGGCGATGCATCGCATGGTTGGCGGTTTGCGCATGGGCAAACGGATGGAAACGGACATGCATAAGTTAGTCAAAGCTAACTTATGCGCAAAAAAGAAAGCGTTCCCGCCCGCTTCTGCCTCAATGGGATACTGCCGTTTGGTTGTTCTGGACCGAAAGCACGATGTAACCTGCCGCACGCACGGCATCCCGCAGCGTGTCCTCCGGAAGCGGCTGTTTCATCCGCACGGCTGCCTTGCGGGAGCTGAGGTCCACCTGTGCCCAAACGCCGTCCAGTTGGTTGAGCGCATTTTCCACGCGCCGTACACAGTTGGAACAGGTCATGCCGTCGATGGTCAACACCGTCTCATATGGGTAGTGGGTTTTATCCCGGTCCGCTACCTTAACCTTCTTGACCGCTCCTTCGTGTTCGCCGCAACAACCGCCCCCATAACGGAGTTTCCGGATGTAGCTGTAAACTCCGTAGATACAGGCCAGCGCCAATAAAACAGAGATTATGAGGGTTGCCATTTCCAAAGCCTCCTTGGTTAGTTTCTGCTAATTAAGGTAGCACAAATTCCACGTTCTGTCAATGCGGCGGCGTCCATCGCTTCATTTAGGCATACGGCGTGTTTCCCGGGAGTGCCGGCCGGCTGTTTTGGCCGGAACCGGCCGCACAAGGAGACCGCGAATCGAAACAAATGCTTCCGTTCAGTCCTCCAAAGGACAAGATGGCCGGGAAAACTTTTCCCGGCCATCTTGCTCGCATCTTTTGCGCACGGGACGGGGACATAGTCTGCCAACCGCAAACAAGGTCATTTCCCCTGCGGGCCTTCCTGTTCCTCCCTGCGCTTTTGCGCCCGCCACTGTTCGATCTGGCGCAGGCGCTCCTGCACGCGCACTTCGGAACCCTGCGCGGTGGGGATGTAGTATTTCCTCCCCTGCAGCGCGTCTGGAAGGCATTGCATGGTGGTGAGCTTGTCCTCTGTGTCGTGGGCGTATTGATACCCCTCGCCGTAGTGCAGGTCCTTCATCAGGCGGGTGGGGGCGTTGCGGATCTGTAGGGGGACCGGCTCGTCCAGCATCTCCAGCGCGTCACGTTTGGCGGTTTCGTACGCCACATAGAGCGCGTTGGATTTGGGGGCGAGGGAGAGGTAGGTCACCGCGTGGGTCAGATGGACCGAGCACTCGGGCATCCCAATGAAATGGCACGCCTGATAGACGGCCGTGGCGATTTCAATCGCCCGGCTGTCGGCCATTCCAACGTCCTCGCTGGCAAAGCGGATGAGGCGCCGCGCAATGTAGAGGGGGTCCTCGCCGCCCTCCAGCATGCGGGCCAGCCAGTAGATTGCGGCGTCGGGGTCGCTGTTGCGCATGGATTTGTGCAGCGCCGAGATGAGATTGTAGTGCTCTTCTCCGTTCTTGTCGTAGAGCAGCGACTTTTTCGAAAGGCACTGCTTCAGGATTTCAGGCCCGACCACCACACCAGCAGAAGTTCGTTCGCCGTTCAGCACGGCCATCTCCAAGGTGTTCAACGCGGTGCGCGCATCGCCGTTTGCAAAATTTGCGATCATCGCCAGCATGTCCCCGGCTATTTGGACGGATTCCCCGCCGAAACCGCGGGGGTCCGTAAGCGCATGGCGCAGGAGCGTTTGCAGGTCCTCTGGGGACAGCGCCTGCAACACGAAGACTTTGCAGCGGGAGAGAAGCGCCGAATTGATTTCAAACGAAGGGTTTTCGGTCGTCGCGCCGATCAAGATGATGCTGCCGCGCTCGACAAATGGGAGGAAGGCATCCTGCTGCGCCTTGTTAAAGCGGTGAATCTCATCGACAAATAGGATGGTCCTCTCCCCAAACCGGCGGTTTTCTTCTGCGCGCTGCATGACCTCGCGGATCTCTTTGATGCCGCTGGTCACTGCGCTGAAATCGATGAAATTGGCGTGGGTCCGTCCGGCGATGATGCGCGCTAGGGTGGTCTTTCCCACACCGGGTGGCCCCCAGAAGATCATGGAGGAAATGCGGTCCTGGTCGATCAATTGCCGCAAAATTTTTCCCTCTCCCAAAAGGTGCTCTTGCCCGACAAATTCCTCCAGGGTGCGCGGCCGCATCCGGCTGGCCAATGGCCGGTCCATCCCCTGCTGTCCCAATAAGGTCTGCTGTTCCATAAGACGCCTCCGCAGTTACCGTTTTTTCTATTTTACCACCGGTGGAAGGAAAGGACAAGAACAAAGTTTCGCTTTGGATGAAGCACAAGCAGGGAATGCCAAACCATATATAAAAAGAAAACAGGGAACGCCCGCGTCGGTCCGGCAGACGCAGGCGTTTCCTATTTTCTTTCCGGGGGAGAAGCCGGATATTGGCTCATGGAAGAAAACATCCGTAATGGATGCCCCGCAAAACAGGAGGCGTCCGATTAAGACTTCAGCAGACGGATATAGTGATTTGCTTCGCGCAGCACATGGTCTGCGAGGAGGGGCAAGATGATCGAACGAATTTTGCATTGTTCGATTCCTTGCGCGCCCGCCGCCTTAAAATCTCGGAACCGGATGGTTTTTTCCAGGGAATCCGCGGTTAAGGTCTGGTTTTGCGCATGATTGCAGGCGTTTAACAATGCTTGGTATTCATTGGCAAATCCGTCCGCGGTTTGCAGCAATTCCGTTTCAGAGGGGTCCAGCAGGCCGCGTATAAACATGGCGTGTTCCATCATGATCTGGTTCCAAAAGTGTTCGATTTCCTTCATGGACTGGCAGGTCAAATCGCCGTCGTTCTCGAGCATCCGAAGATATTTCTGATAGAGCTTCGCCTCTCGCAGAATATGCTCAATCAGTAGCGGATAGTTCATGGTGAACAGTTCACAGCAAAGGACCTGTTTTAAGATTCGTTCCTTAAAACCAATCAATCCGTTCAATAGCCGGAGCGCCGTCCGGTTCAGCCTTTGTACCTGGGGTTGTATTCTGGCGCAAACATCCGGCCGGCCACACGCGTTGCGCAGCTGTAGTTCACGGCTGGTGATCCTTCGGTTGATTGCAATCCCGGTAAAGCGCTCCGTCTGCTGTTCCGCCAGAGCGGTAAATTCCGTGACCAGTTCGCCGGAGCACAGGACATCCTGGCTGATAACGCCGTCGCTGAGCGCGATGGCTTGACAGAGCAATGTTTCAAATTCCCTTTTATAAACCTCCGCCTGCTTCGAAAACGATTCGTTCGCCGGGGTAAATCCCGCCCGCAGGAACAGGGAATGTTCTTTCATGATGCGCCCAAAGAACAGATGCAGTTCCAGGGAGCTTACGACATAATCATCTGTGTGCATAGTACCCTCCAAAACAACTGTAAATAAAAGAGATTGATCCATTGGTATGGTAATGCACATGGATTATACCGGGTTCTCTCCACACAAAAGATGCGGGTTGCGGGCGTGGTCCGCCGCAGGGGAGGGAAAAAGGGATTGCTCCTTGGAAATAAAAAACTACACCCCACAAAGTGAGGTGCGGTTTACTGCTGGATTTATATTATCGAAAAGATACCCGCTATAAACGCGAGCGGCAAGGCAAAAGAAAAAGCCGAGTCCTGGACGCGAATTGCGTCCAGGCTCAGCCTGGCGGAAGCGGTGGGATTCGAACCCACGAGACGTTGCCGTCTACCTGATTTCGAGTCAGGCCCGTTATGACCACTTCGATACGCTTCCATATTCCATTGTAAATCGTCCATCCACAGGGCGAATACTTACATTTTAAAGAAGAGAGGGAAAAAAGTCAAGAGATTTTGCGGGATTCCAGTAGTTATGGCGAAATATTCTGCATCCAGCGCGGGAAAAGCTGTGCCACGGGGTGGGCGAAGGGCATAGGATGCTTTAAGACAATTCTAAAAATCAGGTGATGAGTATGGCTTATACGGATCGCGAACTTTTGGCGCGGCTGATTCAATGTGAGGCGGGCGGGGAAGGGGAGGACGGTATGCGGGCAGTAGCATCCGTCATTGTGAACCGTGCGCGAGTGCCTTACGGCGAGTTCTTCCGGGTCAGCCAAGGCGGCGACGTCCGCAGCATTATGGAACAGCAGGGGCAGTTTGTCTGTATGCGGGATTCCGTAAACGGCAGGTATAATCCGCAAAATGTGTGGAATATGGACCCGGAGGATATCCACTATGAGATCGCAGACTGGGCGTTGGCAGGCAATACCTTGAACGCCGTGGGGGAAAGCTTGTTCTTCTTTAATCCCTATAGCGCAGAGTGCCCAACGTATTTCCCACCCGGCGGGATCGGCGTCCTGTTCAACCGGGTCAATAACCATTGTTTTTATACGCCCACACAGAAATATGCAACGACTTAGGCTATTTTGTCGGTAGGAGGGTTTCACTTATGGATACAGGAACATTTGCACAAAATCAGGAGATGTCTAACACGAACACGCCATGCATGGGGGCGGGCTGCGCAGGGGCGTCGCCCGACGTCTCCGCATTTACGAATGTCCGGGTCAACCCCAATCTCCCCACATTGGAGGAGATCGCCTCATACAATTTGATGAACCCGTACCAAAAGGAGAGGCAGAGGCAACAATTGCAAAATGCCGGGAACAGCCCCCTGCGGGATTACGCAGAAGAAAACCGGAACGCTATGTGGCCCCCGTTAACAAACATTTGGCAAAATGCGAATGGCACACAGGGGACACAAACACAGAGCAGCGCCGTTGCGCAGAGCGGCGCGACCGGAGGTTCCCTTGCGCCGATTACGTCCATGACACAGCCGCAGTCGATCCCTGCGGAAAGCCTTCAATATATGAATGGTTTTTTGCGCACCCAGGTGGGGCGTCCTGTGCAGGTGGATTTTTTGGTCGGGACCAACAGCATTGTTACACGCTCCGGGATTCTCTTGGCCGTTGGGGCAAATTTTATCCTCATCAACGAGACGGAAACGGATGATATCCTTGCCTGTGATTTTTATAACATCAAGTTCGTCCGTTTCTATTATTAATAGGAAATGGAAAACAATCGGAAAGACCGAAACTGCGCGGGAGGTGATCCCGCACAGCTTCCGTCTTTAGGTTCTCTTACATCGGAACCGTTTACAATCCGTGGACGCTCCAGCAAATCGTTATCCGGCGGCTTCCACCGTCTGCGCAGAAGCTGCCTCGGGCGGGAGTTCGACCGGTGCGGCGGCATTGCAGTTGAACAGTTCCCCTGTCAAAACGCTTTTGGAGATGGAAACTTTCACACTGTCGCCGCTGATCTTGCTGAACACGGTGTTGAGCGCTTCCGTGGTATCCAGCTCCATGCGCAGGAGGCGGCCGTCGTCCTTGCCAATGTAACAGTAGCCGTACACCGCGGGGGTACTCGCCAGAAGTTCCTGCACCAGTGTCTGGGAACCGTCCCCCATGCCGCTGGCGGAGACAATCGCCTCAATGGAACTGCGCAGGATGTCCGCCGGGAACGTGACCTCCAGTTTATAAGCAGGGGTACCTTCGACTTCCTCCTCGCGGACAAATTGCGGGTCAGTGGCCTGCTTTAACAGGCGCAAAATTTCGATCTGTTCCGAAGGGGTTGTGTTGAGCGTTTCCGCCGGGGTGCGGAGCCAGCCGTCCTCGGTTTCTGCGTAAAACCAGCAGAAGCCGTCCTCGGTCATCGTATAGGTGACGGAAGGGGCGCCGGCCCCGGTATCCTGGGTGCTCTTTAGGCAGAAGGGGTCTGCAAAATAGACGGACGAAACCGCCGAATGGAAGGTCTGCTGTTCGGTGCCCGCGTTGAATTCCAAGTCATTGGAAAACCGGCTTTCGCAGCTTTCCAGGGCGTTTACCTGGGAAAGCGTCTCCCGGAGGAGCACCGCCGGATCGGGCTGGCTGTTTGCAGAACACGCCGTACAGCAGAGGCAAAGGCAAAGAATACAGGCATAAACCGCCCGTTTCCACCAATGTTTCATAGCGATCAGCCTTTCTTTGGATGGGAGCGGACAGCCCCCATTTGTTTTTATATATAATAGTAACAAACAATGGATAGATTCGCAAGGCAAACGATGTCGTGAACTTGACATAACCCCTTGCAAAGGGTATGATGTACTGTGTATTGTTACAAATTGTTCCGGGGCAGATTTTACGGAAAAACGGGGGTTATCCGCATCGTGGGCAATGGCCGCGCAGCCGCGGACCAGCTGTGTAGAAAAGGGGTTTTTTCATTGGCAAATCGAGTAAAGGAAGCGGCCATGGAAATGGCTTCGCTCTCTGTGTATAAAGGGATCTTAAACCGGACGGTTCCAAAGGCGTTCTACCGGCTGCTTTGGGCGGCACGGGGGGATTCCCTGGAAGCGTTCTTGAATGCGTGGGGCGATTTCTACGATGTGCTGTGCATGCGTGGATACAGCGAAAACCTTGCAGGGTGCATCACAGGGACCGCCTTGTTTGATGAAAATGCATTCTCGCTCGCGGCCGCGGCTGGCACCGCCGTGCTTCCGGAGGGCGTGCGCCGTGCGGTCCGGCGGGATCTTGCGGTCATCCGCCAGGTCGCGTCGATTACGCCGCAGGAGCTCCGGGAAAACAGCGCGTTTGCGCAGGACGTCGCCGGGATGGAGCTGCCGGAATGGAAAACAGGGGAGCCGGTTGCCGTGCTCGGCGGCGACCTCGACCACTGCATCACAAAGATGGCGGAATATTACCGCTCCAACGGCTGCGGCATGTATGCGCGTTACCGCGCGTTTATCTGGCGGAATCACAGCATCCAGCCCGTGGCCTACCCGGACCAGCAGCGCCTTGCGGACCTCAAGGGCTATGAGATCCAACGCAAGCTGGCCATCGACAACACCCTGGCCTTTTTGCAGGGCTTGCCGGCCAACAACTGCCTGCTGTATGGGGACCGCGGCACGGGCAAGTCGTCCACGGTCAAAGCCATGCTCAATGAATTCTACCCGCAGGGATTGCGCGTGATCGAGATCCCGAAGGAATCGCTGATGGATTTCCCGGCGCTGGTGGACCAGATTGCCGCCGTACCGCTGAAGTTCATCATCTTTATCGACGACCTGTCCTTCTCGCAGCAGGACGATACCTATGCGGCGTTGAAGGCTGTGCTGGAGGGCGGGCTGGCGGCCCGTCCGGAAAATGCGCTGATTTACGCCACCTCGAACCGCCGGCATCTCCTGCGGGAGAGCTTTTCGGACCGCGAGGGGGACGAAATCCATCTGGGGGATACGATCCAGGAGAGCATGTCCCTGGCGGACCGCTTTGGCCTGTCCATCCAATTCTCCCTGCCGGATAAGGTGCATTTCCTGGAGATCGTGGAGCAGCTGGCGCGCCAGAGGGAATTGGACGAGTATCTCCCGGAGATCAAAGCGGGCGCGGAGCGCTGGGCGATTGCCCGCAGCGGCCGGTCGCCGCGCTGTGCAAAACAGTATATCGACGATGCGGAGGCGCGCATCCGGCGCGGACAGCCGCTGGACTGAGACGGACGGAAGGAGGCCGATCGAAGATGAAAAGACCGCTGGCAGCATTGCTGGGGATTTTGTTGGTGCTGAGTATTTGCGTGGGCTGTGGGCCGAAGGGCGATATCAGCTCCGGCGTAGCGGAACAGGACTTCCCCGTAACGGTAAACGAAGTGACGATCCAGGACGAACCCAAGGGCGTTGTTGTCCTGTCCCCTAATTTGGCAGAGGTCATTATGGCGCTCGGCTACGAGATGCAACTCTGTGGCAAGGGCGCTGCCTGCACCCAGGAGGACCTGTCGGTGCTGCCGGATATGACGTTGGATGACCCGCAGTCGATTTTGGGGGTTGGCGCAGACCTGGTCCTCACGGAGGACGCGCCCAGTGAAGAACAGAAAAAAGGGCTCAACGACGCGGGGATCGATGTGGTGACCATTGCGCCCGCTACCAGCCGCGAAGATTTTACCCGCCTGTACCGGGAGGTCGGTTCCTGCATGATGGGCGGCGTGAAGGGATACGAACGCGGGGAGAAGATCGCTGAGGGCATCTTTAGCACGATTGACGACATCAGCCGCCAAATCCCCCAGACGGATACGCCGGTTTCCGTCTGTTACCTCTACGATGTCGAGGGCGGCGTCGTGACGGGCGATACACTGGAGGGGAAACTGATCGAATGTGCCGGGCTGATCAATGCGGCTTCGGACGGGGCGGGAAACCACATGGATGTGGAAACGCTGCTGATGGTCCAGCCGCAGTATATTTTCTGCCCGACCGGTCTCAAGGATACCTTGACCCAGACGGACCAATATAAGAATTTGACTGCTGTCCAGGAGGGGCGCGTTTATGAGATGGACCCCTCTTTGATGGAATGGCAGGGGAACGGGGTTATTTCCGCTGTCAGTTTTATGGCGGGCACAGTCTACCCATCCCTGGCAGAGGGCACCACGTCCCTGGAGCCGGAGGGTGGCGAAAGCCAGACGCCCACCGGCGGCAATTCGGATATGGAGGTCGGGGATGTCACCTCGGACCCGGAACAGCCGGAAGGCGATTCCCTGAAGCTTGGCGACGAAGGCGACGCGGTGAAAAATTTGCAGCTGCGTCTGGCGGAGCTGGGGTATCTGTTCGTACAGCCGACGGGACTGTACGGGGAAGGGACCCAGCAGTCGATTATGGACTTCCAATATGTCAACAACCTGCGGATCACAGGGGTGGCAGATGAAGAGACCGTCAACCGCCTTTTCGCGGCGGATGCGCAGCCTCGCCCCGAGGGAAGCCTCATTTATTCTGCAGACGAATAAGTATTTGTTGAAATAACGAAACCATATCGGTACATATGACCAACGTTCTATGCAAAATCACTTGCGTTTTTCATAAGAATCTTTTATACTAATAATAGTTTTGATGCGTGGGAATGATTGTGCGCGGAAAACAGCGGCAATATGCAGAGGGGGTTCCCTCACAGGAGGACCGATCCAATTGCTGCTAAGAGGGCGCAAATACCAAGGGGTTCCAGGCGTCATAGCTTGCCTGAAGCGGGACCAGCTATTGGGAGGGGCCGGTGGAAGGTTGGCTGTTATGGATTTGCTTTCGTGTTTTTCCTCAATATATTGAATAAAATAGTTATTCAACGCGGCGCTTCCGGCCAGGGGCTTTTCCTCTCCCCTGGCCGGAAATCTTTTTATGGGAACAAGCTGCCGGTTGCGAGCAGCTTTGGCGGAAGGTCCGCGCGGTATTGTGGCGACCGGGGGTCCAGGCTGTTGACCACCACGCCGTGGCAGCCGTTCCCCGCGGTCGCATGGATATACCGGCCGTTCCCGATAAACATAGCGACATGCCCTGGAAAATAGAGCAGGTCCCCCGGCCTGACGAGGCGGTAGGGGATCTTCTGGATGGCATATCCTGGCTCTAGGCGCGCATCGCGGAAGATGCAGACGCCGTTCAAAGCATATGCCATGAAACAGAGCCCCGAGCAATCGATTCCGGCCGGTGTCATGCCGCCCCACCGGTAAGGCGCGCCCAAATAGGAGCATGCCGCGCGGACAACATCACAGCGGAAACGCGCCTGGCTGCGGCGCCCCATGCCGCTGTGTGGCCTAGTAAGGGCGGACGCGGGAAGGAAGCCGGGGACCCCGTTTGGCAGAAGGACCCGGCTCCATTTGCCCGTGCCGGCTGGGGCGTCCAGTTGGACCAGCGCGCCCCGCGGCAGTGTGCATACAGCCGGCGCTTGCACCGATGGTTCCGCCTGGACATCGGCAAACGGCGCGCGGACCAAGGCTTTTGGCGCGGCTTTCCATGCTTCAAGGGATGCCGGGGGAAACAGGGCCGGTTCTTCCGCCCAGCCTTCGTACCCATAGCAGGTGCGCACCCGGCGGTAAATGCCGCTGGATTCCAAGATTTCTACGGAAACGCCGCAAAGGGCTTCATCCACACGCTCCGCCCCCTTCTTTGGCTCTTTCCAAAGCGGGGCAGCTGCCGTTTGGATCAATGCATCGTTCGCCATATCGTTCGCCTCCCCTTCAACAGGAATCTATATGCCGCAGGCTGGGGATGTATGCAGGGGCGGGGGAAGCCGCGGATATCCCCCAAAAAGGGGAGGTGCGGCAAAATTCCGGGTTGCAAATGGGGCGGGCCTGCATCTTGTGCTTTTCATGGCTACAACCCCAACATGGGACAAGTATTAGGCATGTTCCCCTAAATTCACAGGGAGATTTTGTCTTTTTTCACAAAGGTGGTCGTGGTTTGACAAAAACAATCGAGCAAAAGAGCGAAGATATTTTATAGAAGACCAAAGAATTTTATATAGATTTTTTGATTTGAGGAGGCTATACTTACTAATAGTAAATCGCAATTCCACCTGCATTTGTGCAAATGCACAAGGATGGGCGGGTTGCTAAACCGAAAGAAGAAATTCTAAGAAAGTAGGAGGATTTTCAGGTATGAAAAAGGTATTAGCATTTATGCTGGCAGCCATGATGATGGCTTCTGTTGCTGTTGGCTGCGGCAACGATGGCAGCACTTCTTCCACCGACGGTGGAGCTACGGACAACACCGCTTCCACCGATACCAATGAGGGCGAGGAGCCTGCAGAAGAGCCGGCGGCAGACGCTTCTGACGTAAGCATCGGTTCCTGCGTGTACAAGTTCGACGATACGTTCATGACCGGTGTTCGTAACACCATGACCGCTCGCGCAGCAGAGCTGGGCGCAACCATCGATATCGTGGACTCCCAGAACAAGCAGCCGACCCAGAACGAACAGGTTGATACCTTCATCACGAAGGGCGTCAATGCTCTGATCGTTAACCCGGTTGATCTGACCGCTGCTGGCCCGATCATCACCAAGGCGAAGGACGCAGGCCTGCCGATCGTTCTCCAGAACCGTCAGCCGTCCGAGGAAGACATGAATTCCTATGACCAGGCTTGGTATGTTGGCTGTAAGGCAGAGCAGTCCGGTACGATGTCCGGCGAGATCATCGCTGACTACTTCACCGCGAATCCGGATGCAGATAAGAACGGCGACGGCACCATCCAGTACGTCATGCTCCAGGGCGAGCCTGGCCACCAGGACGCTACCCTGCGTTCCGAGTATGCTCCGAAGGCAATCGAAGAGGCTGGCTTCAAGGTTGAGCAGCTGGCTGCTGACACCGCTATGTGGGATAAGGTTAAGGCTACCGACTTGATGGCAGCATTCATCTCCTCCCAGAGCCTGGATAAGATCGAAGCTGTTCTCTGCAACAACGACGATATGGCTCTCGGCGCAATCGAAGCTCTGAAGGCAGAAGGCTACAACTCCGGCGATGCTTCCAAGTATATCCCGGTTGTCGGCGTTGACGCAACGGCTCCGGCTCTGGAAGCTATGAAGGAAGGTTCCCTGCTCGGCACCGTTCTGAACGATGCTACCAGCCAGGGCAACGCCAGCGTGAACATCGCAGTTGCAGCTGCACAGGGCAAGGAAGTCACCGAAGAGAACATCGGCTACCCGGTAACCGATGACAAGTATGTCTGGATTGACTATGTAAAGGTCACGCAGGACAACTATCAGGATTACATATCCTAAGTTTAGCGCGAACGCAGTACACTTTCTTTTGATTTCTTAAAGAAATTGTTGTTCTACGGGGAACGCGAAAGCGAGCGCTTTCCGTTCCCCGCTTAATTTTAGCAAGAAGGAGGACTGATGGAATGGGTGAATATGTGCTTGAAATGAACAACATCACCAAAGTATTCCCTGGCGTGAAAGCGCTGGATGGGGTCACCTTAAAAGTGCGCCCCGGCAGCGT